>JAHYJC010000049.1 GCA_019429275.1 Lentimicrobium sp. | reverse complement strand
ACTTTCTTTCCATTGATTTACCAGCGATTGCATCAATGCCGTTCTTTCTGTTCGTGTCATCTTTTTTTGACGCAAAGTTAGGCGACGAAAAACTGGCAGAAAAGATGCTCATGCCCGGACGGTTACGCATAAATTAAAAGAATCAAGAATTATCTCATATTAAATTTACATTCAAGTTACAAATTTATAAAAATCGTTACCATAAAACAAAACAATATTTTCGAATAATCGCTATTTTAAAGTAATCTAAATAATGACATCTATCTTTTTGTTTAAATACAATAATCTGTGATCATTATATCTAATTTCCCAGCAACAAAAAATACAGCAACCAGATCAATGCAAAAAATGCAGTAATAAATAGAACAGGCTTCACCAGATTACCCACTTTGCCTTTCTGGTTTGTTTTCTTTGATTGGGTAAAAATCAGACCGGAACTATCTTCTGCCACATCAAGCACTGCCTCGCGGCCTAAAATAAGCGGCATATTGTCGTTTAGATGTCCGGCAGGGAACCCAAATAATACCGGGTATTTATAGTTCTTTACGGCATCGGCTATAATCTCTTCCGCACTTTTTCCGTAAGGAACAGTATTGTCTCTCATCTGACTCATTCCACCAACTACCAAACCTGCCAGTTCATCGAGTTTTCCGCTGCGCTTCAGGTTCATCATCATCCGGTCAATGTGGTAAAGATATTCATCAAGGTCTTCAATAAACAGAATTTTGCCGCTGGTTTCAATATCAGAAGACGTTCCGCTTAAGCTATAAAGTATGGAAAGGTTGCCTCCCACTAATTCTCCTCTGGCGTGGCCGGTGCGTGATAAATTGCCTGTCACAACAGTGTAATCTGCCACTTCACCAAAAAGTACATTCCTTAGTGCTTCCACCGAAAGTGAAGGTGAGCCATCCACGGGAAAATTCAGCGGCATGGCAGCATGCAGTGTTTCAATGCCAAAATGTTTGCTTATATGAGAATGCAGTACAGTAATGTCGCTGAAACCCACAATCCACTTCGGGTCTTTCTGAAAAGCTGAAAAGTCAAGCTGATCAAGAATTCTAACCGTGCCATAACCTCCTCTTGCACAAATTATTGCATTAATTTCCGGGTCATCAAGCATCATCTGTAAATCGGCAGCACGTTGATCATCATTGCCCGCAAACTGATTTTCAGCAAGGTAAAGACCGGCACCTTCAATAACTTCCAAACCCCACGATTGTATAGTTCTAATAGCTGGCTCAACCTCTTCGGGAGAAACCTTGCGGGCAGTTGCAACTATCCCCACTTTGTCGCCGGGCTTAAGATATGCAGGAGTAATCATAATTTACATTTGATTGATCAAAGGTAAACGATTTTGCAGAGAATACCCCCTAATGAAATTTAGAATGATTCTAAGCTTCTGATCCCTTTAGTTTTAATCTTACTTCACTATTTTTGTAGCAAGTGATCGGGAAAGAAAATTTAAAAGAATACTGCTGTTAAAGATTACAACCGCTATTGGAATCAAACAAATAAAAATATGGAAAAATCAATCAAAGGAACCCAAACTGAAAAGAACCTGCTGAAATCATTTGCAGGAGAATCACAGGCTGCAAGGCGTTATCGTTTATTTGCAGCAAAAGCACGCGAAGACGGCTATGAGCAGATTGCTGCTTTTTTCGAAGAAACAGCCAATCAGGAAGACTCACATTCGAAAATGTTCTTCAAATATCTTGAAGGCGGAATGCTTGAAATCACTGCATCTTATCCTGCCGGAATGGTCGGATCCACCGCCGAAAACCTTGAGGCATCGGCTGAAGGTGAAAATGAAGAATGGACACTTCTGTACCCTGAATTTGCAAGAATAGCTGAAGAAGAAGGCTTTAAAAGGGTTTCAAACACTTTTAAACTGGTTGCAAGTGTTGAACTTGAGCACGAAAAACGTTACCTGAAACTGCTTGAAAACCTCAACAAAAACAAAGTTTTCGAAAAAGATGAGGAAATCATCTGGGTATGCCGCCACTGCGGATATCATTATAAAGGAAGAAAAGCACTGAAAAACTGCCCGGCCTGTGAACATCCACTGGCTTACTTTGAAATGAAACAGGAGAACTACTAATTTTAATTATATTTTGACTCTGGAAGTGCGCATCATAAGTCAGGATGCGCATTTTTTATAAGTTTACTGTGATTATGGATGAATTGGCAATCAACCTTAAACGGACAGCACAAAAATATCAGGATAAAAATATGAATTTGAAGCCAAGAATAGAAATCCTGCAAGAAAAAAAGTTAATCGGTAACCGATTGACAATGAGTTTAGCCAGCAACAAAACAGGTGAACTTTGGAGAAGTTTTATGCCCCGACGCAGAGAAATATCAAATAATTTGTCGAATGACCTGATTTCAATGCAGATATACAAACCATCATACTTTGCCGAAATTAACCCATTGAATGAATTTGAAAAATGGGCAACAGTTGAAGTATCAGATTATGACAACAGGCCAACCGATATGGAGACTTATACTCTGTCAGGCGGGCTCTATGCAGTTTTTGACTACAAAGGCTTAAGTACTGACAAGAGTATCTATCAATATATCTTTGGAACCTGGCTTCCCGGGTCGGATTATTTGCTGGATGACAGGCCGCATTTTGAAGTACTCGGAGAAAAATACAAAAATGCCGAACCGGTTTCGGAAGAAGAAATATGGATACCAATTCGACAGAAATAATAGCACCAGTCAATTACCAATAAGACTTAATCACAGTCATTCCAACTAAAGCAATTGCGTTGTCAAATACTATCTGCGACTAAGATTTAAGTATGTGATTATAAATTATTTTATCCCCATTTAATTTATCTCCATTTCGATCAGAAAAAAGACAATCAGAGATTTGCCTGAGGAAATCTGCAATCCGAAATCCGAAATCTGAAATCACTAACTTTGCAAACTGTTTTAAAATTAAAAACAATGTCAGGAACTTCAGCCAAATCCTTTAAACGCTATACCATAACCTCTGCCCTGCCATACGCAAATGGTCCCATCCATATTGGCCACCTGGCCGGAGTTTATGTACCTGCTGATATTTACGCACGCTATCTTCGCTCCAAAGGCGAAGATGTACTTTTCATAGGCGGATCAGATGAACACGGAGTTCCAATTACCATAAAGGCAAGAAAAGAAGGAATAACTCCTCAGCAGGTGGTGGATAAGTATCATGGCATCATTAAAAAGTCATTTGAAGATTTTGGTATATCATTCGACATTTACAGCCGCACTTCAAATCCCATTCACCACCAAACGGCTTCTGAATTCTTTACCAACCTATATGATAAGGGCGAGTTTATTGAAAAAACATCGCTTCAATATTATGATGAGGAACACCAAACATTTCTGGCCGATCGCTATATTACCGGAACCTGTCCTCATTGCGGATTTGAAAAAGCTTATGGCGACCAGTGCGAAAATTGTGGCACATCGTTGAATGCCACCGATCTGATTAATGCCAAATCAGCCCTCAGCGGGAGTATGCCTGTTATGCGGGAAACCAAACACTGGTTTCTGCCATTAGACAAATACGAAGCCTGGCTTCGCGAGTGGATTCTTGAAAGCCATAAAGATGACTGGAAAACCAATGTTTACGGACAATGTAAATCGTGGCTCGATCATGGTCTGCAGCCACGCGCCGTAACCCGTGACCTTGACTGGGGTGTAAAAGTTCCGCTGCATGAGGCTGAAGGCAAAGTGCTGTATGTGTGGTTTGATGCACCCATTGGCTATATCTCGGCCACCCGTGAATGGGGAGAACAAACCGGAAAAGACTGGGAGCCTTACTGGAAATCGGCCGATTCAAAACTGGTTCATTTTATCGGAAAGGACAATATAGTATTTCACTGCATTGTTTTTCCGGGTATGCTAAAGGCCGAAGGTTCATTTATTCTGCCCGAAAACGTTCCGGCCAATGAATTCCTTAACCTTGAGAGCGATAAGATTTCCACCTCTCGCAACTGGGCTGTCTGGCTGCACGAATATCTCGAAGAGTTTCCGGGAATGCAGGATGTGTTGAGGTATGTTTTGACCGCCAATGCGCCCGAAACCAAAGACAATGACTTTACATGGCGCGATTTCCAGACCCGCAACAACAGCGAATTGCTGGCGGTTTTCGGTAATTTCGTGAATCGTACCCTTGTACTTACTCAAAAATATTTCGTAGGCAAAGTTCCTGCACTGGGGCCAGTTGATGAGTATGACCGTCAGGTGATAAACGAAATGGCTGGTTTCCCTGCGAAAATTGCCCAAAGTATTGAACTTTACCGTTTCCGGGAAGGATTGAACGAACTGATGAACCTGGCACGCCTCGGCAATAAATATCTGACCGAAACTGAACCGTGGAAAACATTCAAAACCAACCCTGAACGTGTTCAGACCAATCTGAACATTTGCTTGCAGATATGTGCCAACCTGGCCATACTGTGTGAGCCCTTCCTTCCTTTCAGCGCTAAAAAGCTCAATCTTATGCTTAACCTTGAGCCTTCAAAATGGCATAAAGCCGGAGGTTCGGCACTATTGCCTCCCGGCCACTCGCTTGGTTTGCCCGAACATTTATTCGGACGTATTGAAGATGATGCCATTGAGGCACAGGTGCAAAAGCTGCTCGATACAAAAAAAGCCAATGAGGCTGAAAATATCACAGCCATACCTTCAAAACCAATTATAGAATTTGACGATTTTGGTAAAATAGACCTCAGGACCGGCACCATCATTGCTGCTGAAAAAGTTGCCAAAACAAAGAAACTACTAAAACTCACCATCGATACTGGTATCGATAAACGAACAGTAGTTTCGGGTATTGCAGAATATTACGAACCGGAAAATATAATCGGACAACAGGTCACCATTCTGGTAAACCTTTCAGCAAGAAATCTGAAAGGTATCGACTCACAAGGCATGATACTAATGGCTGAAGACCGCGACGGACGCCTCAGCTTCATAGCTCCGGTCACGAAAATGACAAACGGCAGTGAAGTGAGATAAGCGAAACAGTTTCAAAACTATTTCACTGCATAAAAGTCATTCCCTTTATCATCCACAATAATAAAAGCCGGGAAATTTTCGACCCGGATTTTCCTGACGGCTTCCATACCAAGCTCTTCAAAATCAATTACTTCAACTGATTTTATATTGGACTTTGCCAGTATTGCAGCGGGGCCGCCAATTGAACCCAGATAAAAACCTCCGTGTTTTTTACAGGCATCGCTTACCATTTTGCTTCGGTTTCCTTTGGCAAGCATTATCAGCGAACCTCCCATTGCCTGAAACTGATCAACATACACATCCATGCGACCTGCTGTAGTTGGTCCAAAACTCCCTGAAGCCATACCTTTTGGCGTTTTGGCAGGGCCGGCATAATAAACCGGGTGATTTTTAAAGTAATCGGGCATGGGTTTCCCTTCATCAATCATTTGTTTAATGCGGGCATGGGCAATATCACGCGCAACAACAAGGGTTCCGTTCAGACTAAGGCGGGTTTTAACCGGATGGTTCGATAACTCAGCCAGCACCTCTTTCATTGGCCGGTCAAGGTCAATCTCAACTGCAGGGCGCATGTGAGGCGCTGATTTAGGGACATATTTTGCCGGATTCTTTTCAAGTTCTTCCAGAAAAATACCTTCTTCCGTTATTTTTGCTTTGATATTGCGGTCGGCACTGCAACTCACTCCTATGCCAACCGGACAAGAGGCTGCGTGGCGGGGCAAACGGATTACCCTGACATCGTGCACAAAATATTTCCCTCCAAACTGGGCTCCTATTCCGGTTTCTTCACAAATTTTCTGAATCCGGGCTTCCCATTCCAGATCGCGAAAAGCCTGCCCTCCTTCATTACCTTTAGTTGGAAGATGATCATAATAACCGGCAGAAGCCTTTTTTACTGCCGATAGTGTAGCTTCAGCAGATGTTCCGCCAATTACCAGAGCAAGATGGTATGGCGGACAAGCTGCAGTTCCAAGATCACTGACTTTTTCCTTTACAAACCTGGTAATGCCATCCTCAGTAAGCATGGATTTGGTTTGCTGATATAGAAAAGTCTTATTGGCAGAACCGCCGCCTTTGGTAATAAACAGAAACTCATAATGATTTCCCTGATCAGCATAAATATCAATCTGGGCAGGAAGATTGGTGCCGGTATTTTTTTCGTCGGTCATGGTGAAAGGCACAACCATGGAGTATCGGAGATTCTTGTCACGGTAGGTTTCAAAAATCCCTTTGGAAAGATGCTCGGCATCATTTACACCGGTGTAAACATCCTCACCCTTTTTTGCAATGATGATTGCTGTTCCGGTATCCTGGCAAGTTGGCAACTCGCCTTCGGCGGCCACCACCTGATTCATAAGCATGGTGTGAGCCACAAATCTATCATTATCTGTAGCCTCAGGATCGGCCAGAATATCGGCAAGTTTTTGCAAATGGCCTGGCCTCAGATAAAATGAAACATCAGTAATGGCTTCTTTTGCCAGCAATTCAAGGCCTTCCTTTTCTATTTTAAGGATTCTACGGCCATCAATTTCAACAACACTCACAAATTTATTGGTCAGTAATTTATAGGGCGTGGTGTCTTTTTGAACAGGAAAAGGTTTTTGATACCTGAAGGATGACATAATTATATTTTTTAGGGTTTTTAAGAATTCGGGACTTCAATAACAAAATTAACAACATTTATGTTGATAAAAGTAAAGAATAATCTGTTGAAAACAAAAAGTAGCTGCATATGATCTCCTTTTGATTTCAAATTTAAAATTGGCAACGCAAAAAAGACAAACAATTAAAAGGCCTGTATCCGATCGATACAGGCCCTGAAAACAATTTTTAAGGATTATCCTATTCCCTGCTCATAATAAGGTCGAGTCCGCCTTGTTTTAAGTTGAGTTTTCCGGCTTCAGGAAAAATGATTCGAATGCCTGCTGCATCGAAGCGAAATTCTGTTTCACTCACAGGTTCAAGCGGAAAAGCACTTTGCCCGGTAGCTTGTGCGGTCAGGATGTTACCTTCAAGTTTCACTGTCAGTTTTAGCGGGAAACCGGTGCTTGAATAGGTGCCTTCGTAGCTTTTCAGCATATCAGCCGAAACACTCGCCGTTGAAAAATCGGGCAACTCATAGGGACGATCCAGGTAAATGCTCAGCACGCCGATTAAAATGTCGTTTTGATTATAATTCATTCCATTTGAAGTCATTGCAACACTCAGTTCCTTTTCAGGAAAATAAACCAACACCGATCTGAATCCATCAATTCCTCCGGTGTGCCCAAACCCCTGCAGATCATAAAAGGGAGTAGGAAAAATTCCTTTACCATAAGCGCCTTCGGTTTTAATCATGTCGGCAAGCGAAGTAGTGCTGATAATTTCACCTTTGAACAAGGCGTGAATAAATTTTACCAGATCCTCAGAGGTTGAAACCAGGGCTCCGGCGCCGTGCGGAACACTCATATCTGTTTCATTTTCCTTTATCCATCCTGATCCCGACCATATGTATGAATAGCATTCATTATCAGAAATCTTAATCTTACTTCCGTAGTAGGTATGATTAAGATTTGTCCTTTGTGTGATTCTGTCTTTCAGATTTTCGGAATAATTTTTCCTGGTAACATCCTCAAGAATAAATCCAAGAAGTATGTAATTTGAGTTACTGTATTGGGATTTTTCACCGGGTTGAAACAGTGGCGGGTGATTACTTATCATTTCAATAAGTTCATTTCTGCTTTTGGGATTGATGCTCCATTGCATATAAAGGCTGTCATCGGTCACGCTCCAAAGCCCGCTTCGGTGCATAAGCATATCATTTATTGTTATGATTTCTGAATTTTGCAGCTCAGGAAAAAAAACGGCGAGTTTTGTATCAGCAGTGAGCTTATTTTCCTCAAAAAGCTGATAAATCATTGCCGAGGTGACTGTCTTTGAAACCGAACCAATCCGGTAAATGGTTGAAGTAGTTGCCGGTTTATTTGCCTCAACATCAGCAAAACCAACTGCGGTTGAATACACCAGTTTGCCCTTTTCCATGATGGCCGCAGACCCCATAAACTTTGAATTCAGGTTTAACAGGCTAAACAGGCTATCCATTTTTGGCTCAAATGATTTGACCTGTGCAAAAGCCGAGTCAGCATAAAAGAAGACTAAAATTGCAAGGAAAAAAGTCGCTGTTATTTTTTTCATAACATATAGTTATTTGCAACCATCAGTTTATTTGACAGTCAATGTGTGTGAAAGTTACATCTACATTGAAATAATTTACAACAATATAAGTGAACCTTTAAGGCTGCAAATATGTTAATTTTCAGGAATTGAAAAGGAATTTTTAAAATTTCTTTTCGAAAATCCCTTCAGCAAACTATTACTTCAACACAAAATTGCAATAACCATTATGAACCCTAAAACGAGTAGCTATGAGGAAAATTTTTACTTTGACAATTTTTTCAATATTCTTCGCATTTATTGCAAATGCTCAACAGGTGCTCTACTATAATTTTGAAAACACCTTACAGGAATCGTCTGTTAGTGGGCCAGATCTTACAGTTCTGGGAGAAACAGGCGTATTCGAAATTGCAACTTTAAACGAAATTTCGCAGCAAACAAAAACAGTTTATCGTTTTGTTAAAAACAGTGGTTTGCAGTTTAATAATGCAGCTGCCGGGAATTTCATTGGCGACAATTACACCATTGAAATTTATTTTGTGTTTGATGAACTCAGTAGCTGGAAAAGAGTAGTTGACTGGAAAAACAGGAAAACCGACTGGGGTGCCTATGTTTATAATGGAGAACTGAACTTTTACAACATTCTCTATAGTGAGGAAGCACCGGTTATTGAAGGTGAATTTACCTATTATGTTATTACCCGGACTGCTGAGAACGGGCAAGTGCTTATTTATACTGACGCACAGGTGAAAATTGATTTCATAGATAACGGGGGACATGCTCTGGTTGACGAAGATGGTGTAGTGAATTTTTTCCAGGATGATCTTGTTGTTGGAAATGAAGCCTCATCTGGCTCTATTGCCATGCTTAAACTTTACAATTATCCGCTTCAGCAAACCCAGATCACCGAAAACTGGAATGCCCTTGGCAGCCAGGTTTTTGGAATTAACGATCCTGTTGAAAGGGTTCCTGTAATGGTTTATCCTAATCCTGCCGCATTAGCAGCTTTTGCCGATCTTGCTTCTTTCGATCAGGGAAAAGAAGTTGAGATTCGTCTCTTTAATTCTGATGGCAGAATGGTATATCAAACAACCGCAACCGGAGGAAATATGCGTGCTGAAATCGGTATATCCTTGCTTCCTCCGGGAATGTACTTGTTAAAAGCAAAGCAGGGTAATAAGATGGCAACATCAAAGATAACGGTAAGATAAGAACCTGATTGATTTTACCCTGGCGGCCAGTTAATTAACTTTCGCAGCATGGAAAGCAAATCATTGCTTTGGAAGGGCTTGGCAATGTAATCCACACATCCTGCAGCCAGGCAGGCTTGCCTGTCACTATCGCTTCCGTAGGCAGTTACGGCTGCAATTTTTATGGTTGGCTTGATTTCTCTGATTATTTCAATGGCCTGAAAACCATCCATACCAGGCATACGAATATCCATGAGTATGATGTCTATTTCCGGATTTTGCTTAACCAATGATATTGCTTCTTCACCACTATCGGCAATCAGTAACCTGCAATTGAACTTTTCCAATAAGTGTCTGATAAAAAGCATGTTTATCTGTTCGTCTTCGACAATAAGAATGAGTGGTATTTTATTGACCAAAGCATTACTTCCGCCCTGATCTAACTCCAGAAAAGCTGATTTTGCGGCCCTTTTAACAGGAATCATTAACGATATTGAAGTTCCCTTTCCTAGTTCTGATACAGCACCAATGGTGCCGCCAAGTTGTGATATAAGTTCATGTACAATTGAAAGCCCCAATCCTGCGCTGCTCTGAGCCCTGGCCACATAGACATTCTCCTGCATGAAAGGTTCGAAAATCAGAGGCAGATAATCCGGAGCTATGCCAGGGCCTGTATCGGAAATAATAATTTTTACAATATCATCATCTAAACGGTAATCTATGATTATTTTTCCTTTCTCAGTGAATTTAAATGCATTGTCAGTAATCTCCACCAAAATCCTTTTAACCATAGTTCTGTCAGTTATCACCATGGACTCATCAGGCAGAGCTGATAGAACAGTAAATGTAATTTTCTTTCTGTCGGCTTCATCCCGGAATGACTTGTAAATTTCCTGAAAAAGAGTTTCGAGGTTGAACAAGCCATCTTTTCGTTTCATATTGCCCGTCATAAGCAATGACAATTCCATAGTATTATCAATGGTTTTGGTCATTCTTGCAATGCTGGCTTCCAGAAACCCGATAAATTCCCTGTTTTCTTCCGGCGAATATTCTCCTGATCCAAGCAGTTGGGCAAATCCAAAAATACCATTCAACGGTGTTCTGATCTCGTGAGACAGATTTTTCATGAAGGTGGTTTTCAGGCGGTTACTGGCCTCAGCCTTCTCTTTTGCAGCTCTCAGATCGTACTGAATTTCAATAAGTTCTGTAATATCAGTAACCGTTCCAATATATCCTTTCACCTGCCCATCAACCACTTCGGGAATGGCCTGTCCCTGAACCCAGATGATTGAGCCATCGGGCCTGACAAACCTGTATTCTGAAACAACCGGAATTTTATGTTTGACTGCATAAACCCATTCTTTAACTCTTGCCTCCTTATCGTCGGGATGTATGGCGGCAACATATTTATTATCCAGCGCATCTTTAAACGAAAGTCCGCTAAGCGCTGACCACCTTGGGTTAACATAAGTTGTTCTGCCTGCTGCATTTGTACGGAATATCCCGACAGGAGCCATGCGGGCCAGCGTTTCGAACAGTTGACGACTCTCCTTTAGTTGCTCCTCCGCCAGAACTTTTTTACTGATATCAGCAAAAATAAATGCCATTTTATTCTTGATCGTCTGAAATGCTTTGACTTCAATATAAATCTGAAAATCGGGTGCTATGCCGGGTTGAAATAATTCTGAAATCCAGGTTTTATTGTATAAAGCCGCTTCTCTGAATCTTTGTGGCGCTTCTGTTTCCAATAAAAAAGGAAAAGCGTCTTCAATTTTTTGATCCAACAGTTTTGAGTGGTCCATATTAAAGATTCTGTCGGCAGCAGGATTGGCCTGGGTAAATATGAGCTCATCAAGATCGTTGATTTCAAAAAAATACATCCCAAAAGGTGCATTTTCAATCATGTACCTGTAAAGATTTTCGCTGATGCTCAACTCTTCAATTGCTTCAAGCCTTAATGTAACATCCTGTCCGCTGGTACGTATTCCGATGATATTATTATTTTCATCTTTAATGTGCGACCAGGCAAGTGAAAGCCAGAAAGAGGTCCCATCCTTTCTTAAACACCTTAAATAATTGACTGTTCCTTCGCTTTCTAACAGTGCCCTTTTCAGGATTTTTCTGGCTTTCGCCCTCTCAGCTTTACAAACAACCACATCAACAACGTCAGGCATGGCTGCAAATTCTGCGGGAGTATAACCGGTAAACCTTTCGGCTGCGGGATTGGTCCACACAATTCGGCCTTCAACATTAAACATTGACTCCCAATTGGCGGTATAATTTGCAATTGCTTTAAACCATGTTTCACTGTCTCTGAGCGCAATTTCAGCAGTTTTACGATCAGAAACATCGTTTGAAACAGAAAGAATACCCCGACGACCATCGGGGAGTGAAATTGCTGTTTCAACAAGTAGTACATGGTAAACTGAATTATCCTTCCTCCGGCTTGAGACTTCATGTTTCAGCGTTTTACCGGAAAGGATTTGCTTAATGTTATTTTTAATATCCTTAATATTCTCAGGAAGAGCGAGAAAACTTACATGTTTGCCAATGAGTTCATCAGGTTTGTAGCCTGTTGATGAACAGATGGATTGGTTAACATCAATAATTATTCCTTTGGAATCGATGAGCAGAATACCCGAAGGGGAAGTTTTAAACAGCGCATGATAAAGTTCGCTCTCAGCCCTCAGAGTTTCTTCAATGATAGTAGATTTATCGCGAGTCTTTCTGGTTTCAGATTCAATGGCAATCCATATATAAGTTGGTTCCCCATTCTCTTGTTTTGAGTAATAAACCCTGAGATCAAACCAATAATGAAGTATGGATGAATAAACATTCTCAAGAATCAAGGGAGTATCTGCATGGGTTTCGTCGGGTAATGAATCAACATTCCAGAAGCCTGGCTTGCCCTTAAATGTTTTTGTGTATCCTGATCTTTGAAGCAGGGCAGGATTGACATATAAAAGCCTGTTGGATGCATTTGTTATAGAAACCAACTCTTTAATCTCAGAAAAAACATTAAACGAAACTGAACTTGCATAACGGGGAGGTTTGGTTTTCATCGTTCCTGGGTGTTTTGACCATCAGACTGATATGAAGGAAGGATAAAGCTAAAAGTGCTGCCTTTTTCTTCCGTACTCTCAACTGATATTTCCCCGCCATTTTTTTGGACAAACTCTTTGCACAATAGCAGGCCAAGCCCTGTGCTGGGTTCTCCCCTTGTTCCTTTTCGATTGTTTTTGGCAGATAAAGAAAACATATTGTCAAGCATTTCCTGAGGCATTCCAATGCCGGTGTCCTTTACACTTACAGAAACAAAATTGTCATCCTTTCTCTGCGCTTCAACCAGGATGCGACCTCCCTTACGCGTAAACTTAACAGCATTTGAAAGTAAATTGCGCACAACAATTTCAAGCATGTTTCTGTCAGCAAAAACAAGAATGTCATCAGCTATATCAACAAATATGTCGATTGATTTTAATTTTGCATTTTCGTACTGCAATTGAAGGCTGTAATTGATAAGATCTGAAAGCAGGATCTTGGTTGGATTGAAGGGTTTTTTGTTTCTTCGTACCATAGTCCATTCAAGAAGGTTATCGAGCAATGTGTAAAGATTCGTTGCTGATTTATGCAATTCCTTCAAAATCCCTTTCAGTTCATCTGTATTCATCATATCAAACTCATCGCTGATCATTTGCGTGAGCCCCAAAATAGCAGTAAAAGGGCTTCTGAGATCATGGGCGATGATTGAAAAAAGGTGGTCTTTTTCGCTGTTCAGCATCCTTAGCTCTGCATTTTGTCTGTTTATTTCTTTTTCGGCACGTTTCCGGTCTGATATATCATGAAAAATAGATTGATATGTGCCGTCGGGCATAATGCGCGTGCGCATTTCGACGGTGAGCAATTTACCTTCAGAAGTTAGAAGTTCGCGCTGAGAAATAACCATTTTTTTCTCATTAAGGAGATCGAATCTAAAAGGTGATGATGCAATACTTTCGCTGGTAAAAATACTTTCACTGATATGCTTTCCAATGAGTTCCTCTTTTTTATATCCGGTTAGCTGGCAAAATGTATGGTTTACTTCAATTATAACACCTTCGCGCGATCCAAGAAGAATTCCTCCTGCCGAGAAGTTAAAAAGTTCTCTGAAGCGTTCCTCACTTTTGTGCAGTTCAATCTGAACTTCTTTAAGGCGGGTAATATCGCGTAAATGCTCAATTACATATTTTATTCTCCCTTCATTGTCAAGTACCGGGTAAGACCTCACATCAAACCAAATTCCTTTATCAGGGAAAAAGCGCTCGAGCGAAGATGGTTTTTGGGTAATGTAACTCTGGCTGGTTGCACAAAACTCACATTCCTCCCGCTGCTCAAGAAGGTGAAAACACTTTTTACCAACAACCTCGGCATGTGTCATATTTAAAAACCGATAACCCGCCGCATTGTATCTGATAACTTTGTGCTCATTGTCCTGAATTCCAATAATATCAGGAATTACATTGAGCAGTTGCTCCATAAATTCTTCATAGGCTTTGTTGGCTTCAAGTGCAGAATATAAACCATTGAGAACATGTTGCGTTTCGGTTATATCTCTTGCAAAAACTACTGCACTTTCAATGTTGTGATATAAATCCTGTAGGAGACTTGCATTAAAAGAGATCCAACGGTTTTTATATTTGATCTCGTAAGTAAACGTAGTAAAACTGGTAAAAACTTCTTCAATAAATTGTTTTTGAGCTTCCTGAGAAAATTCAGGAAAAAGATTAAAAAAAACCATTCCGGACAATTCATCTCTGTCTTTTTCAACCAATGATGCCATTGATAAATTCAAATCTAGAATTTCGCCTGCTTTACTTATAACAGCCACTCCATCTGTCGATGAATCAATGATTGCCCTGGATTGCTGTTGCAGCTTATAATAATATCTGGTATTGAGATCGCTGACCTCATTTTTTAAAGGGATTTCGCCACTTTTAATTTGACTCATTGTGAGATTTCTAGTGTAATCGGGCATAAATTTACATATTATTTACAAATGACAACAAATCCGTGGAACAGGGATTTATAATGCCCTAAGGATCAAACAAATCGGGACATTTCGATTAACGATCCGAACCTAATAACAACAATAGTTCTGTAAGTCACTTCTATAATACCATCCTTTTTAAGTTCTTTAAGTAATCGCGAAAGCGTTTCAGTCGCAGTGCCGACAATACTTGCCAGATCTTTGCGTGATAAACATATTTCAACCCTCTCATCTGATGGTTTAATTTTTAACTTTTCTGTAAGAATAAGCAAAGTAATGGCGAGTCTTTCTCGTACGCTCAACTGCGCAAATACATTGATACTATTTATCATTACCCCAAATTCATGACTAAGGCTTGACATAAGATTTAACATCAATGCATTTGAATTCATTACTGCTTTAAGAAAAAACTCCTTGGGAATAAATCCCAGCTCAGAAGTTTCAATAGCAGAAGCAGAATCAGGATAGGGTTCATTACACAGCAAGGCCGAATAACCAAGCATTTCTCCGGCTATACATATCGAAAAAATATGCTGTTTGCCATAATGATCTGTTTTGTACTTTTTAACTAAACCCTTATTTAAGATGTAAACGCCTGCCGGAAACGAACCCTCAAGAAATATATTCTGCCCTTTTTTATAGTTTCTTAAAATCAATTGCCTTTCCAGACTTCGCTGAATTTCTTCAGGAATATTTCTCAGAATGTTTCCGCTAATCGAAGTGAATTTTTCTATTTGAAATGCATTGTATGAATCCATATCCCAGGTGCCTTAATTAATCTGCTATTATTTTTTCTGCAAATATCCAATCAAACAATTGAAGAAAATGCCGGTAATTCACAAAGATAAAATTTATCAAATCGTGTGAAATTTTGATTTACTGTAAAAGACAATTATATCTGCGAATCAAGGGTTAAAAGATTAGAGAAATGAATGCTGCGGAGATTTTTCTGAAGACATGGATCAATAATCCGGCAGTTGAACGAGTTTTAGAAGCTCTTTGAAAGTCAGTTTTTTCGATGAGCCAGTTAAAGAAAGCCTCAATAGGTTGCCTGATTGTTGATACAACTTTTGAAAACAAATCATTATAAGCTCTGTCATAATTCTTTTCCCAGTCTGATTGATTTTTCACTCCCTTAATTGGAGTAAGCATCAACGAGTTC
Source organism: Lentimicrobium sp. (assembly GCA_019429275.1). GTDB lineage: Bacteria > Bacteroidota > Bacteroidia > Bacteroidales > Lentimicrobiaceae > Lentimicrobium. Next base: position 10,397 of record JAHYJC010000049.1, on the reverse strand, counting down.
TTTGAATTAGTTAGGTTGTTGAAATAGTCAACGTTATGGTAGATTTTATCTCCATAAAAAGTTCGATTTTCGATACTCTCCCATGCATTTTTAAAAACATTCAGATCATTCTCAGATGCAGCAGTAACAAGAAGTTGCTCAGGAAAAGGTAATTTTTTAGGATGCTTAAAGGCCAGAGCGCGAAGTTTCAAACCAAAGTAATACATAGATTTTGTGGAACAACATCCTTTATCAGTGATTTCACGAGCTACTTTACCAACGCGTTTACCAAAACAAGTAATTATTGGAAGAGAATCCAATGCGCTTTCATCGTCTGAGCATGTAACTGGCTTATAGTCTGCCAACAAAGAACCAGCATAAAGTTTGAAAGCTTCAGAAAGCCTGTTTAAACGGTTATTAAATGCAGCGTATGATGGCAGCTTAGGAAACCAGGATCGCAAATAATCATTGGCAAATGAATGGATATGTTTGATCTTCACTCGTTGTTCCTGATTGACACAAAACAAATAAACGGTCATCACTTCCTGATCTGTAAACTCTGGATCATTATTGTTGCTGAACCTCATACAAGAAAATTTTAGTTCATTTTCGTACTTTTCGCACACTTGAAAGTAAATTTTGATTAATTTGTCTGCCTTAACCTGAGATATCATATCTTTTGTGGTGTAGTGGTATATTCCACTAAGATAATGATTCTCAGGTTATTAACAAAATGTATTACTCATAACTTACTAACAATCTGAGTGTTAACAACTGCTTACTCTTTTAACTTCAACCCTTGATTCGCATTATATACTGATTGCCACATCGCCTGTCTCAAACCTGAGTGCTTCAAAATTACAAATATCTTATATAATATTGATAAGTATCAAAATTAATATTGACTATAATCAATTTTTGACTATTTCTTAAAATGTAATTTTGCAAAAATTTAAACAGCAGACAAAACATTAAACAGCCATGGCAGAATTTGTGAGTTCAGGTTGGATAATCATGTTTGTTGCTCTATTTGTAATCTACTTTGTCCCAAAAAATTCCAAATCACTCATCGCCATTGCTGCAGTATTGCTCAATGCAGGGGTGACATCATGGATAGCTTTGCCGGCAATATTCGGGCATGCGTTTGAATTAACTTTAAATGCAGGATCATTTTTGGGGAATATTTTAATTCGCATTGATGATTTATCGGCCTGGTTTATTCTGATTATCAATTTTACATCGGTTACGGGTGTCATATATGGCAAAGGCTATATGAAAGCTTACGATAATTCACCTTTTAAACTTACCCTGCACTGGTGGCTGTTTATCATCTTTAACCTTTCAATGGTTTGGGTGTGCATACTGCAAAACGGATTTGCATTTCTGCTTGCCTGGGAAATTATGTCGCTTAGCTCAATGTTGCTGGTTATATTTGACTATAAAAATGGAAAAACCCTGAAAGCAGGCATGAAATACCTTGGTCAAATGCATATAAGTGTTGTATTTCTTACCATTGGATTTATCTGGGTATACAGTGATACCGGCTCTTTTGATTTTGAGTCAATCCGGTCGTTCTTTTCAACCAACAACCATGTTTGGTTATTTTTGATTTTTTTTGCCGGATTTGGCTTAAAAGCCGGATTCATTCCTCTACGCGGTTGGTTGCCTCTGGCTCATCCCGCAGCTCCCTCGCATATTTCAGGTGTGATGTCGGGCGTAATTGTGAAACTTGGAATTTACGGAATATTCAGAATTATAGGTTTTCTACAGTCCGACTACATTGTGCCGGGTGTGTTAATTCTCTTTTTATCATTGATAACCGGAATATATGGCATATTGAATGCCGCTATTCATCGGGACTTTAAGCGAATTCTGGCTTATTGCACCATTGAAAATATTGGTATCATTGGTATTGGAATCGGTATTGGTCTTATTGGTATGGGTAATGGTTCACCGGTTATGTATTACCTTGGGTTTGGCGGGGCCTTGCTCCATGTACTGAACCATTCACTTTTTAAATCGCTGTTGTTTTTTTCGGCAGGTGCAGTTTATCAGCAAACTCACACCCGCAATATGGAGCGGCTTGGAGGACTGATAAAAAGCATGCCACAAACCGCTGTTTTGTTCCTGATTTGGGCTATTGCCATTGGTGGAATTCCACCTTTCAATGGTTTTGTTTCTGAATTTGTCATTTACAGCGGATTGATAGAAGGCCTGAAATCCAACAGCCTGCCACAGATAATTTTATTTGTGATTTCTCTTGCAGGCTTAAGTACAATAGTTGGGTTGTCACTGCTGACATTTTCAAAAGCATTCGGGACAATATTTTTGGACACAGCCAGAGAAACCTTGCCTCACAAACCCAAAGAAGCAGGCTATCTTATGCTGATAGCGCAATATTTAATTGTTCTTGTTATGCTAAGCGTTGCCTTCTATCCTCAGTTATACCTGAATGCAACCAGGGAAATACTGATGGGCGTGAGCAATTTCGAATACTTAAGTCTATCGGCTTTCTCTTCTCATTCAGCAAAAATCTCATCAATCAACATGTATTCAATTCTTTTGATCGGATTGACAAGCTTATTATGGCTTTTAAGATCACAGGTACTGAAGCAAAAATCACAACAAATTGATACCACCTGGAACTGCGGATATTTAGCACCAAATAGCCGTATGCAATATACCGGCAAATCATTTTCAAAGCCCCTGGTAAAAATTTTCAATTTTCTTATGATCGAGAGAAAGCAATTTTTGGATTTGGAACCTGGAAAAAATTTTTCGACAAAGCGAAAATACCTTTCGGCCTGCTATGATTTCATTGAAATCCGTTTCAGTAATTTCTTTGTAAACAGAATGGTTTATTCAGCCAACTGCTTCTCATTTACACAAAATGGCCGAATCCAATCTTACGATTTGTATGGTATAATTTTTATACTGGCCATGTTTATTCTTACTTTTTTCAATATTTTAGTATGACCCTGATAATTTCATTTTTACTTATTCCGCTTGCAGTTATGCTGTTGATTCCGTTTTCAAATCCAAAATGGAAGTCATTGATATCGCTTGCAGGTATTATATTGAATGCAGGCATCTCAGGCTATTTTGCGGTGTTAACCCTGTTGGGCCATTACTTCAGTTTTACCTTTCCTGGCAGCCTGATTACGGGTGAAATTCCAGTCAGAATAGATGCTTTGTCGGGCTGGTTTATTCTGATTATTAATCTGGTATTTATTACAGGGAGCATGTATGGATTGTTTTATATAAAAGCTTATGCTACGCAGAAAAACAACCTGACAATGCACAATATTGCCCTGATTTTTGTGCATGCGGCATCGATATATGTAACCGTGGTTCAAAACAGTCTGGCATTCCTGATTGGTTGGGAGATTTTGGCAATTTCAGCTTTTTTGATGATTATACTGGAACACGAAAAAACTGCAACCCTCAAAGCCGGCATCAACTACCTGATTCAATCCCACTTTTCGCTTATTATTCTTATGATTGGATTTATGTGGATAGCACACAAAACAGGAAGCTATGATTTTACTGCCATCCAATCTTATTCGGCAACAGTACCCGCCACTGCCTCGATGATGCTATTTCTTATTTTTTTTATCGGATTTGCAATTAAAGCAGGATTTGTCCCTTTCCACACCTGGTTGCCCTATGCACATCCTGTGGCCCCGGCACATATGTCGGGCATGATGTCGGGGGTAATTATAAAAATCGGAATTTTTGGGATGCTCCGGATGCTATTGATAATAAAAACTGATTATTACACTATCGGATTCATCATTTTGTTGTTTTCTGTCATTTCTGGTCTGTATGGCGTTATGCTTGCCATACTTCAGCACAATCTGAAAAAACTACTTGCCTATCACAGCATCGAAAATATTGGAATTATAGGAATTGGAATTGGGCTTGGCTGTATTGGGCTTGGCTCAAACAATCAGGTACTGACAACCCTCGGATTCACAGGAGCATTGCTTCACACACTCAATCATGCTTTATTCAAATCATTGCTTTTTTATGCAGCCGGAAATATTTACCAAACCACACACACACTTGACATAGAGCATTTAGGAGGATTAATTAAACGTATGCCCCAAACCGCCATCCTCTTCCTTATTTCTGCCATTGCCATCAGTGGCATTCCGCCATTCAACGGATTTGTTTCTGAATTTATTATTTATACCGCACTATATAGCTGGCTTGGAAATGCAAACCTGGTTTCAGTGCTTTCTGCCATTTTTACAATGGCTGCCCTGGTTTTAATTGGCGGACTGGCGTTACTTTGTTTTACAAAAGCATTCGGTGTTGTTTTTCTGGGAAATGCACGCCGCAGGCTTCCCGATTCCTGCAAAGAGGTCTCAATTGGTCAACTTATTCCTCTTTATTTCATCACACTGCTTATTGTGTTAATAGGTATTTTTCCACAGGCATTTATCCAATTTCTAAGTCGCCCTGTCAACTTGTTCACCATCAGTGGATTACCAGATAATAATCCATTTGATGGTGGCATTTTTGATTCGCTTCAGTCAATCAATTTTGCGGCAATGGGTCTGGTGATTCTAATTACTTTTCTATTGGTTTTCAGGCGGTTCGTTTTACGTCATCGAACATCGGCAAATGAGCAAACCTGGGGCTGCGGTTACTCTGCACCCACATCAAAACAACAATACACAGCCGGATCCTTTGTAAGAACCTACAGTAAGCTCTTTCAGGCATTTTTTATTTTGGGTAAAGAAGAAAAAAATATTCAGGGAATCTTTCCTGTATCAGGAAAATTTGTTACCCATCCTTATGACAAAATTGAACGATGGCTTATTGATAAACCGCTAAAAAATTACAAATCGTTCATGGGTCGATTTGTCTTTTTGCAGAACGGAAAGCTTCAATTTTACATTTTGTACGGAATTGTTTTTATTCTTTCCGTAATTGTTTTTCCATTAATATATAATAACCTTCTGGCCCTATTTGATTTTTTTAAAAACCTTTAATCATGCTGAGTTTAATCCTGATACTTATAGCTGCCACTTTTTTTTCGGGAATTATAATCCGTACAAAAAGTCTGGCTTCTGGCCGCAAAGGCCCTGGAATATTTCAACCGGTGAGTGATGTCATCCGGCTGTTTCGAAAAGGAGTAGTTTACAGCAAAACTACAAGTTTTATATTCAGGATAGCGCCAACCATTTATTTCGCATCCATTATCATGGCAATGCTAACAATTCCTTTTGGGCAGAACAAGGGAATTATCAGTTTCGATGGAGACTTCATCTTTTTTGCCTATGTGCTGGCGCTTGGTAAGTTTTTCAGTATTATAGGAGCCTTGGATACCGGTAGTAGTTTTGAAGGCATGGGGGCTAGCCGCGAAGCCCTTTACTCGATGTTTGCCGAGCCAGCCTTCTTTATCCTGATGGGTTCACTTGCATTGCTTTCAGGGCATACTTCATTTTACCAGATATTTGCCGCACTCCACCTTGGTTCGCAAATCAGCTATGCATTGGCAATACTGGCAACTTTTGTTTTGCTGATGATTGCAATGATAGAAAGTAGCCGAATGCCCATTGATGATCCAAAAACACATCTTGAGTTAACTATGATTCACGAAGTTATGATTCTGGACAACAGTGGTTTTGATCTGGGATTAATACTCACCGCAGGATATCTGAAATTTGCAATTTACGGTGCACTGATCGTAAATCTGTTTATTGGCAGCATACCTCTGCAATATTCTGTTCCGTCGTTCTTTGCCATACAATTTCTGTTGGCGGTTTCCATTGGACTTATTGAATCGTTTATGGCTCGTTTCAGGATGAGTCACAATCCACAATTTATAGTAGCACTTACTTCTGTTAGTCTTTTGATTTTCTTCGCAGTATTGCTGATCCTCGAAAAATTTATTTAACCGGCCAAAATTGATTAGAAATGATACATGTCTTATTGATTACTTTTCTGATAACACTTTTTTATATGGCCATCGCCAACAGGCTGATGACATATATAAATGTATTGGCATTTCAGGGCGTTTTATTGTTTTTCGTGGTTTTTATTCAATTAAACGAAATAAATACGCTGAACCTTGTACTAATTTTATTAGAAACCATAGTCTTTAAATCACTTGCAGTTCCCATTTTCTTAACTCACCTGCTTCGCAGAAACAACATTACCCGTGAAGCTGAACCTTACCTTCCCAATTTTGTATCTCTTGTCATTACAACGTTTATCGTAGTCATAACCATATTGATATCCAGTACGATAGAGGATACTCATCTTGATAAGATATTCTTTGTGGTTGCTCTTTCTACCTTGTTTTTCGGACTATATCTTATAGCAACACGACGTAAAATCATTACCCATGTTATGGGATATATGGTAATAGAAAACGGTGTTTTCGTATTGTCGCTGGCTATAGGAAACGAAATGCCAATGCTGGTCAACATGGGAATCATGCTTGATATTTTTGCCAGTGTCCTGATTTTGGGAATCCTTTTCAACAAAATTGGCGACGTATTTAAGGATGTTGATGTTGACCAGTTAAGTAACCTAAAGGATGTTTAACCATAAAAAACTGCATTAATGATTGGAATATATCTTTTAGGAGCCTTTTCCATTGCTGGATGCCTCTTTATTATCAATAACAAACAAGCAGTTTATTCGCTGTTGGCTGTTTTTCTGGCACTTCAATCCTGGTTTACCATACATGCTTTTTATAACGCCGGCAATACTGAACTTGCTTACTTTACCTATGATTCGCTTGGAATTATACTGCTAATCACATTAAGTATAATTGCCATTCCTGCCGCTATACACAGTTGGATATACATTGAAAATCATAAGGAAAATCCCAGACAACGATCAATTTACCTCTCTGCACTAGTTCTGTTGATTACAGCCATAGGCGCAGGATATCTGTCAAATCACATCGCGGTTATCTGGATTTTTACTGAGTTGACCACTTTGAGTGCTGCTGCACTTATTTACCACCATCGAAATAAACTGGCACTTGAAGGCACCTGGAAATACGTGTTTATCTGTGCCATAAGCATCACCTTTATATTTATCGGCATCCTTTTCCTCAGCATTTCTCTTCAGCATGCAGGTTCAACCGACCTCTCTTATAAAAACCTTTATACCAACAGCGAAAATCTTAACCCCTTCTGGCTGCGCCTGGCTTTTTTATTCATTTTTACCGGATTTACAGCTAAGTTGGGTTTGGTGCCAATGTTTACTGCAGGTATTGATGCCAAAGACAAAGCCCCCGCACCTGTGGGAGCTTTGCTTGCAAGCGTGCTTATGAACCTGGGGTTTGTCGGTATTTTCCGGTTTTATATTGTAATTGCAAACTCACCTTTGCTCGATTGGGCCAGACTGGTGGTTGGCTCTGCAGCTTTACTTTCACTTTTCGTGGCAACTGTTTATATGTTGAAGGTAAAAAACATCAAACGAATGCTTGCATACTCCGGCATTGAACATATGGGCCTTGTAATGCTGGGATTGGCTGCCGGAGGAATTGGTTATTATGCTGCAATTCTGCATGTGGTTCTTCATGCATTTGTAAAATCCAGTATGTTTTTCCAATACAACCAGCTTTACAGGGTATTTCAGAGTAAAAGCATCTATCATGTAGGGAATTATTTTAAATATAACACCACAGGTGCCATGGTTCTGCTCCTGGGCTTTATAAGTGCAACGGCAATGCCACCTTCCGGGTTATTTGTAAGTGAATTCCTGATCTTTAGATCATTATTCGATGCAGGACAGATTTTTATTTTGATTCTGGCATTGCTCTTACTTTCGATGATTATCTGGGTATTTGGAAAGAATATCTTTAAAATGCTGTTTATTCCACCTGTTGGTTTTGATGACTCAAATGTTACCAAAATCAGCCCATGGGAGTCTGTTACACAGTTTGTATTGTTGGCGGCAGCTGTTTATCTGGGGCTAAATCCTCCCGTTGCCTTTGTGCAACTGATACAGGACAGTATAAATTTATTACCTCTTTAATATGAGCTATCTGACAATTATAAACAACCAATCTGTATCCGTACAGGACATTCCCGAGCTCTCATACAGTTCGTTTGCAGAGCATAATGGAGGCCTAATCTGCAGTAATCCCGAAAATCATTGTGTAAATTATTTCGGATATAAAGTCAATGACCGGCTTAAATTAATTTGTTGTATTGCCGACGATATCTTACATAAAATATATGTTTCTTCATCGCTGGTAAGCTTAACAGACAACCTTGAATCACTGACCCCCAGGCATTTTAGTTTCGAAAAATTTGAACGAGAGATTCATGAGAACTTTGGGGTTAACTTTGAAGGACATCCTTGGTTAAAGCCTGTCAGGTATGCGTTTAACCGTGCCGATACCTCAAAAACCATCGCCAATTACCCTTTTTTCAGTATTGAAAGCGAAGAGTTGCATGAAGTTGCTGTAGGCCCGATACATGCTGGAATTATTGAGCCGGGACATTTCAGGTTTATTTGTAATGGAGAGCAGATACTGCATCTTGAAATTCAACTGGGATATCAACACCGTGGTATTGAGCAACTCTTTTTAAAAAAGAAAGGCCTGCTGCAAAGGGCAACACTTGCAGAATGTATTACCGGTGATACCGTAGTGGGGCATTCTGTTGCTTTCGCCCATGTATGGGAAAGTCTGAGTGGATTTCGGGCTGACAGGGAAACTGAATTTGCCCGGACTATAGCACTTGAACTGGAACGCATAGCCATACACACCGGCGATTTAAGCGCTTTGTGCACTGATATTGCCTACCAGCTTGGAAGTTCGGTTTTTGGAAGATTACGCACTCCTATCATCAATTTTATGCAGGAATGGGGAGGCAATCGCCTGTCAAAAGGTTTGATAAGGCCAGAGCAGAATCAGTTTCCATTCACTCAGCAGCTGGCAAACCGCCTGGCCGAAGTTTTGGATGTTTTCGAACCCGAATTTAAAGAAATGTATCAGCACCTTTCGCACCTTCCCAGTGCATTGTCGCGATTTGAGCGCACAGGTGTAGTCAGCGAGGCAGATGTAAGAGCCATAGGCACCGTGGGGATTGCAGCCCGCATGAGTGGCGTAATGCGCGATGTCAGAGCTTCGCACCCATACAGCCTTTATGGCGAAATTGTGCATAAACCCATTGTTAAGCACCATGGCGATGTGTATTCAAGGGTACAGATAAGGAAAGAAGAAGTGTTGCAGTCAATCGGGTACCTGCGTGAACTACTGAAAAATGTTCGGGAAGTGAACCAAAATGCAGAGCCACTCACGAAACAACAGGCAAATATGTTTTCAATTTCACTGGTTGAGGGATGGAGAGGCGAAATTTGCCATTGCGCTATCACAGATGAGTCAGGGCAGCTCATGCATTACAAAATCAAGGACCCCTCTTTCCACAACTGGCTGGCACTGGCTTTAGCGGTAAGAAACAACGAAATTTCAGACTTTCCGATTTGTAACAAAAGTTTTAACCTGTCGTATGCAGGACACGATCTTTAAATAAACCTCCGAAAATATGTTTGGCAACTTCAAAATACTTTACCATCAGGGCAAACAGTTTATTCCCGATGTCACAACTGCATCAGTACCCGGAATTTTCAGAGGCCGGCCAGTCATCAGTACCCAGAATGTAGATGAAACCGGATTGGCAGGTTTATGTCCAACCGGAGCAATTTCAACTAAACCAGTAAGTATAGATTTAGGAAAGTGCACATTTTGCGGTGAATGCGCCAGGCAATTCTCCAACAAAATAAAATTCACAACCGACTATAAAATTTCTGCCAATCAAAGACAAAGTCTAATTATACATGAAGGGGAGGATAGGGCGATTGAGATAAATCCAGAGGCAGTCAGAAAAGAGATTCATCAACTCTTCGGGCGTTCATTAAAACTCAGACAGATATCTGCCGGAGGAGACAACAGTTGCGAATGGGAACTGGGTGCTACCAATAATGTGCAATTCGACATGAGTCGCTTTGGCATTGAGTTTGTAGCTTCGCCACGACATGCCGATGGCATTGTTATTACCGGGCCCATTACCTTAAATATGGCCCAAGCACTACAGATTTGTTATGATGCAACTCCCGATCCAAAAATCATAGTCTTGGTTGGCACTGAAGCTATAAGTGGAGGATTGTTTTCTGACAGCCCCGCCATTGACCGCAGTTTTCTGGATAAATACCATATTGATTTATACATTCCCGGGAATCCAGCCCATCCGCTTACCATCATCAATGGCTTGCTCGATCTGACAAGAAAACTGAAATAAGAATGATGTAGCTGAAAATCGAGTAGGAGGAAAATAAAACAGTTTTCCTCCTGTTTTATTTTCCGACCTCTCACACCACCGTACGTACCGTTCGGTATACGGCGGTTTGTTAGAAAAGTGTTAACTGGTATTCTGTTTTCC
>JAHYJC010000103.1 GCA_019429275.1 Lentimicrobium sp. | reverse complement strand
AGGGAGGTGACATAATCTTTTCGGGAACACCTGAGGATCTGGCCGGATGCAGTGAGAGCTATACAGGATTATTCCTTGGGCCGGAACTCAGGGCAACGGAATTTCAGTATATTTGAAAAATATAAATGAGTCCAGTATAAAAAGGTAATAGACGAAATTAGGAGTTTATTTTCACATTTCGAACTGTTAATAAGTCCGGTTCATAACATATTGAATTACAATTAGTTAAATATTTATCAACATCATTGTAAGTTGCTGATAATCAGGCTCTAAATTGTTTCACGTGGAACATATATATTTGGATATCAATAGAATAGCACTTATCTTTATTAGCGAAAGATAAACACAGGAAAACATGTTTAAATCAAACAGCCAGCCGGGGTTATTCAGTTTTGAAATGGAGCTTTGCAAAATGCAGCGGGATTTACTTGACACTTCAAAAGAAAAGTGGTTTTACAACCTGATACTAAGAAATGTCAACGAGGATAATTTCAAGCCATTATATTCTGAAAAAGCAAGCCGCCCGAATGTTGCAGTTAATATCTTGGTTTCAGCCCTGATTTTAAAAGAGCTCAAAGGGATAAGTTTTGATGAGTTGATGGAAAGCGTGATGTTCGACCTGCGTTTCAAAGTGGCCTTAGGCCTTGTAAGCATTGATGAAGTGCCGTTTTCAAGAGGAACACTTTTTAATTTTCAAAACAGGATTTTAGAACACGAACAGCAAACCGGGATTAATTTAATCGAGCAGGTTTTCGATAATTTAACCGCTAAACAAATAAAACAATTATCACTAAAAACCGATATTCAAAGAACGGATTCCACATTGATTTCCTCCAATATCAGGAAATACTCCAGGATACAATTATTGATAGAAGTAATGATAAGATTAGAAAGGATATTGGACGAAACGGACAAACAGCTAATCGGGGAACAGTTGCAGGCATACCTGAAAACGGGGTCGGATAAATATGTTTACGGGTTAAAATCAAATGAGTTGCCACGTGAACTGGAGAAATTGGGCAAAGTGTACCATGCTGTACATACCCAAATAAGTGGGGAGGATAAGTACACTGGACAGAAGGAATTTATCAATTTCGTGAGAGTTTATAAAGAGCATTTTGTAGTTGTTAATCAGGAAATAAGCTCAAAACCGACTGAGGAACTAAATAGTGGCATGTTGCAATCACCCGATGATCAGGACGCAACTTATCGCAAAAAAAAAGAACAACACAGCAAAGGATACACGATAAATGGTACCGAAACGGCAAACCCTGACAATCCGTTACAACTGATTACTGACATCGCTGTAAACCCCAACAATATTGACGATCCCCAAATACTATACAACCGGATAGATAAAATAAAAGAGAAAACGCCGGAAATAAATGAAATACATACCGATGGTGGCTTTGGCAGCGAAGATAACGACAAAAAACTTGAAGCCTTAAAAATAACACAAATCACAACAGCAGTCAGGGGACGCGAAAGCGAGATAGAGAAAAAAATCGGGCAAACCGGCCAATCGCCTGATGTATATATGGTAGAATGCCCTCATCAAACAGCGGTATCCACTCCAACAAAACAACGCTATAAAGTTCGGTTTGATTTAAATATCTGCAAGGAATGCCCATTAAAAGAAAAATGCCAAATATTTAAAAACAAAGGGAGATACTATTTTAACCGTGAAAGCTACCTGCTTGGTAAACGCAACAGCAATATCAGGAATATCCCCAAAGAACGTCGAAAGATCAGGCCAAACGTTGAAGCGTTAATGAAAGAATTTAAAACCAGGACACGAAACGGAAAAACAAAAGTCAGAGGACGGTTTAAAACAAGTCTTTTTGCTTTTAACGCTGGAATCGCGATTAATTTCGGGAGGATATTCAGGTATATAATAGAATATGACCTGATTAATGAACTTTTTTCACCAGATGCCCTGGTTTTTCTGAAAAACCTGCTAAAAAACAATCTTATGTTTTTTTGGACCAGAAAACCTGACTGCCTTCAAGCAAATTTCGGGCTCATCCGGGATCACACAAAATATTTTTCAATTTTGCAAACCCTGGCAGCTTGAAATGTTACAAGTTTTTAAACTGGACTCAATATTTATAATTCCCTAAATCCACATAAAGATTCAGTGCTCTCGTGAAATCTTTTCGATATTTGTGTTCTCTGATTGCATTTATCAAATAGTCTTCATCTCTTCGATTGATGTATTTTGTACCACCTCCAGTTTTTTCATTAATGGTATGTATCACTAAATCAAGTATCTTGCTTCTTACATGACGAGCTTTGTCACTTTCTATAAGTAACATGGATAAATTTAGCAATGCCTTAAAGTTAAATAGACCAAGTTGACGGGTTTTGCTCGCCTTATCCATGAGGTGACCAAATTGCAATTTGTAGTCACTGAGTTTTTTACCCTTAATTAAAATATATCCATTATGTTTTAATTCTTTTTCAAATTTGGAGAGATACCTATCGACAGTGGAGATGTCAATTTCAAAGAAACCTGCTACCATCTCCTTCGTAAATCGAAATTCTCCATCAAAAAGCATTCCCGGCAATCCAATATATTCTTGAATTTGAACTAATGCATAATGATTATTGAGAATGTTTTGCCTAGCTATATCTGAATTGGTAAGATCTTTCATACTTAATTATTTTGTTCGCCTTATTAATAACATGATCAAATATTATTATGTTGGATACCAGTCTTTTAGTCTAACTTAAAAATAAAAATTATAGAAAAATAACGTTGAACATCTTTATAAAGATACTTAATAATCCCTAGTCTTAAATATGTGGCTTAACTTACCTTTGATTAAGGTTGTACACGAAGCCTTAACCGCAGATGTCGCAAAGGAAAAATGCAAAGTTCGCAAAGAGCTGAAATTATGTGTTTTAGCTTTGCGTTCTTTGCAACATCTTAGCTTTCTTTGCGGTTAAGGTGAATCTGGCGGGGGTAACTACGTTGATCCCTTAGCTCCAGTCCTGCAAATATAAAACAAGCACCATGCTGCGCATGGTTTTTTTGTTTTTCTGTTTCCCTTTTAAAAGCAAGCTTTTAAAGGTCTCCAGAAAAACAAAAACCCCTTTCAGGGTGCTTGTTTTCTGCTTGATCGTGGAGCTGGCGGGAGTCGAACCCGCGTCCAAACACGGAAGTCATATGCTTTCTACATGCTTAGTTCTGCTTGATTTTCGTGACCTGTCAGCTGCAAAACAACCTAACCTGTCCTTATTTCCTGTTTGTTTCGCCATCGGGCCGGAAAAACCTTCAGACTAGCCCCGGATTGCGTGCGCCTCCGTGCCGGGTTGGATCAGGGCATGACCGCCCGGGAGACGTCTCGTCCCGACACATGTGCCGGGATGAAGCTTAAACTACTTTATTCGCTTAAGCAGCGAGAGCGTAATTGTTTTCGCCTTTTGTTGTTTTGTAACACTGTTTAAGGGACGCGCCACCACACCC
>JAHYJC010000102.1 GCA_019429275.1 Lentimicrobium sp. | reverse complement strand
CAAACGCTTGATCTCTTTTATTTGGGCAGGTGTTATTCCGTGACGAAAACCCTCCTCGCCCATTGTATCAAACTTCTTCTTCCAACTGTAGAAAGTGGCCGGATAAATACCGTGCTTTTCAAGAGTGATGGTAACTCCTTGTTCTGAAGCTTCTTTGATGATCTGAAGCTTCATCTCTGTACTGAATTTTCGCTTTTCCATAAGTGGTTGCATAATTACTGATTTTTGTTAGTAATTCTGTCCGACTTATTTGGGGGCTGTTACACAAGTCGTAAATTGACCTAAGAAGTTTCATAATAGGAAATAGAATTGTTTTCCTACATTTGATATACTAATCCTAAAGTAAGAAGCAATGAAAAAGAGTTTCCTTATAGTCCTTTTTGGGTTGTTGATTTTAACAACACAAGCTCAACGCGCCGACTATAAGCCCATAGATGTCGAGGTTTATCAACTGGAAAATGGTCTAACCATTATTTTAAATGAAGACCACAACTTACCTCAGGTTTTTGGCAGCATTATGGTTCGTGCCGGCGGCAAAGACGATCCCAAAGGGGCAACCGGTATGGCACATTACCAGGAACATATGCTTTTTAAAGGCACTCAGGAATTGGGAACCATCAACTGGGAAGCTGAAAAACCGCATATCGACAGTATTTTCAGGCTGTATGATAAGCTGGGCAGAGAAACTGATCCGGAAATAAGGAAAAACATCCAGAAGGAAATCAATGAAGAGTCACTGAAGGCAGGTGAATATGCAGTTCCCAACGAAATGTTTAACCTGCTGCGAAGCATGGGCGGAACAGGCGTAAATGCCGGCACCGGACCAGATTATACCATTTATTACAATGCCTTTCCTCCCACACAGATTGAAAAATGGCTGGATTTATACAGCCACCGATTCGAAAATCCGGTATTTCGCTCCTTTCAGGCTGAGCTGGAGGTGGTTTATGAGGAGAAAAATATGTATTCAGACATGTTTGCATTTTCCATGATCGAAAATTTCAATAAGAACTTTTACCGCAATCATCCTTACGGACAGCAAACGCTGATAGGAACCGTTGAGGACCTGAAGAATCCATGCCTGACCAAAATGTATGACTTTTTCACCACCTGGTATGTGCCAAATAACATGGCGCTTATTCTGACCGGAGATTTTGATAAGGAGGTTGTGAAGCCGATCATCGAAGCGAAGTTTGGAAAATGGGAACGGAAAGCGATCCCTCAACGTGAAGTAGTTAAAGAGACGCCGTTTAACGGAAGAGAGCAGGTTGAAATGAAACTGAGCCCGATAAAACTTGGCATACTTGGTTTCAGGACAGTACCCGCCGGGCATCCTGATGAAATTCCGCTTTCGGTTTGTAATGCAGTGCTTTCCAATCAGAGCCAAACCGGATTGCTTGACAAACTGATTCTTGAAAATGAGATGATGGCCGCTCAGGTTATTAACATGCCCTACAACGATGAAGGCGCAAGCATAATCTTGTTTGTTCCCAAAGTTCTGGGACAAAAGCTAAGCAACGCGGAGCAACTGGTTATGAGCCAAGTGCAGAAGTTAAAGTCAGGGGAATTTGATACTGCAGTGATCAACAACATCAAATCAGAGCTGTTCCGCGATTACCAGATCAGCATGGAATCGAATACGTATAAGGGAAATATGCTTGCACAGGCTTTCGGACGTTATCAATCCATTGATGATTTATTGCAATATCCCGATCAATTGATGGCCATCACCAAAGAAGATGTGATTAGCATTGCCAATAAGTACTATGGGGATAATTATCTTGCTTTTTATTCAAAGATGGGATTCCCGAAAAAGCAAAAAATTGACAAGCCGGATTACACGCCAATCGCTGCCAATAAGAATGCATCGTCGCCTTATGCGTTGAAATTTGAGGCAATCCCTGAAACCAGATTGCAACACAAATATATTGATTTTGAGAAAGATGTTGAAAAGATTGCACCCACGGAAGGCATGAATGTGTATTGTGTAAAAAATCCGGCCAACAATGTTTTTAAACTGAATGTTGATTATAAAGTCGGACATCATACAATTCCATCATTGGAATATGCTGTACAAGCAATGAATCTGGCTTATCCAAAGGGCAGTAAACTGGATGATTTTAAGGCAGCCATTGCCGCAAGCGGATGCACCTATTCAATATCTGGCAACGAAAGTTATACCCACATTGAAATTGTCGGTTTTGATGAAAAATTCAATGAGGCGCTTGAACTGATTGGTTTATTGCTTGAAAATCCTGAACTGGAACAATCAAAAATGGGTATTTTATACGAAGGAGCCAAAACGGTGCGCAAAATGGAGCGAAGTGAACCCGACAATGTGGCCAGTGCTTTGGTTGGTTATGTCAAATATGGACAATCTTCAGAATTTATCGACCGTCCCGGACTTAAGGAGATAAAGTCCTACAAGGCGGATCAAATGACAGCTGCGTTTAAGTCCATTCAGGATTATGGCGTCAATATTCATTATTCCGGAAACCTGAATCCGCAGGAGGTTGCTGCAAGCTGCAAAAAAGTTTTTAAAGCCAGCGGCAGCAAATCTGTGGAAACGCCGGTTGTGATGGATATGAATCAATACGCTGAAAACACGGTTTATTTTGTGGATAAGAAAAAGGCAACCCAAAGCAATATTTACTTTTTCGAAAATGGCAGCGCGTATAATCCTGACCAGCAAGCGGTAATGGATGCTTTTAATCTATATTTCGGCGGCGATTTTTCCGGTCTTGTTCTACAAGAAATCAGGGAATCCCGTTCAATGGCATACAGCGCAGGAGCTAAATATGTTGATCCATATTTAAAGGGCAAAGAAAATTATTTTATGGGAAAAATCGGCACCCAAGCCGACAAAACCATAGAGGCGATTACCATTTTCGACAGCCTGGTGCGCCATATGCCGGACAAGCCGGAGCGTACCAAAATGATCCAGCAATACCTGAGTAATTCTTCTTTGAGCAAACGCCCCCATTTCAGGGACTTGAGTGCGCAAATTTTAGGATGGCAGAATCAGGGTTATGAAACAGACCCTGCATTCGTCAAACAGAAAGCCTATGAAAACCTGAAATTTGATGATATCCAGCAATTCTACGCCAGTAATATTGCTGATAAACCATTGGTTATCTGTATTGTCGGTGACAAAAAACGCATCAATACCAAACAACTTGAAAAATTTGGCAAGGTGGTTTTTGTAAAAGAAAAAGAGTTATTTGGGGATTAAAGATAGAAACCTGGAAGGGTTTATCCCTACGTGTCAGGTCTTCTTTAAAAAATGCTTTATGAAATTGGAGTGACCTAACAAGATTTCTTTCAACTTGTTAGGTCTTCTTTTTAGAGTAACAGATGCCATTCTGGACAATTTTATTATTCCTGCCGGGATGACGAATGTGACCTAACAAGTCTTTCTGCCTAAGACGGAGAGGTTTTCAACTTGTCAGGTCTTCTTAAAAGATGCTTTATGAGATAGGATTGACCTAACAAGTTTTCTTTCAACTTGTTAGGTCTTCTTTGTGCGTCAGGCATGTATATCAGCTATAGGGTGCAAGTCCCGAACACGCTTCACAGTAAGGAGTGTTAGCCAAGAGCAAGGGTG
>JAHYJC010000101.1 GCA_019429275.1 Lentimicrobium sp. | reverse complement strand
AACGGGTAACCTTGTACGAATGGGAATCCAGTTCCTGCTGTTTATAGTGGTGTATATCTATTTTCTATTAATGAAAGTAGAAGTTTCGCCTAACATTTATGCGCTTCTGATCCCGGTTCTGATAGTAATGCTTGCCGGTCTTGCCCTCGGCTTTGGGATCCTGATTTCTTCGATGACCACTAAATATCGTGACCTGACGATCCTCTTCACCTTCATTGTCCAGTTATGGATGTACGCGACACCGGTCATCTACCCCCTCAGCACAATGTCACCCGAACGCCAGTGGATTATGGCATTAAATCCCGTTACCTCAATTCTAGAAGCATTCAAATACGGTACAATGGGCATCGGCACCTTCAACTGGTGGCACCTGGCTTATTCGTTTGTTTTCATGTTGATATTGCTAGGGCTGGGGGTGGTGGTGTTTAATAAGGTGCAGCGCTCCTTTATGGACACTGTGTGATGCGAATTCATGCGGCACTTGTTAAGCGTGATAAAATTGCATAACTTTGTTTAATTAAGTTTATATGGTATGAATAATTCTATCAACATAGTCCAAATTGTTAACCAAATAGAAAAGCTAGACTACAACAGTAAAATAAATCTACTGTCCAGGCTGGTCGATTTACTAAAAAGAGAAGGTAAAGCTATTCAACCTTCCTCAATCACAAGTTTAAAAGGTTTGGGAAAAAACGTTTGGCAAAAAATCGACACTGATTTGTATTTATCCGAAGAACGTGGATCATGGGGCTGATACGGAAATTAACAAATAAATTAGTTTTTCTCGATACGGCACCTTTGATATACTATATTGAGGAGAAGCATCAATATTTGCCTTTCCTGGATAAGCTATTTTCAGCTAACAGCAATGGCAGATTCTTGTTTAAAACTTCAGTTATTACTTTAATTGAAGTACTGGTTGAACCTATCCGGCAGAATGAATTCCTTTTAGTCGAACAATACCAGAAGATACTCTGCAACTCACAAACAATTGAGGTTCTGGATATAAATATTGAGATTTCTAAAAAATCTGCAGAACTAAGAGCAAAGTATGGATTAAGAACTCCTGATGCCATACAAATGGCGACAGCAATATTTATTTCAGCAGATTACTTTCTTACCAATGACTTACGGTTAAAGTCTGTTGAGGAAATTGAAATCCTTATCCTGGATGAATTAATAAGGAGTTAAAGCCAAAAGATCAGCAGAAGATTCTTTATTAATGCTAATTCAGACTTCTTAAAAAGCAATTCTTAGTACCTCTGCAAAGGTAGCAAAACCGGACAACACGTCAAAATTGCGTTATAATTGGACATTGACTTTTGTCATGATATTAATATAGTGATAATTATTGAAATTAAATAGCAGTATTTATGTGATTATTAATTTTTTTACATGTAATTTTGTGGCAAAAGTTATGAGAATGACGACACTATTTAACAATATACAGATTGACAGTCAGTTAAAGCCATTAGGGAAGAATTATGCCATAAAGGTAAAGTCAGGGGAACTAATCGAGATATTCCATAATGGCCAATTTCAAAAAGTAGCCAGAATAGCGCCATCTATTGAAAAGCGTTTAATAGTCGTTGATTTGGTTGAGCGATGCGGTGTTGAAAAGAAGAAGCTGGCTGATGCCCTTGGAATATCCAGGCAGAGCATAGACACATGGATAGCGATCTATCAAAAACGCGGCGCCGAAGGGTTGGTAAACAACACGAAAGACAGTTGGAAAAAGAACCCGAAACGCTTCACCGGGAACAAGGCCAGGGAGTTAGAAGAAGAAAATAAGACTAATCAGCAGAGAAAACAGAAACGCGAATTGTGTATTGATTTTGAGGACGATAGCACGGGAAACCAGATACAGCCCACGGACAAAGAATTATTTAGCGAAGAACACGACTATCAGGGAAACAGGTATGCAGGAAGTTTCCTGTTTTGGCCAATGTTTGACAACTATTACGGCATTAACAAGTTCCTGAACAAGCATATAGGCGAAAATAAGATCGTGATTTTTTTATTTGCCATGATGCAGGTAAACCGGATATTTTCGGTAGAGCAATTAAAAACGGTGTATAAAGGAGAATTTGGTAAAATATTGGGTTTTAAAAGATTACCATCAGCGCCTGAATTATGGAAACGGATACATGATCATGTCAACCAGACAAAAGAGACAAGTAAAAAAACAATAAAAGCATTTTTTAAGCATCAGATATCGCGGGGTATCGTGAGTATTTGTAATCTATTTATAGACGGCCATTTTATACCTTATTATGGAAAAGAAAAGGTACACAAGGGATGGTACACCCAACGTGGCATGGCAATGCCGGGGGTAACAGCCATTTACGCGCACGACCAAAGGGGACGGGTTGCCTGGTTCGACATATATGACGGTAAGGCTGATATAGTAAGCGCGGTCAGGGAAATACATGAGGACTGGAAAGCCATCAATATGGAGATAGCACCGCTGATTGCCATCGACCGGGAGATTTGGGGAGTGGACAACTTTTGTGAACTGCAACCCTATAAAATAGTAACCTGGGAAAAATTTAGCGATGAAGCCCAACTGTATGGAATAGAGGAAAGCGCATTTTGTCACGAATTAACCTGGAAAAAGAAGCGATACAAAATCAGCGAAGACGAAAAAACTTATAAAGACAATGAAGGGAATCAGATAAAGATGCGGCGGATTGTTTATTGGAAAATATCAGCAGACCATCGTTTTGCAATAGTAACCACCGATAAGCAAACTCCCGCGGCAGAAGTAGCCCAAGCCATGTTAAATCGCTGGGGCAGCAACGAGAACACGTTCAAATACATGAACAAAAGAGTGGGCATGCACTACAATCCGACGTTTGATCTAAGCCGGGAAAGTGAAACCCAGCACATAAAAAACCCGGAACATACAAAAGCAGCAAAACAAATGGCTAACATTAAAAACCAAATCAGAAAGTGCGAACAAAGTCTTGGAAAAATAAATATAACCACGGATAAAGCCGGCGCTTTACGCAAAAATGCAACACGGGACAAATTACAGGTAAAGCTGTCTTTATTAAAAGAAAAACTACAAGCTCAACAAACCATCCTGGAAGCGCTACCCAAATTTACTGAATTGGAAAAGGTAACAGGCGAAACATACAAGACCTATTCAACAGATGGGAAAGTCTGGTGGGATTTATCCGGGGCCCTTATATGGAATAGCCGGAAAAAATTAATAGAAATATTTAGTAATTACATGTCAGATAACCGCGATACCATACCAGTATTAGAGGCCATCATAAAAGGCAACGGATGGATAAAAACAACCAGAACAACAGTCATAGTAAGGTTAGAACCACTGGAACGGCAAAGCTATCATTCTGCCCAAATTCAATTATGCCGGCATTTGAATACCTTAAAAACAAAACTGGGCGATGGGAAAATTTTGTTTTTCGATGTAGCCTCTAACCCCTATAATGTCCAAAATTAAAAACTGAATTTTAAGAAGTCTGATGGTAGAAAAAATTGTAATTTTTTCAATAATATTCCCTTTTGTTCCAAATTTTGATATCTGACGATAATTTATTGAAGTGCTATCTTCTGAGTCATAATGAGATTCTACTATTAGGTCTCCTGCGT
>JAHYJC010000100.1 GCA_019429275.1 Lentimicrobium sp. | reverse complement strand
AGTTGCATTCGTCACTATAATACCTGCGTCTTGGTATTGATATATTAATGTTTTTTAATTTATTCGTCATAGTCAATTTTCACTTTAGTATCTATTTTGCAGTCAGCTATTTGCCTTGTTGGTAACGTGACTGCTATACCTGCAGTTGCGCCTGCCTGCCCTCCTCCCGGCGGGTAAACCGGCAGGCAGGGATTACGGGCTGCTAAACTATCCCCCGATACGAAAGATAACGCGAAGCAGAAAACCCGAAACCTGCACTGCACCCGCACCACGAAGTAGCAGCGAAGCTAATTGACAGGTATAGCATGTTGGCACCTGGCGATTTCTACTTCAGGGATTTTTCAACCAACTCTATCAATTTTTCAACTGGCTCAAAGTATGGAGTGACTTTTTCTTCTGTAAAATCAAATAAATCAGCATAATCACCCTTTTGTCTCCATGTAAAAAGCTGAGAATATATTCGTCCGAGTTCCGTTGGGAATAATCCTGTTTTTATAAATTGTTCAGAAAATTTTGTTTTTGTTCCGTTGTGAGTAGTGGATTTAAAGTTTCCTTTGAGAAGTAAGGCAATTACTGCATAATAGGCTGCATAATAAAGTCTGTTAATAGCAGAGTTCCACCGTTGTTTTTCGGCTAATAGTTTAGCGTCTACCAAAGTTTCTTTGGCTCTTTCCAAGCGGTAGTTAATTAAATCATTCGTTGTTCCTGTCATTTCAGCCGAATTCCTTCCTTGTTTATATTCTCAAAAAGCGGAGTTACCTTGTATTTAGTATTCCACTCTTTTTTGGGGTAAATAATCGGTGACATAATCTGCCCTGTTTCCAGTTCAATGTCGTAAAATTCGTCCATTATTTCAGTCTCAAGCGAAAAAGAGATGTTTTCTGAATTCAACAAGATTAATAAATCCCAATCAGATAAGGCTTTAGCATCTCCGCGTGCCTGAGAACCAAATAAATATATCTCAGCGTCTGGATACTTCTTTTCTGATAGTTCCAATATTTTCCGTATAATTTTTTCTCGCTTAGTCATATAACAAAAATAATCAATTTTTTCCGTCTAATATGCTGAATTAGTGCGTTTTTTCGCTTGGTGCCAACGGTCACGTATATATACAGTGCAGGATTGCGGGCTTCAAAACTATCCGCCGAGATAAAAGCTGATGCGTGGCAGACAGGTTAAATTAAACACATCGTCATGCATTGGATGTGTGCGATGTTGTGGACTGTAGTATTTTGTCATTCAATGATTTGCCGATATTTTCCTATCGTTTCGTCAATGTTATTTAGTTCCACTGTCCAGTTTATTAGGTCTTTATCAAGCCAATTTATTCCTTCAATTATTTCAGTCTTGTATGTTTGCAGAACATCTAAATTCCAGGCAATAGCTTCATGGTGAAATATCCGGTTCCGAAGTTTCCGGATTCTGTTAAACTTCGAACTCATTGTTTTTCTTTTTCTTATTTCTTTGGGGCAATTAGGGAAGGCTAATCTAAGATTTTTCCACAGTGTCATCTCGAACTTTAGGTCAAAAAGAGAAGTCCAGAATCCAAACGACAATTCGGATATTATTCTTCCCGGTGTAATTGCTTTTTTCTCTGACATGATATTGGTTCTGGCCTGTGAAATTCTGTCAATATGAAATCGTGATGCTATTTTTACATATTCATGGTTGTCGAACCACTTATCATCGTTAAATTTTCGGGTCAATTGGTAATCAATAGAGTTTCGCAGACCTACTTCCAAAACCGCCAGAATTGGATAAAATGACTGTGAAATCAAAATGTTGATTTTGTAATGATTTAATGCTTTTTCCAAGTCGTTGTCATGCCTGTTCAAATAAGGCTCAAGTCTCTCTTTAGAAATTATTCTCTCAACTATCCTGCTATTATTCATAATTTTACTATCTTTGTCATGCAGTCCCGGTCATTCCTCTCCCAGTTTTTTGCTGGTGATGAAGCCGGGTTCTTTGTTTTATAGACCAAAGATAATTATTTCATCCCTCCTTTTCTATTCCACATTTTTTCAAAGAACTACGTTTATTCGGGCGTTTACTATTGGCCACGTCGGCGTGACTGCTATACCTGCAGTTGCGCCTGCCTGCCCTCCTCCCGGCGGGTAAACCGGCAGGCAGGGATTACGGGCTGCTAAACTATCCCCCGAAACGGAAGATAACGCGAAGCAGAAAACCCGTAACATGCACTGCACCCGCACCACGAAGTAGCAGCGAAGCTAATTGTCAGGTATAGCATGTTGGCTATAGGGCTTCATTTCATTTCATTTTAATTATTAAAACTACGTTATAGTCTCCGTCAGTATACTGCGAAATTTTATCTCTCTCCCTAATTACTTCAATTTGAGCAATTTCATTTGGGTCAATTCTTTTCATCTCATCGTGAGTAATAACTTTGCCGTCTTGAATAATGTACAAACGGTCATCTTCTTTTTTCGGTTCTTTTTTATCAAGGTAAGATTTTGTTGTAATTAATAAAACACCATTTTTAGCATAATCACCATACATAGTAATTCCAATTTCTCTATCTAACAATATAATTTCTCCTATGTCATTTTGCGAAATGGGTAATCTATCATTTTTTAACTCTTTGTCAAATCGAAATGGTTTACCGTCAATAACAATCATTGGTTTTTTTGAGATATCACCCTGTGCAGATAGTTTATTAATGTATTCAATCAAATATCTCCTGTTGTTTTCTTCATCAGAAAGTAGGTATCTTCTTGAAGAACAACCTGTAAACAAGATTAATAAAATCAAAAATATATATTCTTTTTTCATATCGTAGTGGTTTTTTTAGCCTTACTGCCAACGGTTTCGGGCTTTGCGTTCGGGCGGGATTAGAAGCACAAAACTGTTTGCCACCACTGAACTTAATTAGAAGCACAAAGCTTCAAGTTTACACGTCACCCCGCCTGACGCAAAACCCGTGTTGTAGCCAGTTTTTATTCTCTATTTATTAATATTTCTTCTGTTTCAATAGTATCAATAAATTGTTTATCATAGTCTTCAGTATTTACGTAACCATGCAAATCCCTTGCATTTCTTGCTCTTAACTCAAATTCCCGGTAAAACTCTGCAAATATAGTGTCACTCTGATAATGTATCATACTGAAGTTTAAAATGTGGGTGGGCAATGCAAATAAGGTGTCTTTCAAATTGTTAATGGATAAAACCATTGACGTATCTGTCAAAATTTCAACATTAACAGAATAATTCCAAGAGATAAATTTTAATGTATCGTTGTTAAAGGTATATGGTTGTATGCCACGATTTCCGTAATAGTGAGAAAAAACAGAAATTTCATTTGTGTCAATCACGTATTCTATGTATCCATTTTCTGAATTTAACGAGTACCAATTTCCAATTAAGTCATTTCTTTCAACATTCTTTGTGTTGCATGAAATTAAAATGACTAGAATGAAAATTTGAATGATTATAATAAATAGTCGCATATTGAGTATGGTCTTTATCGTAAAATTGCCCACAACATCATAGCATTTTATTAATCGTTCCCTTGCAAATATAGGAATAAACCTGAAAAATGTCGATTTACTGAATGGTTGGGTAAATATTACTGGGAATGCTTAATAAAATTGAGTTGGACTTAGCCG
>JAHYJC010000011.1 GCA_019429275.1 Lentimicrobium sp. | reverse complement strand
TCAGGCAACAGTTGGCCGAACATCCCTGGGGAACGATGAAGCGGCAATGGGGATTCGACCATGTACTTGTGAAAGGCAAAGAAAAGGTATTGGGCGAAGTAAGCCTTGTGTTTACTGCGTATAATCTCACAAGGGTTTTGGCACTTGTTGGTGGAATTGATGGGATTAAAGCCCTGTTAAAAAGGTTTTCAGATCGTTTAAAACACCTTTTAAACCCTTTTTTGGCACCCAAATTCATTTATGAACGAAAACTGGCCGAGAGTAACTTTTCAGTCAGGTTTGCAACACGGCTATTCGCCGCTTGCCAAATTGCTTTTATTCTTTATATTTGAATAATGGAAACGGTTTTTGCGCAGACTCCCGTTATGAGCAATTAAATTGAAATAGCGGTTAAATGATGGCTGACCACCAAAAGTCGTGTATTTGAAAGTAAAAAACGACATAAAAAAACAGAGTAGCCGAGTCATGCTGAAAATCGAAAGAGTAAGTTAACATTAAAACAGATTAAAAATGAAAAAACTCTTTTTTGCTTTGCCAATTACATTGGTTATTACATTATCCCTTATTTATTCTTGTAACAAGGTGAAAGATGAAAGCGCTAATGAAATAACTGAGTTAAAAAACACTGACAATCTCAACTTTTACGGATACAATTACAAACCCTATCAAGAGAATATTTCATCCAGGGATATAGTAACTATAAGGGTTAAACTTTGGAGAAAAAGCGAAGATTGTCTAAGAAAACTTGGGGTTTGTAAAGTTCAATTTTTCCCGCCAGATAAAAGTGTAAATATAGATGAAATCGGGCGTGAAATTGACATCCCAATTACAACCAGTTTTGATGGTGGAATCCTTAATATTTACTTTGCCGAAGATGTTTCAGGATACACTGCAGATGACCTAAAACTATATGTTGATAGAGACATCTTTATTGAGGATAGTAATGAGATATTTGAATCAACGTATAAAGTTCCTGATGGGATTTATTTGTATGATTCAACTATAGGTGACTTCGGAGGGTACTCAATTACTATTATTAAGAAAGTTGATTAGTTAAATTAGAGGGTGATAGTCTCCAAAAGTGAGGCTATCCCCTTTTAAAATTAAAAACAATGAGAAAGCGAACTTTATTTACCATAATATGTTTTATTTCCGTATTTGGTTTGAAAGCTGGAACAAATATCTTCTTTGACACTAATCTGTCTTTGTCTGGAAATCTACAAACAATTCAAGCCGTACAATATTTGGATACAGATTCTGTACCAATCATAAATCTTAACTTCCATATTTTTAAAGAATTATTATCTAATTCTAGTACAGAATATCATTTGGTAGTGCTATTTGCTGAATGGTGCAAACCCTGCACCGAAAGCATACCGATTATAGACAGTATTACATCAGAATTTCAAAACCTAATCTGTTACTATGTATATCCAGATACTGAAAAGAATGTTAAATTTCTTAATAAGTATCTTCATAATCAATCTATAATTACAAAAGCCTATATTCTTGACAATACTTATAAAGGCAATGTAAAGAGAAGATTTATTACTTTTAAGGAACAGATTTGTACCGATTGCAAGAATAACATTGGATTTCCAACTATTATTTTAATGGACAAAAATATGAAAGTGTTTTTCAGGGCAACTGGTGATATTGAAGGGCTTAGGGATTCTTTAATTGAATTAAATGCTCATAACAAAAGCTAAATGCAAGCGGGCAGATAGTGCTAATTTGAAGCATATTACTGTTAATAAAAATTTTACTCGATTGACAGTTTATTGCTTTTAAGTGCCCGCCTGCACTTAGCTTCAACCGTTGAACTAAACCGCCCTGAAACAGAATTTTTCTATAGAATAAGAGCGAATTACACTATAAAATCAAGACATTCACTTTCATTATTATATGCTCCTCTCAAGATTAATTCAGAAGGTAGTACTGCAAATGAAATATACTTTGAAGGTGTTTTTTCCCTGCTAACACAATACTTGAAGGCGCCTATAAATTCAATTCTTACAGACTTACCTGCAGATACGATTTTGTGCAAAAGCCAGGCTTTGAGTTCGGGTTAGGATTTACTGCAAAAATCAGGGATGCGAAAATCAGTCTTTTATCGCTGGATTCGTATTCGGAAAAAACGAATGTAGGATTTGTGCCAATAATAAATTTCAGGCTGTTTTGGAAGATGGATGATAAATTTGGTCTCCTTCTGGATGGTGATGCACTTGCCGCACCCCAGGGAAGGGCTGAAGATATTCTGCTGGCTGCAACATATAAGTTCTCCGACAATGTTGTTATTCGTGCAGGATACCGCATTTTGGAAGGAGGCGCTGATAATGACGAAGCCTACAATTTTTCTTTATTCAATTATGCATCTTTTGGAATAGCGTATGCTTTTACAAATAAGCATCCTTAGCTTCCATAATTGGTAAAAACACCGATAATAATTTATTAAAATACCCATGTCTGAAAATCAAAAGTAATATCTTTGCGCATTGTTATTCAATAAACAAACAACCCATAAACATTAAAATCATAACTATGTACGATCGTCTTCAGGCCCATCTTCAAAAGGAACTGGCCGACATCCGGGAAGCCGGACTTTACAAAAATGAACGCGTAATTGTAACTCCTCAGGGTGCAGAAATCAAAGTAAGTGGTGGTGCCGAAGTGCTTAACTTTTGCGCCAATAACTACCTTGGTCTTTCAAACAATCCCAAATTGATTCAAGCTGCCAAAGATGCGCTGGATACACACGGATACGGACTGTCATCAGTACGTTTTATCTGCGGAACCCAGGATCTTCACAAAAAACTCGAAGCAAAAATTGCCGAATTTTTCGGAACCGAAGATACCATTCTTTATGCAGCCTGTTTTGATGCCAATGGTGGAGTTTTTGAGCCATTGCTTGGCGAAGAGGATGCCATTATTTCCGATTCATTGAACCACGCTTCGATTATCGATGGCGTGCGGTTGTGCAAAGCTCAGCGCTACCGTTACGCCAATGCCGATATGGCTGATTTGGAAGAGCAGTTGAAACAGGCTCAGGCCCAGCGCTACAGACTGATTGTTACCGATGGTGTTTTCTCGATGGATGGCAATGTTGCAAAAATGGACGAAATTTATGCCCTGGCCGAAAAGTATGATGCCATGATTATGGTTGACGAATGCCACTCTGCCGGCGTGGTTGGTGAAACCGGCCGTGGAGTTACCGAACTTTATAACCTGCGCGGTAAGATTGAAATCATTACCGGAACCTTAGGCAAAGCTTTTGGTGGTGCCATTGGCGGATTCACAACGGGTAAAAAGGAAATTATTGAACTGCTGCGTCAGCGTTCACGCCCTTATCTCTTCTCAAATTCAATTCCTCCTTTGGTTGCTGCCGCAGGTATCAAAATGTTTGATATGATGGGCGAAACCAATGAACTGCAGGATCGCTTACATGAGAACACTGCCTATTTCGTTAAGAAAATGGTTGACGCCGGATTCGACATCAAACCAACCAAAAGCGCTATTGTAGCTGTTATGCTTTACGATGCCAAACTTTCGCAGGAAATGGCTGCCAAATTGCTGGGTGAAGGCATTTATGTAATCGGTTTCTATTTCCCGGTTGTGCCCAAAGGCCAGGCCCGCATCCGTGTACAGGTTTCAGCTGCCCACACCCGTGAGCATCTGGATAAATGTATTGCCGCTTTCACAAAAGTGGGAAAAGAACTGGGCGTAATTAAAGCCTGATCCGGAAAAGTAGAAAACAACCCGGTATTGGCTTCTGCTCTACCGTTCGGCTCACAAAAGAAAAAACAGTCTTGCATAAGGCTGTTTTTTTTGATTCTTAAAAAAAAACCGCGCAGTTTATTGCACGGTTTTCGTTAAAATATCGATAATAAAATCAGAGGGAATCAAGTTTTTTCAATGCAAAAGCATAAGCACCAATCGACACGGCTTTGGATGTTCCCAACCGGCTGACGCCCACCCCAATTCGTTTCATGGGGTCGTACTGAATCCGTCTTGAACTGAATGGAATCCTGATTTCACGGGTATCGCCTTCATAAAAGCGGTCAAATTCATTTTTATCTTCCAGGTTAAAGGCTTTTATTTCCATGCGGTCGAGGGCGGTACCAACTACCGTTGTAAAATTGCTGTTCATTTCATCTACCAGTCGTTGCAGAAACAACGGATGAGCACCTGCCAGGCCGCCGCCAATAACAACCAGGCCATCAATGAGGGTGATGGCATTGGCAATTGAGTCGCCGGCAACTTCAGCCATACGGTGAAATGCAGTTATTGCAGCCTCTTTGTTGCCCGGTCTTAAACCCATACCAATTTCAAAAATTTCCTTAGGTTCGGGGCAGACATCGTATTCTTTTCCGGTTCCCCTGCAGAACACACGTTTGATACCCCTGATGCTCACATTTTCTTCAACACTTGAATTGGTATGCAGCTTATTTCGCATTCGGTTTATTTCGCCCTGTGCTGAATTGTCGCCAAGAAATAACTGTCCCCGGCTAACGATGCCTCCGCCAAATCCGGTTCCGAAAGTTACACCAAGCAGATTCTGGTAAGTTTTTGGACTGTTGCTGCTGCGAATACGCTCATTGATTTCGGGCAACAAACCCGCTATTGCTTCGCCCAGAGCAAACAGGTCGCCATCATTATTGATGTAGACAGGTATATTGAAATTTTCCTCGAGCATAGGACCCAGGGCAACACCGCCTCTGAAAGTGGGCAGATTCTCCAGATCGCCAATGATACCCAGTTCGTATTCGGCCGGGCCAGGAAAGCTGAAACTAATGGCTACCGGCATTACATTTAGTTTGGCTTTTACTTCATTGAAGCCCTGTATAATTTTGTTTAGCACTATATCAAGGGTATTGCCCTCGGCGGGTATTACTATAGGATCAATGATTTCCAGCTCTGCCTGAACAGCAGAAAAAACGAAATTCGTGCCACCTGCATCGAGTGTCATTACCACCCGCTTATCTTCATTATACCTCATAAGTTCTTGATTTTTGGTTATTGATTTAAATTGACTTTCCTTTTCCGGTTTGAAAGTTGATAACTCAATTCTGCTAAAAAATTATAATTGACTTTATTAAAAGCAAAAGTATGAAGTAATATAATAAGAATTTAGTTTATCAGGTAGATAAGTCTTTTATTTTTGATAAAATTATTACTGAAACCCCTGAATCATCATAATAAAATTCAGTTTTTCAGTTACAGGTGAATAAAAAATCCCTTCTGATGATTCAGAAAGGATTTTAGGTTAATGATCGGGTCAATCTTAGAATTAATATGTTTTTATTGTCTTTAATTTATTTTGAAATTCGTTGATCACCATTTTCTGGGCATTGATTGCCAGATTTAAATCATTCTGTGCTTTTTGATTTACATTAATACTGTTGCTCATATCCGAAATGGAATTGTTTGCTTTGGATATCTTGTTTTCACTGGATGAAATCTTTTTCATCAGGCCTTTTTTGGTTTTCTGGGCAGCTTTCAGTTCTGTATTTTTGGCTTTCCTTGCATCAGGATCTGTCATTACACTCAGTGCTGATGAAGCATTATCTATCGTCATGTCTGTAACTTGCAGCTGTTTGCGATACGATGTGATATTGTCTTCTTCTTTTGAAATCATCGAATAGGTGGACTGTATTTTTTTCTCGAATTTACCTGTGCTTTTGCGTGAGCCCGATAGTTCTTTTTCAAGGATTTTGAGTTTGCTTTCCTCTGACGACAATTGTTTTTCAGCAACTTTTATGTATTCACTTTTTGCGAAGTCCTTCAAAAAGGTTTTAAGGCGGTCATATTCATTGCTTCCGGATGTTATAAATTCACCTCTTTTCAATTCAACACCTGCAAAAAGCATAACTACCGTATCCTGACTCAAAATACTGCTTTCTATGTTGATGGGGCCGTCATAGATGGGTTTGATAATGGCTCCGAAAAGCGATACATTCTGTCCGCTGATTACTGGTTTTGATTTGGTGCCTCTTTGAATGGTTTTTACCCAGTTGGCCTGAACTATTTCGGCTGAAGCCTCAGGAATACTAACCCAGATTCCCGGAAATTCAACATTGCTGAACGATTTATAATCGTCGGAAAAAGTAATGGGTTTTTGAGCATAAATTAAACCGGAAATCAACAGAAAAGTAGTCAATAGTAATAATTTTTTCATGGGGTTTTAATTTTGGTAAATGTATTTTATAGTGCAAACATCAGTCCAGAAATCAAATCTATGCATTTTCTTTCACAGAGTCAATACTTTGCCCTAAAAATAGGGGCTTTTCATCCAATCCTTACAAAGATAAAAAACTTGATTGT
The DNA here is from genome assembly GCA_019429275.1 of Lentimicrobium sp. Lineage (GTDB taxonomy): Bacteria > Bacteroidota > Bacteroidia > Bacteroidales > Lentimicrobiaceae > Lentimicrobium. The sequence continues at coordinate 98,928 of JAHYJC010000011.1, read as the reverse complement.
AGAAACATTTATTCCGAAGATGAAAAATGATGAATTTATTATGTGTAAAAACAAATACACTATTTGGGCCATACAATGGCTCTTTTTTATGAAAAAGTATGGGTTGAAACCCCCGGTGAGAGGAAAGAAGAATTGAGTCTGCTTTGTTGTTCAAGCAGAAATTAATGTGACATAAACCTTAATGTTGAAATTTTTGATCTGTTTTGCAATAGTGCAGCAACATATACTCCGGCCCTGAGGTTAAAAGTAATTGTTTCATTTTCAACAGCTTGCTCATAAACCAAGCGGCCGTCAGCAGCATAAATAAGCAGGCTCATACCTGGCTTTACCTGTGCATTCAATGAGAGGGTTACTGCACCTGAAGCGGAGTTGGTGGCAGTAAGCAATGGCGGTTCATTAGTGTAAAGTTCGTTAGTATTTACAGTGCACAACATAGGAATACCGCCTGCCTCCAGCACCAGAGCATTCAGGGTTGACTGCTCGGGTGGCCAGATGTGATTGTGCAGAATACTGCGGTCGGGAGCAATCAGAATAACTGTAGGATAAGATTGTACCTGGTAAAGATCAACTACAGCGTTTCCTCCTCCCTGCAACCCGCTGATTGACGGATAGTTTGCTCCCCAAAGCTGATCAAATTCCAGAACTGCCACATTATCGCTTCCCCAGTTGATGCCGAGGTATTTTACATTGCTGAAGTTGCACCCAAAATATTCATAGGAAGCGCTTACATGTGAAGCATAGGTTTGGCAGGGGCCGCAATTGGTGGTGAAAAAATCAATGACCACAAGGTTTTCGGCATCGAGGTATTCATACAGATGATGAAGGCCTCCATGAACATCTTTTGCCGAAAAATCGGGGGCAGTATCAAGATCAACCTGCGATTTTGCCACAAATGAAATCGTGAGTAAAAAAATCAGGGAATAGAAATATTTCATGTAATCAAAATTTTGTGAACAAATTCAGAAGCGGTAAAATTACTGCCTCTATGTTATAAATGCAAGTAATTAGATATGTTTCTTTCAGATATCCAGAAGATTAAACGGTTAGGATTTCAAAATCGCTGAAGCCAGATTATCGGCAAGCCTGCTGGCACCTATTCTGAAAAGCTTATTATTCATCCATTCAGGTCCAAGAATATGTTCGACCAGTTTGATATAAACAACGGCCTGATCGGGTGTGGCAATTCCTCCGGCGGGTTTGAATCCTGTTAATTTTCCGGTCGAAGTATAAAAATCATGGATGGCGGTGAGCATTACCCAGGCAGCTTCGGGTGTTGCAGCCGGATTGATTTTGCCTGTAGAAGTTTTTATAAAATCTCCGCCAGCCTTCATGGCAAGTATTGAAGCATCGTATATTTTTTTGGGTTCAACCAACTCTCCGGTTTCAAGAATGACTTTAAGGTGGGCATGGCCACAGGCATCTTTTATTGCATTAATTTCTTCAAACACCTCAACGTATTCATTTTCCAGAAATTTTCCGCGCGAAATAACCATATCAATTTCATCGGCACCTTCATTTACGGCATATTTTACTTCGGCTATTTTTACATGCAAAGGAGATTGTCCTGAGGGGAAAGCCCCGGCAACGCAAGCCGTTTGAATGCCTGTTCCAAGAAGCAGTCCTTTGACCTGACGCGCAAACACCGGATACACGCAAACGGCAGCTACATTTGGCAAGCCTTTTTCAGCATAACCCGAAGCTTTCTGGCACAAGGTCTCAATGCGTGCATGTGTATCGGTGCCTTCAAGGGTGGTGAGATCCAGAATACCAAGTGCAAACCTGAAAATTTCAGCATCATTCTTAAAAAGTTTTGAAGGTTTGTTAACAATTTCAGCAATGTTTTTGCCGATCTGTTCAGGTGTTAAATTTTGATTACGTCTCATAGTATCTAAAAAATTACCGGCAAAATTATGAAATGATCACAACAGTCATACAACGTCATGCAATTGATAAAATATTGTTTCACGTGGTATCTGTCGGATCCCATCCGGTCACAAGGTTTTCATCAAGCTTATTGAGGGTTTCCATGTCATTTTCGGAGATCTCAAAATCAAAAACATTATTATTCTCAATGACTCGCGAAAGGGTGGCGGATTTTGGAATTGTGCAGAATCCTTGTTGCAGAGCCCATCGAATGAGCAACTGAGCAGTTGATTTACGGTATTTTGCAGCGGTTTTGATCAATACCGGTTCGGTGAGTTTTATGCCTTTGGTAAGTGGACTGTAAGCCACCGGAAGTATCCCGGATGCCCTGCAGAAATCGATGGTTTCGCTGCGCGAAGCAAAAACATAGGGATGTAGCTCTATCTGATTTACAGCCGGAGCAACATCAGCATACCCTAGTAATTCTTCAAGATGATGTTTCATATAGTTGCTTACCCCAATGGCCTTGACCTTTCCATCCTTATAAAGTTTTTCAAGTGCCTTCCAGGTTTCCTTGCGTTTCCCCTGAACCGGCCAGTGGATCAGAAAAAGATCGATGTAATCAAGTTTCAGGCGTTCAAGGCTTTTGTCAAAGGCACGAAGTGCATGGTCATATCCATGGTCAGAATTCCAGAGTTTGGTTGTAACAAAAATCTGATTTCGCGGAATAAGGCTTGACCTGATTGCATCGCCAACGGTCTCTTCATTTCGATAAATGGCGGCTGTATCTATGTGGCGGTATCCGTTTTTCAGGGCATTATCAATGAGTTTCTGCGATTTTTGGCCTGGCGGTAATTGATAAACTCCCAATCCAACTGCTGGTATGGTTATTCCGTTATTAAGTTTAAAAACTTTTATTGATGAAGGAAAATACATTGAAATGAAGTTTTTCTGTGAGCTGATTAAAACAAGTATCTTAAAGCAAAAGTAAGTTATAAAAAGGTGGGGTTAATGATTTAAAAACAAATTTTAGGCAGAACAGTCAATGGTTGAATGATTTTAAATCCGGAATTTCGTCACTAAGGGAAGTTTGGTTTCATGTTTTCCATGCTATAGAAAGTTTAATCCGGGAGAATATATGCAATGCATAACATATGACAAATGGGTAAGAATCTTCATGATTTAATTTTTTTTAAAATTCTCGTTCTGAATTTTTAATAAGATATTAATATGATCACAAATAATTGATATACAATGTAATAAGTTAAAATTATAAACCAAAAGGAAAAAAAATCATTTTTTTTTACCTGAATGCCTATTACATCCATAAATAAAAATGATAAACCAAAGAATCTTCAGCGGGCTTCTTAATGGCTGAACAATTCAGAGTTCTTTACTTCTGATTTCACAAAATATCAAAATATGAAGACCTTTTACAGAATTTTCGGGGGGAAATTTTTAAGGTTGGTACTACTTTGTATCACTTTAAGCGCTTTTACCCTGGTAACAGCCCAGCCATGCAGCAATCTGACAATTTCAGGCAATGCTACAATTTGTCAGGGATCAAACACAAACATAACGTTTACAATCACGGGCGGGGCGCCTCCGTGGAGGGTTACCTATGCCATTGACGGAGTGGTACAGCCTGAAATTACCAATATTAACGCCAGCCCTTACTTACTGACTACCGGAGTGGCAGGGACATATACCGGCGTTGATGTTTATGATGCAACCAACTGTCAGGGACAGGTGCTTGGAGCAGGAGCAACAGTAGTTGTCAATTTACCACCTGTTGTGAATCTAGGACCTGATTTCTACAGTTGCGCATTGGGAGGAATTCCATTATTCCCGTTTGTGCAGAATTATTCTTCTGTAATTTGGACAGCCACCGGCAACGGAATCTTTTCAGATCCCAACAGTCCAAACACAACTTATTATCCCGGCACCAACAACATAAGTGCGGGCCACGCTACGCTGACCCTTACAGTTTATCCATTAGCACCCTGTACAGGTTCGGTTTCAGATCAAATGACCATCTATGTGATTCCTGGTCCAACGTGCAATGCCGGAGCTGATGCAACAAGTTGCGGAACCTCTGGATATACCCTTTCGGGCACCTGGGCTTTGGATTATTCCTCGGTTTCATGGATCTCTTCTGGTACAGGATCATTCGTAAATCAGGCATCGCTTACTCCAACCTATTATCCAAGTGTGGCAGATGTAGCTGCGGGATCCGTTGTATTAACACTTTCGGCTTATGGCACAGGTAATTGCCTTACATTTGCTTATTCAGATGAAATGATTCTGAATCTGGTGCCTGAACCTACGGTTGAGGCCGGTACTGCAACTGTGATTTGTGAAGGCTCCTCGCTCACAATAAATGATGCTAATGCCTTGAACTACAGCAACCTTAACTGGAGCACTTCGGGAAGCGGAACCTTTGTCAACAATGGTTCATTATCACCAACCTATACGCCAAGTGCTGCCGATATAAGTTCAGGACTTGTTATACTTACCCTTACCGCATTTCCTGTTAATCCGTGTTCAAATCCTGTTAATGATTCAAAGACCATAACTTTTTCACTGATTCCTACAGTAACAGCAGGGCCCGACGGATCGGTTTGCGACAACAACCCGTTTTCAATTACAAATGCACATACTACAAATTCTACTTCAGTTTTATGGACTACTAGTGGTTCGGGAACATTTTCAAATAATACCTCAATAAATACAACCTACACACCCGGACCTTCCGATATAGCCAGCGGTTCAGTAGTGCTAACTCTGACTGCTTTTGGTGATCCATCATGCAGCCTGTCTGCATCCGACAATCTTTTGCTAACCATTGTCTCCTCTCCAATTATAAATGCCGGCAGTAATGGGATTACCTGTGAAAATTCAACCTATACGATTTTAAACGCATCCGCCTCAGAATATTCAGGTATTCAATGGACTTCTAATGGTACAGGAACCCTTATCAATTCAAATACACTATCACCATCTTATATTGCATCAAACCATGATGCTACTGTTGGTAGTGTTACCCTCACGCTATCGGCCACAGGAAATCCTCCTTGTAACAATGTGGTTTCCGATAATATGATATTAACTGTAATTCCTTTGCCTACAGTAGATGCAGGCAACAACATTTCTTCGTGCAGTACGGCTCCTGTCAGTATCCCGGGTGCAACGGCAAATGCTTATTCATCAGTAACCTGGACGACTTCAGGATCGGGCACATACAGTAATGCCAATGTGTTGAATCCTGTTTACAATCCGGGCGCATCAGATGTGGCAGCAGGAAGTGTGGTACTGACCATAACTGCAAACCCTTTAATACCCTGCTCAGGAACAGTATCTGACAATCTCGTTCTTACGCTGACTCCCTCGCCTTCGGTATACGCAGGCCTTGATCAGACCAGTTGCAACGGGATTCATCTTATCAGCGGCTCAACAGCAAGTAATTACAATTCGCTTGTTTGGACAACCAGCGGAACCGGTATATTTTCGAATGCAACCACATTGAATCCAACCTATACAGCTTCAGCCCAGGATATTGACAACGGCTCCGTAAATCTGCTGCTCACGGCACAAGGGGAGTCGCCCTGTACAATGGAAGCAACAGATTATATGGTACTTACATTGCCGGGATTACCTATTGCAGATGCTGGTTTAAACGGAACTGTATGCGAAAATTCAGAGTTTTATGTTACGACAGCTTCAGCTTCCAATTATGGCAGCCTGTTCTGGACCACTTCAGGCAATGGAACATTTTCGGGGCAGAATACACTTTATCCTGTTTACTATCCGGGAACATCCGACATTACAAACGGATCGGTCATTTTAACCCTTACAGCATATTCTGCTGCTCCGTGCGCAACATTTTCAACAGATCATATGACACTGAACATTCTGCCTCTACCGCAAGCCAATGCAGGTGCCGATTTTTCGATATGCGAAGGAAGTCAGGCATTCATAAATGGCTCGGTTTCACACAGCTCAGGACACATGTGGACCACTTCTGGCGATGGTTCGTTCCTTAATGCTTCAACACTTACACCTACTTATGTACCCGGACCATCTGATTTGATTTCAGGCAGTGTTACCATAACCCTCACAGCCTATCCCGCCGGCACCTGTACTACATCCGTTTTTGATCACATGATACTCTCTATTGTAAAGAATCCGACGGTAAATGCAGGTAATGACATGACCATCTGCAGTAATACAATTACGCTTTTAACATCCTCTGCAGCCAATTACGCCGGGCTTTTCTGGACAACCTCCGGATCAGGATCATTTATTGATGCAACGGCATTGAATGCAACCTATCTGGCAAGTAATTCTGATATAGCCCTTGGCAGCATAACCCTGACACTGACTGCTGCCGGAAATCCTCCCTGTTTTGGTTCAATCTTTGACCAAATGATCCTGACTTTTACTCCGGAACCTACGGTATTTGCAGGACAGGACGCTACAATATGCGAAAATGTAAGTAGTTACACAATTGCCGATGCGTATGCAACAAATTATTCTCTGATTTCATGGAGTACTTCAGGCGACGGAACCTTTTCAAATACTGCTGCGGTTAATCCGACTTATTATCCCGGCCCCATCGATTACAATGCCGGATTCGTAACTCTGTCTGTAACAGCAACCGGTACAAATTTCTGCAATCTTACCGATACTGACGAAATGATCCTGAATTTTACAAGTCAGCCGTTTGCAAATGCAGGAACCGATTTATTTTCATGCGGTACACAGGCAGTTCAGATAACGGACGCCTCAGCTTCGGAATATAGCGCAATATCATGGTTGCACAATGGTACAGGCATCTTGTTTGGCGCTTCAGGACTAACTCCTATTTACATCCCCTCACAGGGTGATTTGATCGGTGGACAGGTGACCCTGACCCTTCATGCGTTCCCTAACAGCCCATGTGCCGGTGTGATCACTGATCAGATGATAATTAACTTACAGGCAGGGCCAACGGCATCGGCAGGACTTGATGCTACCATTTGCGAAAACCAGAATGTTGATCTTACCACAGCAACGGCTTCAAATTATGCATCACTGCTCTGGACCACCAGCGGATCGGGTAGTTTCAATAACAACACAAGCCTCAATCCAATTTACATCCCCAGCCCTGCTGATGCAATTGCCGGATCGGTGATATTGACGCTGACCGCCGATGGTATTTCACCCTGCACAGCTATTGTAACCGATGATATGTTACTCACCATTCAAAGGCTTCCGGTTGCCAATGCAGGACCCGATGAATTCACCTGCGGAAATACACACCAGCTTTTGCAGGCAACTGCTCAGTACTTTACTTCGGTTAACTGGACAACCACAGGAACAGGTACTTTTATAAATTCCTCACTGGTTAATGCCATTTATATTCCCAGTGCAGCCGATCGTTTGGCTGGTTCAGTTATACTTACACTTACCGTAAACGGACAAAGTCCGTGTAACATACTATCAGTCGACCAAATGACGCTCACAATTGGCGAGACGGCAATGGCCAATGCAGGACCTGACGGATCGACCTGTGGAAATTCTCCCTTTATGATCACAGGGTCCTCGGCAAGCACTTTCAGCTCGGTTAATTGGGTGTCAACAGGAACAGGAACCTTTACAAATCAGAACACATTAAATCCTACCTATACCCCATCAGCAGGCGATCTTGGCTTGGGATCAGTAATTCTTACCATGCAGATCCAGGGAAGTGCTCCCTGCTTCAATGTTGCACAGGATGAAATGGTGCTTACCATTATTCCTGATGCAACGGCCAATGCAGGTCCGGATGCCCAGATATGCAAAGGAGGATTACATACAATTTCAGGAGCATCGGCTTCCAATTATTCTTCATTAATCTGGACCACTTCAGGATCGGGTAGTTTTGTTGGCGGGAATACTTTATCTCCAACCTACATTCCTGGTGTTGCCGATTATATTGCAGGCAATGTAACCCTTTCGTTGACAGCTATAACTCAGGGCCCATGCAGCGGCGGGGTAACTGATGAAATGCTTCTTATCTTCCTTGACGGTGCAATAGCCAATGCTGGGCCAGATGCAGAGATTTGCTTTGGCAGCAATTTCACCATAACTGGAGCCACAGCAGGTAATGCAGCACTGATCAACTGGACAACCTCAGGAACAGGAATCCTGCAGAATGCCGGAACTGTCAGCCCGACCTATATTCCTTCAAACGGCGATCGTATAGCAGGTTCTGTAACACTAATCATGACAGTTACCGGTAACGCCCCTTGCTTAAATACTTCAACCGATTTTATGGTACTCACCGTGAGTTCATCTCCGGTTGGTATTCCTGTAATATCAGGTCTTCAGGATGTTTGTGCCGGACAAACCGGAGTAACATATTCCGTATTCCCGGTTCAATATGCAACAGCATACAACTGGATACTACCTGCAGGCGCAACAATCGTATCAGGAGCCAATACCTCATCTATTGTGGTTGATTTCTCCATGTCAGCAGTTTCAGGCAATATTACGGTATATACAACCAGCAGTTGCGGCAACGGGCCGGTTTCGGCTGATTTTCCTGTAAATGTAAATCCACTTCCCGGAAACCCGGGCATCATTATGGGGCCGGCTGTTCTTTGTCAGAATACCACAGGAGTTATTTATTCGATTAATCCGGTTACCGATGCCATTTCTTACCAGTGGACAGTTCCGGCAGGAGCCACAATTGTTTCAGGTATTGGCACCAATTCTATAACCATTGACTATTCAACTTTAGCCGTTTCAGGAACCATCACAGTTACTCCGGCGAACGGATGCGGAGACGGAAATACCTCGAGTCTTGACATTACGGTTAATCCTATTCCGACAACTCCGGTAATTACCGCAAACGGACCTGTTGAATTTTGCGATGGTGGAAGTGTTGTTTTGTCAGCAACGCCAGGCTATGCAGCATACCTCTGGTCAAACGGATCAACAACTCAGGATATTACTGTTACTACTTCCGGAACATATTCGGTTACTGCCAGTGATGTCAACGGGTGTGCAAGCCTTACATCCAACGAAATTACCGTGAATGCTCACAATTTGACTGTGCCGGTAATTACATCCAGCGGCCCGCTTGCATTCTGTGATGGCGGTAATGTAACCTTATCAGCTCCTGCAGGTTTCGCCTCTTATCTGTGGAGCACCGGACAAACATCGCAGCAAATAACAGTTACTGTCAGCGGAGTTTACAATGTTACTGTTACTGATGCCTTTGGATGTAGCAGTCTGCCTTCGGCCGATGTTGAGGTTACCGTATTCCCAACACCACCGGCTCCTGTAATAACCCCAGAAGGTCCAATCACAATCTGCGAAGGTGAAAATGTAACCCTTACTGCGCCAGTTGGATATGCTACCTACCTGTGGTCAAACGGAGCAACCACTCCGGCCATTACAGTTTCTGCTTCAGGTAATTACTCTGTAATAGTAAGCAGTACAAATGGCTGCCCTTCTGTCGAATCAAACAGCGTAACCGTTACAGTACTTCCATTGCCGGTAATTTTTGCCGGATCTGATGCAAACATATGCCAAGGTAGTGTTTATGTAATTTCAGATGCTTCGGCCATCAACCATACTTCAGTTTATTGGACGACTTCGGGCAGCGGGACATTCAGCAATCCTGCCAGCATTAATCCTTCCTACTCTCCGAGCCTGGCAGATGCCATGAACGGAAGTGTAGCTTTAACCTTTACTGTTTATGGATGCACAGAAGTTTCTGACTTTATGGTACTTACCATAACTCCCCAACCAACAGCTACAACCGGAGGAGACCTTAACATTTGTTTTGCTCCGGCTCCCGTTACCGGTGTAACAGCATCGGGTTATTCAAGCCTTGAATGGTCGGTTACGTTCGGATCGGGAACGCTGACCAATCAAAACAATCTCATCCCAACATACATGCCGGCCGCCGGTGACCTTACGGCCGGTTATGTTTTACTTACATTAACACTGTATCCGGAAAGTCCTTGTACAGCGCCACTTATCCTTAACAAAACTCTCTATATACAGGACACACCAACGGCTGATGCAGGCATTGATGAAACCATTTGTTCCGGATCGCAGCTGATTATTACTACTGCAAATGCTTCAAATTATGCCTCAGTGCAATGGAGCAGTTCGGGCACAGGTACCTGGCTGAATGCCAACACCCTTACCCCAACCTACATCCCTTCAAATGCTGACATCAATATTGGAATGGTTACCCTTACCCTGTCAGCATCAAACGGGGGTTGCCCCGATGCAACGGACACCATGTTATTGAGCATTCAACCTGAGGCTACAGTAAATGCAGGCCCCGATGGTACAACCTGCGAAGGAAGCAATTTCAACATTACCGGTTCATCAGCAATGCTTTACAGCAGTCTTTTGTGGACAACTTCCGGCTCAGGAACTTTCAGCAACGCAACAATTCTTAATCCGGTTTACACACCCGGCCCTGCTGATATTGCTGCTGGCATTGTGCAACTTACCTTAACAGGAACTTCATCCGCTCCATGCAGCGGAAGTAATTCTGATGTATTGACACTATTCATAAGACAAGAACCACAAGCCAATGCCGGAGCCGATGGCACCATTTGCCAGGGTGAACAGTATCTGATTATGGATGCTGTAGCTTACGACTTCTCATCTCTGACCTGGGCAACTTCAGGTTCCGGTTTTTTCATAAATGGAACAACCCTCACACCAACCTATATTCCGAGTCAGCTCGATATAATTTCGGGTAGTGTGGTGCTTACGCTGATTGCTTCAAACCCGCCATGTGCCGATATTACTGATTCACAAGTACTTACAATTACACCTACTGCTACCGTAGAAGCCGGTCCAGATGTAACCATTTGCCAGACTTGCTCTCACACGGTTTCAGGTGCATTTGTAAACAATGCCCAGAGTTTCATCTGGACAAGTACCGGAAACGGCATCCTTACAGGAGAAAATACCTTTACACCTACCTATCAGCCCAGCAATGATGACATTGCCAATGGTGCTGTAACCCTTATTCTGACTGCCGAAAGCTATCTTGGCTGCGGAACATTTAGTGATCAGATGGTGATTTATATCAATCAGAATCCAAATCTTGATTTTTCATGGGATCCGATATGTGAAGGCCAGGAAACGAACTTTATCGTTGACGAGGTTATTACCGATATTAATTCTATTGCCGTATGGCACTGGAATTTCGGAGACGGATTTTATGCCAACGTGATGAATCCATCGCATACTTTCCCGGCAATTGGAACATATAATGTAACCCTTACTGTTACTGATACTCTCGGAAACTCATCATCGGTGACACATATTGTTCAGATTAATAGTTCCCCCATCGCATTCTTCAGTTTTGAAACTCCTAACTGCCAGAATACTTCTATTCAGTTTAATAATCTCTCATCTACAGAAAACGGTTATATTACACGCTGGGTTTGGAATTTCGGAGATGGATCACCTGAAGAAACGATATTTTTCCCAAATGATCCGAATGTAGAACATACATACACAAATTCAGGAATATTTGAGGTTACGCTGAATGTTATGAATTCATTCGGATGCGAAAATACCTGGTCAACACAGGTTACCATAACTCCGAATCCTATAGCCAACTTTTACTATACCACCCTTTGCGAAGATCTTCTGGTGAACTTCCAGGATGCTTCTTTCCCCAATGGAGCCGGAAATGTAGTAAGTTGGGATTGGAATTTTGATGATCCTGCTTCAGGCATCTTCAATACATCCAACCTTGAAGACCCACAGCATATTTTCAGTGCACCCGGAGTTTACAATGTTACGCTGGCCATCACAAACTTTAATAACTGTAATGATACCATCACCAAACAGATTACAGTAGGCGATGCTCCGGCAGTTGAATTCACCTGGCAGGCAGCGTGTGAAAGCAATCTTACAAGCTTTTTTACCGATCCGACGGTTGTAAATATTGATGCTATTGCAAGCTATTTATGGAATTTTGGCGACGGAGGTCAATCCAATCTTAAAGATCCGCAGCATATGTATTCAGCTGCAGGCAATTATCTGGTGACTCTTATGGTAACTGATACAGCGGGTTGTACAAATTCTGTAAGCCACCCTATAACAGTGAGTCCGACGCCGGTTGCATTCTTCAGTTTTTCAGCACCAACCTGTTTGCAAAGCGAAACGTTCTTTAACGATCAGTCATATGCCTCAAGTGGTTTCATTACCGAATGGGAATGGATTTTCGGTGACGGAAATTCAACCATTGTGTATTTCCCCGATAATCCCAATGTCAGTCACATATATGCAAATGCAGGTACTTATAATGTAACTCTTAATATTACCACTTCGGAAGGTTGCGAAAATTCTGTTACCCTTCAGGTTCAGATAACGCCAAATCCGGTTGCCAATTTTATCAACTCCACAACCTGTTTGGGAGAGCCGGTTAATTTTACCGATCTTTCACAGGCAAACGGTAGCGGACAAATTGTAAGCTGGGCGTGGGACTTTGGAGATCTGGCTTCGGGTGTAAATAACACATCAAGCCTGCAGAATCCATCACATATCTATAGTCAGGCCGGATCCTACTCAGTAAGCCTTACGGTAACCACTGCCAATTCATGTACTGATGTTATAACACAAGTGATTGTTGTTGACCCCGCTCCTTTTGTTGATTTCGTGTTCACCAATGGATGTGCCGGCAATGAGGTGCAGTTTACCAGCTCAACTTTTGTTGATCCTGCAACTACTCAATCATGGTTGTGGAATTTCGGTGATGGTTTTACGACCGGAGAACCCGATCCTCTGCATGTATATGCTATTGCAGGTATCTATAATGTTTCTCTGACGATAACAAATTTATCGGGATGCAAAGCCAGTGTTTCATATTTTGTGAACGTGGTTGAAGGGCCTGTTGCAATGTTTAGTTTCACAACTCCTGCCTGTGTTGGTTCAGAAGTTGCATTTAACGACAATTCTTTTGCATCAGGAAGCACAATCAGTCAGTGGCATTGGGATTTTGGTGACGGAAATACAACAACCGTTAATGCTCCCGGAAATCCCGATGTAACGCATACCTATGCCATTGCGGGCATGTATTCAGTAACACTAACTGTTACTAACCTATTGGGTTGTGATGCATCTTCATCAATGAATGTGCTTATATCATCAGGACCTTTAGCCAATTTCACCATTGAACAGGGCTGTGCAGAAACTCCCACCGTTTTCAGCGATCAGAGCAATCCAAACGGAGGTCCGGCAATTATTCAATGGTCATGGAACTTTGGAGATCCCGCTTCAGGCGTAAATAATACTTCCGGCCTCCAAAATCCGACTCATATATTTTCCGGGCCAGGCACATTTGATGTAACCCTGAACATAACTAATATTAATAACTGTACATCATCAATTACGAAACAGATTACGGTAAACACTACTCCTCCGGTTGAATTTACCTGGGAAACATCTTGTGCAAATTCGCTAACCAGTTTCTTTACCGATCCCACAGTTGTTGATCTTAATGCGATTGCAACATTTGCCTGGGAATTTGGTGACGGAGGCGTTTCAAATTATCAGGATCCGCAGTATCAGTATGCAACTGCCGGAAATTATCTGGTAACACTTACCATTACCGACACAACAGGTTGTTCAAACTCTGTCAGTCATGTTATCGTAATCAGTGAGCTACCGGTTGCTTACTTTGCTTATAGCGAACCTACCTGTTTTGAAACAGAAACTGCGTTTACCGATTTGTCATTCGCAACAACGGGATATATTACTGAGTGGGAATGGATATTCGGCGATGGCAACACAACAACGGTTAGCTTCCCCAACAGCCCGCATGTAACACATCAGTATGGTAACTCAGGCGTTTACAATGTTACACTCAACATCACAACTTCCAACGGATGCGAAAATACGGTAACCCGTCAGGTAACCGTTGTACCGAGCCCTGTAGCTAACTTTATCAGTAATGTTTCATGTCTCGGACAACCTGTCACCTTTACCGACCTATCGCAAAGCAATGGTGGCGGACAAATTGTAAACTGGGACTGGGACTTTGGCGATCCCACTTCGGGTGTCAATAATACCTCATCGCTGCAGCATCCTACACATACATTTTTACAACCAGGCAACTATACCGTTCTTCTGACTGTAACCACTGCCAATTCATGCACCGACACAGTTACCAGGGTAATTAACATTGCTCCGGCCCCGTTTGTTGATTTTACTTCTACTTCCGGTTGTGCAAATGATGCTGTTCAGTTTACCAGCTCAACTTTTGTTGATATGACTACAACCCTTGCCTGGTTCTGGGAGTTCGGAGATGGCTCTACTTCGGTTCTGGCTGATCCTGAGCATATTTACACAAGTCATGGCATTTACTTTGTAAGGCTTACCATTACGGATATTCAGGGATGCACTGCCACTGTTGAGCATGCCGTAAGTATTGTACCTGGCCCTGTGGCAATGTTCGGATTTGCCGCTCCTGCATGTACTGGCTCAGATGTTCAGTTCAATGATCTTTCTGTTGCCAACGGAAGTGTAATTACTTCGTGGCTATGGGATTTTGGCGATGGAAACACTTTACTGATAATGGCTCCGGACAATCCTAATGTATCTCATCTCTATACAACACCGGGTTTATACCCTGTTACTTTAACAATTACCAATCAGCTGGGCTGCGAGGCATCAACAATCTTGAATGTGCAGATTGTTCCCGGTCCTGTGGCTGAATTTACCTTTAACGAAGCCTGCCAGGGGAATGCTGTAGCATTCACCGACCAGTCTGTTGCAAACGGCGGGCCGGCTATTGTACAGTGGTTATGGAACTTTGGAGATCCTGCTTCAGGAATATCAAACACATCGGATTTGCAGCATCCCATACACGTGTATAATACTGCAGGTACTTTTACCGTCACTCTAACAACAACCAGTGCAGGCGGATGTACCAATACGGTTCAGCACAATGTTGACATTACGCCACCTCCGGCAGTTGGTTTCCTTACCACATCAGGAACCTGCGTTACTCAGCCGGTATTGTTCGAGCCCGATACTACAGTGATGGATCTTTCTTCCATTGTTTCATTTGAATGGAATTTCGGCGATGGAACAGCGGTTTCTAACTTACAGTCACCCGTGCACACCTATTACGTTCCCGGTGCGTTCCAGATTACTCTTTCGGTTATTAATACTGAGGGATGTTCCAACAGCATTACCCAAACGATTAACATTGGTGCGGTTCCTGTTGCGGCATTCAATTTCTCAAGTGCCTGCAGCGGAAATGTTACCAGTTTTAACGATTTGTCGTTTACCGTTACCGGAGAGCCGATTGTTAGCTGGTTGTGGAACTTTAATGATCCCAACGCACTTCCCGGCACAGATACTTCTATTCTTCAGCATCCTGTGTACCAATACGGTCAGGATGGCTTGTACAATGTAATGCTTACCGTTACTTCGGCCAGTGGATGTTCAGCAACCACAACCATGCAGGTTCAGATATTCCCTGCTCCGGTGGCTGCATTTAACTATACCACAAATCCATGTGCAAATGGTACAGTATCATTCCAGGATGCATCATCAAGTTTTCAGGGCGCAATCACTGGCTGGCTATGGGAATTTGCCCCGGGCTATACCTCAACACTTATGAATCCCACCCATACTTTTTACCATACCGATAGCTGCTTTAATGTTAAGCTAATCGTAACAGATATGAGGGGTTGTACCGACACAATTAGTCAGGAAGTCTGCATTCCGGCCGGACTTGAAGTGGCCATCGAGAGCAATTTTACTTGTCATGGTGACACAACATCCTTCAATCCTTTGCTAATTGCTCCGGCAGGTGATTCATTGGTTGCTTTCCAGTGGAATTTCGATGATCCTGCCTCAGGCATTCAAAATACATCAACACAAAGAAATCCGGTTCATTATTTCGCATCTCCGGGTTCGTACCTTGTTTCTTTGCTGGCAACTGATAAGAACAACTGTCAGACAACTGTTTATGAAAGAGTGGAAATAATGCAATTGCCGTTACCTTCATTCACTTATACTGCAGGCGCCTGCGACAGTACCATTTATTTTACCGATCAGTCATTCGGGAATGGCAGTATCATCAATACCTGGATCTGGAATTATGGCGATGGTTCGGTTGATACGATTTATGTTGCACCTGCAGGGACTACGCATTTCTACCAGACCACAGGAATATTCAGTGTGAGCCTGACAACAATTACATCGTCAGGATGTGCTGCCACTTATACAATGGATGTTGATCGCATGCCATGTATAAATGCTGTTTTTGCGCAACTCGACACCCTCATTTGTGAGCGTCATGAACTTTCATTCCGCGATCTTTCAACCTGCGGAAACCCGATTGACAAGTGGGAATGGATATTTGGCGATGGAAATTCAATGGTTTACTACACTCCACAGCCAGTTGTAAGCCACATATATCAGCAGGGCGGAACCTATTCTGTAAGCCTGGTTGTTTCAACAACGGTTTCAGGAAGAACGGTGAGCGATACTACCTCACAAACGGTTAGGGTGCTGGCCTCTCCAACAGCACAATTCTTCGCACCTGATGCATGTATGACTCAGAATACTGTTTTCATGGATCAATCAACCTGGACTGATTCAAAAATACAAACCTGGTTCTGGGACTTTGGCGACCCAACAACAGTGTATGACACAACTTCTATACGCAATCCGGCTTACAGATACGTACTTCCCGGAAATTATCCTGTTTCCCTGACTGTTACCAACCAATTTGGTTGTACCAATACGGTTAGCAAAACAGTGAATGTATATCATCTGCCGGTTGCTGATTTCTCCTATAGCCTTGCCTGCCAGAACAATCACACTTTCTTTGCTGACCATAGCTATAGCGCCGATACAGCCATTGATCAGTGGTGGTGGAGATTCAGTGATTCAATCACGATGCTCGGGCTGGCCGGAGTTCAGAATCCTGATTTTATCTTCAGCCATGTGGGTGATTATGATGTATCACTTGTGATTGTTGATGGCCATGGCTGTGCCGATACGACCCTTCAGACGGTTACCGTTAATCCGAAACCAATCAGTGCTTTCTCATATACCGAGAACTTCGAAAACACCCAGGGCCGCGTCCAGTTTATCAATGGTTCAATCGGAGCAAAAGCCTACGAATGGGATTTTGGTACCGGAATCGCATCATTTGAAATCAACCCGGTTGTTAATTTCCCGGCAGATGGTGATTACGAGATCAGCCTTATTACACTCAATGAATTCGGATGTCCCGATACCTTAACCATGGACTATAGTTTCATTTACAAAGGACTGTGGGTGCCCAATGCATTCTCGCCCAACAATCCGAACCCTGAAGTCAGGATGTTCAAACCGGTGGGTGTCAATTTAAGTACCTATACCATTGAAGTTTATGATACCTGGGGCAACATTTTGTGGACATCGTCAGAACTGGATGCCAACGGATCACCTGTTGAGGGCTGGAATGGCGTATTTAACGGAAATCTCTTACATCAGGATACATATATGTGGAAAGCAACGGGTGTATTTAAAGATGGTACCATCTGGCGTGGGAATGATGTTGGGAACAACCTCAATATGCCACAGGTTCCTTATGGTACAATAACCCTTGTTCGCTAAAATTCAACATCACCACCTACTGAAAAAAAAACAGTTATGAAAAAGTCAGGTATATATCTACTCATCGCCTTCTTTCTTTCAATTGCTTTTAGCACCAAGGCTCAGGATCCGTTGTTTTCTCAATTTTACAATAACGCTGTATATTACAATCCTGGTGCTGTTGGATTGAACCCCGGTTTGCGGGCCAGTTTTACTGTCCGCGATCAGTGGCCTCAATTGCCTGGTGAACTGCGCAATTACAACTTCACCATGGATATGGCCGAAAGGAATATTCCCGGCTCAGGAGGCCTGGGACTGGTGGTAATGAAAGAAAATGCCGGAACCGGCTATATGAAAACCTCTTCGGTTGGACTATCAACTGCTGTAAGGGTGCAACTTCAGGAAAATATGGTCTCACAGGTTGGAGTTATGACCTCTTTTGTTCAGAAAAGCCTGAACTGGGATAATCTGGTTTTTACAGATCAGCTGCATCCCGTTTACGGAAATATTTATGAAACAAATTTTCAGGTTCCTGACAATGGCAGCGTTTTTTATCCCGATTTTTCTGTCGGTGGTGTTTTCAGATTTACCGAAAGCAGCAACGCTTTCAGTGCCATTCAGGGAACTTTTGGCCTTGCTGTGCATCATTTATTTCGCCCCAACGAATCCTTTATCGGACTCACCTCTCCATTGCCACGGAAACTTGTCATTACCGGAGATATTGTGCTTGAGTTAGATGGTGACGGAGACAAATTGTACTTTCAAAGATCTCAATCAAACAAAAACACCTTTAAGTTTAATCCCGGGTTTATTTATGAGTCTCAGGCCGATTTTAGAACCTATGCCATGGGTGTCAATCTTCTGAAATCATCTATTTATACAGGCGTTTGGTTCAGGAACCGAACTACAGAATTTGTAAAATCAAATGATCTTATTTTCATGATTGGACTGAATGCACCCCTTTCGCCGAATACACGTATGAAGCTTAATTATACCTACGATTTTATTCTCACCGAAATCAGAACAGCAACCGGATGCTCACATGAAATTTCAGTTATCATTGAACTCGACGATTTCAACATGTTTAACCGCGGAAGGAGAAGCGGCGGAGGGTTTGGATTCTCGACCCAAAGCAAGCGTTCAAGAGAAGAACTTGAATGCACTCCTTTCTGATCAAGATAAGCGATTCCCCCAACCATTTTACTGTAATGGTTTTCGCGAAGAAGGCCCAGAAAAGGGCCTTCTTTGGTTTTATGCCAGACAGGTTTCTTTACAAAATCTTTTATGACCGTGGCTTACCGGCTTCTTTTTCCATCCTCAGAACAGGATAATTTTCTCCCAAAATTATATATTGAAACTCCGGATAAGTGGGCAAACCATGCATGGCCCTGGGCTCAAGGGCAAGAACTATCTTCAGGCTGAAAATACCCCGCACAGGAACGAGAAGATAATCCTCAGGTTTCAGATTTGTTACAGTCACTTTCTCAACTAAAGGCAATGTTCCGGGGTATCCTTCAAAATTTGTTTTCTCTGTGCCTTTAATGCGATAGCCGGAGAACCTGCCTTTTGCCGGAACTGAATCGGTGTAAGTAAAGCCTGAACGCCTGATCCAGGCCATCAGCATGGTATCAGTAACAGGAATCAGGTAAGCCAGAGGAGGATCAACGGTTTCAATGGCCTTTACCTCAGGGTGATAAGCCTTTACCTTGAAAAGGGTATCGGTTCCGGTTCTGATTGACCATAATGGATAATCCAGGATTTCATCACCCTTGAAATGCTCCTGAATTATAGCAATTTTTTTAGTGGGCTGATGATTTAATTCACGGAAACGATTCACCTCTTTACTTATCTGCCGGCGGTGTTTTTTTGCAAACTGAAGCAATGCTACTGCCGTCTGGTATTGGCTTTCTGACCTTCTCTCAAGATTTTGCAGTGAATCTCTCCCGTTCATGCCTTCCACAATCAGCGAAAAAGTGCCTGTGATTCCCGGACTTTGCCGGCCATCGTTTATATCAACTGTGCTGTGCCTCAGCCTTTCACCGGCGGGAAAGTCGCCCAATGTGTATTCAAAAAAGGAGAAACTATGCCGGTTGAGGTGTTTTTTTACATCTGGAAGGGTTAATGATTTAAAAAGCCTGCGGAATTCTTTGCTGGTATTAACATTGGTGAGTCCGCCCACCTGAATATCGAAGTTACGGCGATACCCAAATTCTTCCCAGTCAATTCCATAGGGATAGTATTCATGAAAATCAACCGTCATTTCAGGGTTAAATTCTCTGAAAACAGATTGAATGATGGCGGTTTCTTCAGCCCTGATCAACAGATGGTCGCGATTAAGGTCAATTCCTTTGTTGTTGCGCCTGAGGTGGTGATCGCTGCCCCAGGGATTGCATTGGGGAATTATCATCAACTCAAGATGTTTTAAAATCGCATGATTTTCATTGGCAGCAAAAGCTGAAATCAGGCTCAGCATTGCTTCCATTCCCGAAGGTTCATTGCCATGTTGTTGAGCGATCATTAAAACCCTCAGGCGTTTGTTTTTATTTCCCGGCCTGGTAATTTTTACTACCGGTATTTCGAGACCATTCTGCAAAGGGAAAAATGAAGCAGAAACCAGATTGCTTTGGGCATCGCATTGTCTGATAAAGTCAGTTACCTCCTTGTTGGAAGTTAATTTTGAAAAACCAGAAGCTTTAAGCGGAGTGACAAGCCTGCTTTGGGCATGGAGACTGCCTGCAGCCGGGAAAATCAAAAACAATGAAACTACAATCGTTCTGAATGAGGTCATCGAAAGATAAATTAAAAATTATGCAACGGTTCATTAAATATCAGGTGCGGTCCGTTTGAATTGTTTGCCTCATGCTTGATTCATAAGCCCTTGCTTCTGGGAAAATCTAAGTTTCTGAATTTAAAGATACAAAAAATAGTGTCAGGGATT
Source organism: Lentimicrobium sp. (assembly GCA_019429275.1). Classification (GTDB taxonomy): domain Bacteria; phylum Bacteroidota; class Bacteroidia; order Bacteroidales; family Lentimicrobiaceae; genus Lentimicrobium. The sequence continues at coordinate 78,518 of JAHYJC010000011.1, read as the reverse complement.
AATGTATCCCTGACACTATTGAATCGCATCAGCAAATTTAATAATTATAACAGAATCAACTGAACCAGTATATAAACCGGCAGTAATACAATGAGTGAAAACTTAATCATGTAGGCGAAAAATCCCGGCATATTGATTTTGTTTTCTTCAGCAATGGCTTTGACCATAAAGTTGGGTCCGTTACCAATGTAAGTCATCGAACCAAAGAATACGGCACCGACCGAAATGGCCTTCAGATAGTAATCAGGAATCCCGGCCACCAGTCCGGTAGTTCCGGGCTCAGTCAGGCCAAGAGCCAGATTATAAAAAGAAACTGCGGTCGGGGCATTGTCGAGGAAAGAACTTAAAGCCCCGGTAGCATAGTAGAATTGAGCTATGGTTTCAACGCCCAGCGATTTAGCATTGGTTTCGAGCCACAACAGGGCAGGAACCATGGTTATAAAAATACCAAGGAAAAGGTAGGCTACTTCTATGATCGGGCCATAGGTAAATTTATTGGCCTGCCGTAATGTAGTGGAGGTGAAGTACAGTGAAAGTCCGGCCATTAGCAATATGGTTGCTTCGCGAATGAAGGCCAGATAATGGTTGTGTTCTATGGCTGTAATGTATTGTTTGTTGAGGAATGCAACAGAAAATACAACACCGGCAAGAAAAATAAAATTAAAGGTTCCCTTCAGTTTTATAGGTCTGATGTTGGATTTGTCAAATGCTATATTTTCTGCCGGTTCTTTGCTGTAATAATATTTGTCTGTTAAATAAAAAATGAGCAGAAGCAGCCCGTTTGCAAGCAACCATTCGGGTAACAATTGAAAAAACCATCCAAACGGAGCGCCCCTGAGATAAAGCAGGAACAATGGAGGATCACCCAATGGAGTGAGCAATCCGCCGGCATTGGCAACAATGGCAATAAAGAATAAAATAGTATGAACCTTGAATTTTCTTTGGGAATTGGTGTTAATTACCGGCCTGATTAAAAGCATGGCAGCCCCGGTTGTACCCATCAATGAGGCAAGAACCGCTCCTATACCCAGAAATACCAGGTTTGTTGACGGCTTGGCTTCAATATCCCCACTCAGATTTATGCCACCAGTGATTATAAAAAGTCCTCCAAGAAGAATAATGAAAGGAATGTAATCAAAAATAATCTGATGCTCTAGATTCAGCAGAAAACCGTTGGAAATCAGGTAAATGGCCGTAGGAATGCCAAGTGCCAGTGAAATAATCAGTTTGTTTTTGTTTTCTTCCCACCAATGGTGAAAAAGCAACGGTCCAACTGCTATCATCATCAGCATAATTAAAAACGGAATTGAAGCATACAGTGGGATGCTTTCGGGCAACACATGTTCCATAAAAATGTTTTAGGGTTGTAAAAGTGCGCAAATGTAAAAAATCAAAAATAAATGTCAATACAAAACCTTATTTATTTATCTATGTAGATAAATGTATTTCAGGAAAATGACACATCAGAGATATTTAGCCAGGCTGGTGGCAGGAAGTAGTGATTCTTATTTTACTGAAACCAGGTTATAAATCGTATCCGAAGCGTTTCAGTTGCTGAGGATCATCTCTCCAGTCTTTGCTCACTTTTACGCGCAATTCCAGATAAACTTTTGCTTCAATAAATTCTTCAATATCTTTTCGGGCTGCCATGCCCAGACCTTTGATAGACTTGCCGTGATGACCCAGCAATATTGCCTTCTGCGACTCACGGGCAACATATATGGTTGCCGAAATGTGGGTAATGTGCTCTAGTTCTTTGTATTCATCTACCGCCACTTCAACAGAATAGGGAATTTCCTGTTTGAAATAGAGTAGTATTTTTTCGCGTATGATTTCTGAAACAAAAAACCTTAATGAACGATCAGTAAGTTCATCTTTAGGATAATAAGGAGGCGACAGCGGCAGTTTTTCAATGAGAATATCAAAAACCCTGTCGAGATTGAATTTATGCAAGGCCGATACAGGTATAACCGTTGCTGCAGGAAACTTTCCTTCCAGATCCTTCAACAGACCAAAAACTTCGGCCTGTTCACAAAGATCAACTTTATTGAGAAGGGCTACAATGGGCTTGCCCAGTGAATTAAGCCTTGCGATAAATGTTTCTTCGAAAGGCACATCACCTTTTTCTGTCACGAGCAAAAAAACATCGGCATCTTCAATGGCCAGATGTACAAATTTCATCATCGATTCATGAAGTTTGTAGTGTGGCTTTACCATTCCCGGAGTATCGGAATAGATAATCTGAAAATCTTCTCCGTTCACAATCCCCATAATCCGGTGCCGGGTGGTCTGGGCTTTTGAAGTAATGATTGAAAGTTTTTCGCCAACCAGGGCATTCATCAAAGTTGACTTTCCAACATTGGGATGGCCGATGATATTTACAAAACCCGATTTGTGTTCCATGAAAAATAAATGATAATAAATTTGCACAACAAAGAAACAAAATATATCTTTGCAGCCCGGTTTAATAATCGGGAAACATGACAGTGCGGGATGGAGCAGAGGTAGCTCGTTGGGCTCATAACCCAAAGGTCGTAGGTTCGAATCCTGCTCCCGCTACCCAATCTTAACAATAGTAAAAGCCTTGTATTCAAGGCTTTTGTTGTTTCAGGGAAATAATTTCTGTTTTTTCTTAAAGCTTTTTCAGGAATTATAACAACAAACAAAAATTATAAATATGTCAAATATTGTTGCAATTGTTGGCCGGCCCAACGTAGGTAAATCGACTCTTTTTAACCGACTCACCGGTGAGCGCGCAGCTATAGTTGACGAAACCAGCGGCGTTACCCGCGATCGCCATTATGGCACTTCCGATTGGAATGGCTTCGAGTTTTCAGTTATCGACACCGGCGGTGTGATTATTGGCAGTGAAGATATTTTTGAAGATGCCATACGCAAACAGGTTGAACTGGCCATGGAAGAGGCCGATATTATCCTTTTTATGGTAGATGTTAAAGAAGGCTTGTCGCCACTCGATGAAGATGTGGCACAACTCGTTCGGCGCTCTCCGAAAAAAGTCTTTCTGGTTGCCAATAAGGTTGATAATTTTCAAAGGTCGGCCAATGCTCCGGAGTTTTATGCCCTGGGGTTTGATAAAATCTACGAAATTTCATCAATCAACGGAAGCGGAACCGGAGAACTGCTCGATGATGTGGTTATAGAATTTGAGCAAAAAACAATTGAAGAAGTTCCTGATTTGCCAAAAATTGCCTTTATCGGCAGGCCCAATGTCGGTAAATCTTCGATGATCAATGCTTTGCTCGGCGATGAACGCAATATTGTTACCCCCATTGCAGGCACAACCCGCGATACCATTTACACCCGTTACAACAGTTTCGGATTCGATTTTCTGCTGGTGGATACTGCCGGTGTGCGCAAAAAAGGGAAAGTCTCTGAAAATATTGAATTCTATTCAGTTATGCGATCCATCAGGGCTATCGAGAACAGTGACATCTGTGTGCTGATGATTGATGCCTCTACCGGAATTGAAAGCCAGGATATCAACCTCTTCGGACTGGCTCAGAAAAATCATAAAGGCATTGTCATTGTGGTAAATAAATGGGACCTGGTTGAAAAAGACACAAACACTCATAAGGATTATGAGCAGTTTATCCGCAATAAAATAGCCCCTTTTACCGATGTTCCGATTATTTTTACTTCGGTTATCAATAAACAGAGAATTCATAAAACCCTCGAAACCGCCAATAAAGTCCATAAATCCCGCTCACAATCCATTTCAACCCGTAAGTTGATGGACATCATGCTTCCAATCGTCACAGAAACGCCACCACCGGCCGTGAAAGGGAAATTCGTGAAGGTGAAATATATCACACAATTGAAGCTGGCCTATCCCGCTTTTGTATTTTTCTGCAATTTGCCTCAATATGTTGGCGATTCCTATAAGCGGTTTGTCGAAAACCGGCTTCGCGAGCAATTTGACTTTAATGGGGTACCCATCGAAATTTTCTATCGGCAGAAATAATATAGTGCATGGCAGAAGAATTGCGCATCGACAAATGGCTTTGGGCGGTGAGAATTTATAAAACCCGCACCCTTGCCGGCGATTCATGCAGGGCCGGAAAAGTTAAAATTGATGGCATCGCGGTAAAGCCTTCCAGATTGTTAAAACCAGGCGATGAAATAACCGTCAGCATCGGGCCTCTTACCCGTACTTTGCGGGTAAAAGCCCTGATTCACAATCGTGTTTCCGCTAAACTTGTGCCCGACTCACTCGAAGATTTAACCCCGGCCGAAGAGTATGAAAGGATACGGTTCATGAATGAACTGAACGCCGAACGCCGCGAGCGGGGAACCGGCAGGCCTACGAAGAAAGAGCGAAGGTCGATAGACCGGTTGAAAAGTCCTGATACGAACACAGAAGTTTAATGCACATTGCACTTGAGGGCAGAGGGTCTGTTGTCTGAAGGTATAGACTCATCGCATTTTAACCTGACGGAACCATTTTCTGAGAATAATAGTGAATGTTGATCCGGTATTTTAAAGAATACGGATCAGATGAACCATTTGTTTAAAATCAAAACGCCTGTTTCAGCAATTATTCTTCAAATAAAAACGTTAAAGTTTTGTTAAACTTATGCCTTTTTTGGGTCAAAAACATTACACACCCGGAATTGCGAATCCTGATGTTAAAAATCAATAAATAAAGATCAAAAAAGTAGGGCAATAAAGACCCCAACAGAATAAATGTAAAAAAATATTACATTGATCATCTGCAAAAGTATTGATAACAGACCAATGTAAAATAATTAAAAAAATAGTTGTAAAAATATAGGCACATTGTTTTGTACATTTTAAAATAAAATATTTATTTAAAATAATATTAATACCTGGTATACGAATTTACATAATATCACTACACTTAATAAATATGTGCTAACACCTATAAAAAAAAGAGCATACAGGCTTTACAACGGAAAATTAATTTACTATATTTGCTCTCCTATTTACTATAAAAACTCTTCTTACTATCTAAAAAAAAAATCGCCCATACTTTTTAAAATCTTGTCAAAAAAGCATTTAAACAATTATTAAAAAACCATATTTCTATTTGTTGATTTTGAGTGAAAGAATTTGATTCGCTCATAAAACTGCCACCACTCCCACCACTTCTTTGCAGATTATTGATTAAAAATCAGGAAAATACACCCGGAAAGGTTTGATCAAAATCTGAGGATTGATTGAAACTAACACTGCTCGAGACCTACACGATCTTTTTTAAATGTGTTTACCTGTTCATTGAACTGTTTTCAATATGCGATGACAACTTAAGGTATGGAGTAAATGCCAGGCATACCTTTACCAATGCCATTGTTTTTGAAACAGTCTAAATATATAAACCCAATATATAAACCCAAATCTATTAATCCAATTATTAACCAAAAACTAAAGTTTATGAAAAACAATCACTCATTGAGGAAATTAGGGAAAGGATTTCTCTTTTTCCTGTTGTTCTGTTTGATGTGTTCCTACACATCTTACGCTCAGCCCTGCATCTCACCGTTTGCCATTGATGGTAATCCAGCCGAGTGGGATGATCCTGATGTAACCTCTTTGCCATTCTTTTATCATGTGCAGGATCCTTTCGGACAAGGGGTTGTTGACAATGCCTTTACCCAGGGAACCAAGGACTTCGATATTGCATGGGACAAAACCTGGGAAATCGGTCAGACCAAGCCCAAGAATGACCTGTGCAACGGAGCTGCCGTAATCAAAACCGACTGTACCACCGGTGACTATCTGCTTTATTTTGCCGGTGACCGTTCAAAGATTCAGGGCGATGCACAGATAGGTTTCTGGCTGCTGTTGAACGGAACCTCACCGGTAACCGATGTTGCTCCCAATGGACAGCCCTTGCTGAACTTTCAGCCGGAACATGCCTATGGTGACCTTTTGATTCTGAGTAACTTTACCAATGGCGGAAGACTTGCGAATGTTGAAATTTATATGTGGGTTGGCCCTGGCAACGGAAATGCTGGTTCTAATTTATCCCTGCAATTGACCACTTTCACAGGAACTGCTGCTCAGAATAATGATGCAGTTTATGGCATACCGATGGGTTGGGATTATCCGGGTACCACTTACCCACTCAACGCATTTTACGAAGGTGTGATCAACCTTACTGCAATTTATGAGGCTGAACTGGATGTTGAACTGCCAGCCTTGTGCAAAGCAACCTGGTTGCTCGAAGCCCGCTCATCAGCTTCAATCACCGCTGCCCTCGATGACTTTATTGGTGGACCTTTTGGCATTGAGCCTGATAAACCATCAGCAAGTCGTACTGAGTGCTATCCGGGCGATTACTGCCTAACGGTTACACCATCAGAAGCCGGCACTATAAAGTGGTATGCTTCTGAAGAAGATGCCCTGGCCGATACAAACTTGTTACATACTGGCTTGTCATATTGTGCTTATTTCTCACAAACAACCACACTATACATTACCCTGACCAATGTTGTGGAATGCACCAGCGCCCCGGGAAAGGCCGTAATGACCATTACAGGCGGACCTTCTGCAGCAGACAGCCATACTGACGTTAGTTGTAATGGATTGGCTGATGGTTCAGTTTCTATCGATTTCAGTGGAGGAACTCCTCCCTATCAGGTGAGTTTCAATGATGGTGCTTTTGAAGCCAAAACATCGCCTGCAGAATACAATAATCTGGCACAAGGTACTTACAACTGGATTGTAAAAGATGCCAACGGTTGCGAAACTGAAGGCTCGGAGACAGTAGGTGAACCACTATTGCTTGAGGCCACCGATGCCCATACTGATGTTCTGTGTAATGGAGGTTCTACCGGATCGGTGACCATCACCATAACCGGAGGAACAGCTCCTTACTATGTCAGTTTTAACGGAGGAGCCTATGTTGAAAAAGCATCTCCGGCAGTATACAGTAATCTGGCAGCAGGTGTTTATAACTGGTCGGTAAAAGATGCCAATGATTGTATGGATTCAGGATCTGAAACAATCACAGAGCCACTATTGCTTGAGGCCACCGACGATCATGTCGATGTACTTTGTAATGGAGAATCTACCGGATCGGTGACCATCACCATAACCGGAGGAACAACTCCTTACTATGTCAGTTTTGATGGAGGAGCCTATGTTGAGAAAGCATCTCCAGCGGTTTACGATAATCTGGCAGCAGGTGTTTACAACTGGTCGGTAAAGGATGACAATGACTGCGAAGCATCAGGTTCAGAGACAGTAGGACAACCTCAGTTACTCGAAGTATCCCTCCAGCCTCTTGATCCACAGTGTGCACTGGATGTTTCTGTATCAATCCCTGTTACCATTACAGGCGGAACACCACCCTATCAGGTAAAACTTGATGATGGTGAATGGGTTCCCATTGCAGGCAATGAAACATTGCTGGCAACCACTCCGGGCAGCCATACCGTTTACGTAAAAGACGACAACGACTGTGCTGCACAGGATGATCTTACCATTGAGGTAGTTGAAGTTACCTGCGAAGCAGTAAAACTCCTTGATGCCAATTGCGAAGGAACAGGTGGCAGCGCAATAGCTTATGGCTACAATGGTGATGTACCTTATACTTTCCTCTGGAGTAATGGCGAAACGACCCAAACAGCCGTTGACCTGGCTCCTGGTGATCATTCAGTTGAGGTAACAGATGCAAGGGGCTGCCTAACCACATGTTATGTAACCATTGAGCAGTTGCCCTGCGAGGAACTCTGTACTTACACTCAGGGAAAATATGGTAATCAGGGTAACAGTTCCATCTGCGATGGTGAAATGACTTATCCTACTGCAGAATTCGTTGGAATGTTGCTTGACCAGGGACCACTGGAACTTGGTTGGGGAGCAAACAAACTTATCTTCCAGGCTGGAGACGCAATGTTGATTGATGCCATCCTTCCGGGTGGTGGTACAAACGACCTTATCAGCGGAACCTGCTTTGCTAATGTGCCGGCTTGCCTCGGTAGTTACCTTACCAAACAGGGCAGGCTGAAGAGTGGATTTATATCACAGACGCTCACACTTGGCCTGAACCTCAGGATCAACGAAGGATTGTCATCTTTCGTGCTGCAGTCAGAAGGTCTGCTCACCACTCAAAAAGTAATGTGTGGCAGCGATACACCGGTTGAAATGGTTTGTGAACCAATTTACGATGATGCAGGAATGCTCATTGGTTACAACATGACCACCAACCCATACTGGTATGCACAGGTAAATGCCGGACTGCTATGTTACATGGCTGAAAACGGCTATGACCTGACCGTAGGCGGATTGTACCTGCTTGCAAATCATGCCCTTGGAGGATTTGCTACTTTCCCGGCCAGTGTTACCTGCGAGGATATTACCTATACCATTTCACTCACCACAATAAAAAATGCTGTTGACATGATCAATAACATCTTTGATGAGTGCCGTGTATTTGTAGGGTATCTTGATGAAATGATCGCTTGTCCACCGGTATTGTATTCAGCTCCTGTTGTTCCTGAAGCCGGACAGTCTATGTCAGCTAAATTGCAAGTCAACGTAATGCCTAACCCGTTCAGTGTTTCAACCGAAATCACGGTTAATTCACTGTTTGACACAAAGGCTGATGTTGAGGTTTACGACATGACAGGCCGCAGGGTCAGCACACTCTTCAGTGGTAACCTTTTGGCAGGAAGTACAAATACTTACAGATTCACCACCGATTCGCGCGGATCGCAGCAGTCATTTATGCTTGTAGTTCGTACGGATCACGGAGTAATCGTCAAGAGGATCATTGACATGAAGTAAGATCCCTTTCCCAATTTGATGGGGTGTTATTAATTGGGTTTGGACCGGTGGGAGTTTATCACTCACCGGTTCATTTTTTATGAAATATCCTGACCGGAGAATAAAAACTCAGACTCAATAAATGGGAATTTATATTTCATCTCAAATTCAATCAACAAAAGCACCCTTTCTTTTGTTAAACAGACAAAAGAAACAAAATGCAACTTTTTGCCATTCCTACCGGAAATTTTAAGCTCGACGGCGGTGCCATGTTTGGCGTGGTCCCCAAATCACTCTGGAGCAGACATTATCCTTCCGATGAAAATAACCTGATAAATTTGGCCATGCGCTGTTTGCTGGTGGTTGATGGTGACCGTAAAATACTCATCAACAATGGTATTGGTGATAAGCAGAGCGAGAAGTTTTTCAGTCATTATTATCTGAACGGAGATGATACACTTATTAAATCGTTGGCCAGGCATGGTTTTGCCCCTCAAGACATCACCGATATGTTTCTTACTCACCTGCACTTCGACCATGCCGGGGGAAGTGTAAAATACAAAGCCGACCGCAGCGGTTTTGAGACCGTCTTTCCGAATGCTACCTATTGGATAAGTTCAGCACAGTGGGAATGGGCCATGCATGCGAACCGCCGCGAAAGTGCTTCATTTCTCATAGAAAACATAAAACCCATTGAAGAAAGCGGCCGTTTGAAACTCTTTGATTATCCTGGTGAACTTTTCCCGGGCATTGAAGTCCGGCTCTTTAATGGCCACACTGATGGACAGGCCATTCCGTTTATCAAATACAAGGACAAAACCATTGTTTTTACAAGCGATCTGCTGCCAACCGCAGCCCACCTTCCCCTGCCATGGGTAATGAGTTACGACACCCGCCCGCTGATTACATTGGATGAAAAAGAACTCTTTCTGGATGAAGCGGTGGAAAAAGGCTATGTGCTGTTTTTCGAACACGACTTTTACACCGAGTGCTGTACGCTGGTGCGGACGGAGAAAGGGATTAAGGTGGATAAGGTGATGCAGTTGGGTGATCTTTAATGTTAAAAACTTACAACCAACATTATTTTAGATCGTTCATATTCCTGAAGTTTACCAACTGAACATCGCGCACTTTTTGCTCCAGATCTCCATCATATACCAGAAATGGATTAACTGTTCTTCCTTCAAATGTTTTAAAAAATTGCGAAAATTGTTTTAAAAAATCAGGGTGAAACGTTACAGATGACTTTATTTCAATAGGCTGTAATTCAGCTCCATGCCTGCGAACAATATCCACTTCACTATGGTTGCTGTCGCGATAAAAGAACAGATTGCTGTCGAGACCTTTATTTAATCTCATTTTCATCAATTCCACTACCACCATATTTTCGAATATTGCACCACGGAGCGGATCGCGGCTCAATTGATTTGCATCTTCAATCCCTAGAAGAAAACATAATAAGCCAACATCATAAAAATAAATTTTCGGTGATTTTATCATACGCTTATTAATATTATCAGAAAATGGCTGCAATAGGAAAACAATGTATGAAGCTTCAAGAACAGCTATCCATGACTTAACAGTTCCAACAGCAACACCTGTTTCGCTGGCTATCGCCGAAAGATTAACCAGATTGCCTGCTCTGCCTGCGCAAATACGGATAAAATGCTGAAACTGACTCAGGTCATTTACCTTGATTAGTTTGTGAAGGTCTCGTTCAATATAGGTTTCGTAATAATTTCGATATGCTTTGTATGGTAAAAGATTCTGAGCATAAACACCCGGATAGAAACCTTTTAGCATCAAATCATTTGTTGTGGCTTTTGCACCATCACCAATTTCTTTAAGAGACAGTGGCAGCAGTTTAATGATTGCAGTCCTTCCGGCCAGTGATTGTGTAACATTATTCATCAGAGAAAACTGATTACTCCCGGTAAGGATGAATTTTACCGACTCTCTGTTCTCATCAACCACTTGCTGCAGATAGGATAATAATACAGGGAGATTTTGTATTTCATCCAATATTGCTCCATTATTATTCTGCTTTAAAAACGAACGCGGATCGGAAGCCACCAAAGCTCTGATATCCGGATTTTCAAAACTATAATATGGCAGGTTTCCAAAAAGGTGTTTTACCAGCGTTGTTTTCCCTGACTGCCTTGGTCCGGTGATGGTTAATACCGGATAATGGCTTGACATTTCCATTACTTCCTTTTCAATCTCCCTGTGCAAATACATTTTTATGTATATTTTTAATTCGATTGCAAAAATACATAAATTACTGCGAATTAACAAAATGCATCGGACACTCTGCTGCTTATCTAAAGATCCGGTTTATCTATATTACTTCACCGTTTAATTTTTGAGTTCCGCTCTGATATATTTTTCACTGCCTTTAATAAATCGCTGCGGAACTCCCGTTAAATCACTTTCTTTGCCAAGTATTTCTGATGCGAAATGTTTGATTTTTTTGCTTTCGTCATATCCATAATACTTATTGGACAAAATATAGATTGTATCGAGGTTGTTCCTGAATAATCGATCCATTGACTTACAGTCATAATTTGATGAAACATAAACTGTTCCGCTGCTTCCATTTTTATCCTGTTGCCTTAAATGCGCCAGACTATATGGACACCAGGATGCGAATAAATAAACAGAAGCTTCGCCTTTATTAATTATTTCCTCAGCTGTAGTTTCAATAAATGTGATGGTATATTTTTTTGATGATATGTCTGACCCGCTATACATATCGTCGGCTCCACGGGTTGGTGTCATGATAATACAACTTGTTGCTACAAAGACAATCAGCGCAGATAAGATGGTTTTAAAAAACATAACCGATACGGGTTTCAAAAAATGGTTCAACTCTTGTTTTCTTTTCAATATTGTAACTTATTCTGGGACCAACTGCCCCTTCAAAAATGAATTACCAAGTTATTCGTAACCCAATTTGGGAGTGAGATCACTCTAACTTTATGTATATTTACAATTGCATTGAAAATTTACATAAATGCAACGCCTAGAGTGAATTTATTATAACACGACTTCTATATCAAATGCAGTACTATGAAAACATAGAAGGCCCCAATATGCTGGATAAGGAAGAGTAACTTTTTATAAACCTGTTTTATACTAATCTTTGTTTAGTGAAAGAATCAACAAATAAAATCCTAAATCTGATCAAGGACAATGTCAGTCAGATTGATCCGCATGCTGAAATTATCCTATATGGAAGTCGTGCACGAGGTGATGAGAAAACGGATTCCGATTGGGATATCCTTATTCTGATTGATGATGAAGCTACTTTTGAGCGGGAAAGAACTTTCAGGCATCATCTTTATGACCTGGAACTTAACTTGGGAGAGGCATTCTCAGTTTTTGTCTTTAACAAAGTTGATTGGAATGCCAGGTTTAAAGTTACTGACTTCTACCAGAATGTTGTAAATGAAGGTATTGCATTATGACTCTGAAGGCCTGAAGTTTATTTAATTGATTAATTCCCTCTTAACATGACATATCCATTTATCAATCTTTAGTTTTTTCTCCTGACTTCCGCTATTCTGATATAGCTATTAACAGGAAACATTTCTTTGCGCATTCTGAATTATCCAATTTCAATAAACAAACCTGAACAACGCAAAATTCATGGTGTTTAATACTTTGAAGCTTTAATTCCCTATTTTAGCAATCAGTTATCAGGAAATCACAAAAACCCTCCCTGCTTTGTACCGGATAGAATCTAAAATTGACACAAAATCGGCGGAATTCCGCTCAAATTTTGAAGCCTACCAGCAACTGCTGGGGCAATACAGGCAGCGCATGACCGATACCATAAACGGTGCGCCTGAACAAGCGGTTAAAAAACATAAAGAACGTGGTAAACTGCTGGCCCGCGAACGCATCGATCTGCTGGTTGACCCGAATACTCCGTTTCTGGAACTCTCGCCCATGGCGGCCAACGGTATTCACAACAATGAGTTTCCATCTGCCGGAATCATTACCGGCATCGGTGTAGTTCACGGTCGCGAAACCATGATCGTGGCCAATGATGCCACAATTAAAGGGGGAACTTATGTGCAGGAAACCATAAAAAAACACGTCCGGGCTCAGGAAATTGCCATGGAAAACCACCTGCCCTGCGTGTATATGGTAGATTCGGGCGGCGTTTTCCTTCCGGAACAGTCTAAGGTTTTTCCGGATAAATATGATTTTGGGCGGTTTTTCTTCAATCAGGCGCGTATGTCGGCTGAAGGGATTCCACAAATTGCCATTGTGATGGGAAGTTGCACCGCTGGTGGCGCATACGTGCCAGCCATGAGCGACGAAACCATTATTGTGCGCAATCAGGGCACTATTTTTATCGGAGGCCCACCTTTGGTAAAAGCGGCAACCGGCGAAGAAGTCAGCGCCGAAGAACTCGGAGGCGCCGATGTACATACCAGCATTTCGGGTGTTGCCGATCATCTGGCTGAAAACGATCAGCATGCCATCCGTATTTGCAGAAATATATTTCAAACTTTTAAACCAACCAGTCGTCAGCCGCTCGACCTGCAACCCATTGAAGAACCCTTTTACAATCCAGAGGAACTTTACGGAATTGCTCCGCTTGACCTCCGTAAGCCGGTTGATTCCAAGGAAATCATTGCCCGGATTGTGGATGGAAGCCGTTTTCATGAATTCAAGGCACGCTATGCCCCAACTTTAACAACCGGGTTTGCCCACATCATGGGATTTCCGGTTGGAATATTGGCAAACAATGGCGTACTTTTTGGCGAAACAGCTCTCAAAGGAGCCCATTTTATCGAATTGTGTGCATCGCGTAAAGTCCCGATTCTGTTTTTGCAGAATATTACCGGTTTTATCGTTGGACGGGAATATGAACGGCGCGGTATTGCCCGTGATGGAGCAAAACTGGTTCACGCAGTTGCAAATGCCCGAGTGCCAAAATTTACTGTGGTTTTCGGTGGCAGTTTTGGTGCCGGAAATTACGCGATGGCCGGTCGTGCATATGAACCGAGACTTCTGTTTATGTGGCCAAATTCTAAAATTTCTGTGATGGGTGGCGAGCAGGCTGCGGGTGTGCTGATTACGGTGAAAGAAGATCAGCTTAAGGCCAGAGGAAAAACCCTGCCCGATGACGAACGTGAGGCGCTTCGGCAATCCATTCTTAAAAAATATGAAGAAGAAGGATCGGCCTATTACAGCACGGCTCGCCTTTGGGATGATGGCATAATTGACCCGGTGGATACGCGGAAGATTCTGGCAATGGGAATTTCGGCTTCGATGAATAAACATTGGGAGGAAACGAGGTATGGGGTGTTTCGGATGTAAGGGACGAGGGACGAAAGTTTGGGACGAGGGACGGTTGGTTAGCAGAGATGATTGAGCCGCGGTGGTCGAGCGGAGTCGAGGCCACCCAACATAAAGGGACGAGGGACGAACATCCTGAGTTAAAAGACACGGTGACACGGAGAATGGGAGACAAGGGGAGAAAGAAATATCCAATATCCAATTTCTAATGTCTAATTTCTAATTTCTAATGTCAAGAACTAAACACTGAAGTATTTAGATTCGGTATTTTCAGGATGTAATTTCTGGGAGAGTTCAGCAATCGTTTTCATTAACAAAAAATACAATTATGAAAAAATCACTAATCGTCCTATTTATCCTGAACCTTGTGTTTCAGCCGTCCTTCTCGCAGGACACATTTTCGATAATAGCTATCGACACCATTACCGGCGAAATCGGGGGCGCAGGAGCTTCGTGCATCGACCAGAGTGCGATTCCGGGAGGAGTGCTGATTATCAACGATATCATTTCCGGTCGAGGCGGAATTCATACTCAGGCATCATGGATTTCGGCAAATCAGCAAAATGCACACAACAGGATGGTTGAGGGTTTATCGCCACAGGAAATCATTGACTGGCTTGTGGCAAATGATGTACAGAACAACCCGGCTGTAAGACAGTATGGTATTGTTGATAAAGATGCCGAAGGTCATCCGCGGAGTGCAGCCTACACCGGCTCAAATTGTTATAATTATAAAAATCATATACTTGGCCCAAATTATTCCATTCAGGGCAATATTCTGCTTGGGCAGCATATCCTCGATTCCATGGAAGCAAGGTTTCTGGCTTATGAAGGAACCCTGGCCGAAAAACTGATGTATTCGCTACAGGGAGCAAATGTGCCCGGAGCCGATACAAGGTGTATGACAGAGGGAACATCATCGCGTTCAGCATTTATCAGGGTAGCCAGTGCCGATGCACTTCCCGGACAATGGTGGTGCGATCTACTGGTGCCCTCCACTCCCTACGGCATAGAGCCTATTGATTCTTTGCAGGTTTTGTTTGATCAGTGGCTGATCTGGACAAGCTCATCGGTTAAGCCTTTTGTTCAGCCTAACAGGGCAAAGGTTTATCCAAATCCTGCAAAAGATTCTTTCACTATCGAAATTGAAAAAACCACCGGAACCGCCAATTTGCTGATTCAGGTAATTTCTCCGGAAGGTAAAGAGATGTTTTCCGTCATTTATAGCGGAACACCTGTCAGCATTGTCACAGAAAATTATCCTTCCGGACTTTACTTTTACAAAGTGACGTCTGATGGACAACTCCTGGATGCCGGTAAAATTTATATTTCCAGATAAAACAAGAAAAAGACCATGAAGAACTATAAAACCATTGAATTTGAATTAAATGCCAGTGTGGGAACCATCTGGCTTAACCGCCCCCAGATACACAATGCATTTAATGAAGTGATGATTTCGGAAGTGCTTGAGATTTTCACTGAAATTAACAAAATGGACAACATCAGGGTTGTTCTGCTCCGTGGCCGCGGAAAATCATTTTGTGCAGGTGCCGACCTGAACTGGATGCGCGATGTGGCAAAATATTCCTATGATCAAAATTATAAAGAAAGCCTTCAGCTGTCCGACTGTTTCTATGCCATTTATAATTGTTGCAAACCTACCATTGCAGTGGTGCATGGAGCTGCCATAGGCGGAGCCAATGGATTGCTTTCGGCCTGCGATATGGCGGTGTGTGAAGATGATGCTGTTTTTTCACTCTCAGAAGTCAAAATTGGCATTGTTCCGGCCTGTATTTCACCTTATGTGATTAAAAGAGTTGGAGAATACGGAGCCAGAGAATTGATGCTAACCGGAAGAAGGATAAACGGGAAGGAAGCCGAACGCTTCAGACTGGTCAATTATTCAATGCCGGCCAGTGAACTGGATGCTTACCTCAGCAACCTGATTGCCTTGCTGATGAGCAGCGGCCCCAAAGCCATGTCGCAATGCAAAACCCTGATTGATCAGGTATCCAATAAAATCACACTTGAAGAAGCCCTGAGCTACACTGCTGAAATGATTGCTGAAATCCGTGCCTCAGAAGAAGGGCAGGAAGGAATGGCGGCGTTTTTGGAGAAAAGAAAAGCCCTTTGGAATTTTTGATTTTTGATTTCGGATTTCGGATTGCGGATATCGGAGTGCGGAGTGCGGATTGTGGACTGGGAATTTCGGATTTCGGATTGCGGATATCGGAGTGCGGAGTGCGGATTGTGGACTGGGAATTTCGGATTTCGGATTTCGGATTGGGGATTGGGGTTTTTAATTTTAAAATTTAGATTTGTGCAATGGTTAATTTTGGAGTGTACTTTAATGTTTAACATTTTTAATTCTGATTGTTATGGACAAATATAAGTTGCAGAAAAGAATGATGAATCTGACAATAGCTGTAATCAGGCTTACGAAATTATTCCCCAGAAGTCAGGAAAGCAAAGTGATTACTTATCAGATCATTAAATCTGCATCATCAACCGCAGCCAACTACAGGGCAGCATGCAGGGCAAAGTCCACAAAAGATTTCATCGCCAAAATGGGAATTGTTGAGGAAGAATCTGACGAAACTGCTTTTTGGCTTGAACTAGTCATTTCTCTGGAACTTGCCGATCAAAAAGATGTTGCACCCATGTTGAAAGAGGCATCTGAGATTGTTGCAATTACAGTCAGTTCAATAAAAACGGCAAAAGGATCATTAAATGAAGCAAATCTTAAGCCCGGAGTGCAGGAGGGTTCAATCAGCTAAAATCTCGTACCAATGTCAATGAATCCGAAATCCGAAATCCGAAATCCGAAATTTTCATGAAACTCCTCATAGCCAACCGTGGCGAAATCGCCCTCAGAATCCAAAGAACTGCCCACCGCATGGGTATTTCTGCTGTTGCAGTATATTCACATCACGACAGTATGACTCAACATGTGTTGCAAGCCGATGAGGCAGTGCTGCTTCCTGGTGAAAGCCTTGCTGAAACTTATCTCAATATTGAAGCCATTCTGTCGGCAGCCAGAAAAACCGGCGCTACAGCCATACATCCCGGTTATGGTTTTCTTTCAGAAAATCCATTGTTTTCAGAAGCCTGCGAGCGCGAAGGTTTGCTTTTCGTTGGGCCTTCAGCTGATTCTGTCAGGGCGATGGGAAATAAAATTGCCGCCCGGGCAGTAGCTGTAAAATTTGGTGTGCCGGTAACCAACGGCATAACCGGTTCACCTGACGAATTGCTGAAAAATCATGCTTTTGTCGGTTTCCCGATGCTCATTAAAGCGGCGGCAGGTGGAGGAGGAAAAGGCATGCGCATTGTCCGTTCGGAAGAAGAGTTGGCTTCGGCCCTCGAAACCACTTCGCGTGAAGCCCTGAATTATTTCGGCGACGGAACCATCTACATTGAAAGATTTGTTGAAAATCCACGCCATATTGAGGTTCAGGTGCTGGGAGATAAACATGGCAATATGGTTCATCTTTTTGAACGTGAATGTTCAGCCCAGCGGCGGCATCAGAAAATTGTGGAAGAAGCTCCTTCACCTACCCTCACACCTAAAGTTCGTGAAAAAATGTGTAACTCGGCCGTAAAACTCGCTTCTTCAATCGGTTATTACAGCGCAGGAACCATTGAATTTCTGGTCGACAGCGAGCTGAATTATTACTTTCTTGAGATGAACACCCGCATTCAGGTAGAGCATCCTGTAACGGAAATGACAACCGGAGTTGACCTTGTTGAAGAACAGTTGCGCATAGCAACAGGAGAACCTCTGAGACTCAGGCAGCAAGACCTGCATCAGAACGGACACGCCATTGAGTGCCGCATTTATGCCGAAGATCCAGCCAATAATTTTATGCCTTCACCAGGGTTTATCCATTTGTATCACGAGCCAACCGGCCTCAAAATCAGGGTTGACAGCATGGAGATTGCCGGCAGTGGACAGATTCATTCGTTTTTCGATCCTATGATTGGCAAACTTATCACATGGGGAGAATCAAGAGAAGATGCCAGAGTAAGTATGATTTCAGCGCTGGAAAATTATGCGGTGCTGGGAATTCGCACCAATATTTCATTTCTGGCAGGCATGATGCATCATCCCTCATTTATTGAAAACACCATCACCACCAGGTATATTGATGATCAGCTGCAGGAGTTGGTTGGTTTTGCCGAAAGCCTGAAATCTACCATAGATCCTGAAATTCCATTGATGGCCGGATTTTTGAAAAGCCTGGCTGCAAAACACGAAAATACCGAAAACATCTGGCAAACCATTGGGTACTGGAGACATATTCAGCACCCTGAAGTAATGATGGACGGGAAAAGATTTACAGTCAGTATTCTGAAAAACAGGAACGGGCGTGTAAATTTTATGCTGGGCGCAAAAGAAGGAGAAGCTGAGTTTTCGTCAGCAAAAAAGCAGTCCAGGCTCTGCCTGAATGGCATCAGTCACATCGTTTATGTAAGTGAAGATGAGAAAGGCCGTTTTATGGTAAGCCATAAAGGTTTTGATTTTCTGGTGGAGCGCCCCGATATGGCCGGTCCTGATGAAACGACCTTCTCTGAAACCGGAGCCATGAATACAGATTCAGGAAATATTTTTTCACCTATGCCCGGCAAGGTTCTGAAAATAAATTTCAAAGAAGGTGACTCAGTTAAAAAAGGTGAAGTAATTTTGGTAGTGGAAGCCATGAAAATGGAAAACAATATCCTGAGCCCCAAAGATGGAGTAGTGGAAAATTTACTTGTGAAAGAAGGAGAAATGGTAGATGGGAGTGCAAGGTTGGTGCAGCTGGAATAATTTTTATGCCACTAAGGCACTAAGCCTCTAAGTTACACAAAGATATTTGCAAGATTATCCGTCTTAAATTAAGTTAAAATGCTTCAATATCATAAACTTACAGAACAAGAAGAAAGAATTGGAAAAGCAGTCGTTGAAGCAGCATACCTTGTTCATAAGGAACTTGGACCTGGTCTATTAGAAAGAGTATATGAAGTTTGTTTTTGTCATGTTCTCACCAAAGCGGGTTTTGAAACAAAACGACAACTCGATATACCGATTGTTTTTGATGGGCTTATTTTTGAAGAAGGGTTGCGATTGGATTAAATTGTGAATGATTTGGTCATTTGCGAATTAAAAGCGGTTGAAACAATAAATCCTGTATGGGTATCACAAGTAATCAGTCACTTACGTTTAACAGATAAACGGCTCGGATATCTGATAAATTTTAATGTTCCTTTAATTAAAGATGGAATAAAGAGGTTTATCAGGTAAAAACATTTAAAAATTCTAGTGAGCCTTTGTGCCTTTGAGACTTAGTGGCAAAAAATTAAATATTATGGACTTTAATCTGAGTGAAGAACATCAAATGATCCGGGAAACCGTTCGCAATTTTGCTGAGCGCGAAATCAGGCCGGTGGCACAGGAACTCGATGAAAAAGCAGAGTTCTCAACCGAATTAACCCGTAAAATGGGAGAACTGGGATTATTTGGCATTTACCTGCCGCAAAAGTACGGCGGACAGGAGATGGACTATATTTCCTACATCATTGCGGTGGAGGAGCTTGCCCGCATCGATGGTTCCCAGGCGGCGACACTTGCCGCACACAACTCCCTGGGAGTCGGTCCGCTGTATTATTATGGAACCGAGGAGCAGAAAATGAAGTATCTGCCTCAGCTTTGCACAGGAGATGCGTTGTGGGCTTTCGGGCTGACCGAACCCGATGCCGGTTCTGACTCGCGAGGCTCAAAAACCCGTGCCACCCGCGAAAATGGTGAATGGGTGATCAATGGCTCAAAAATATTCATTACCAATGGTTCAGCCGATATTTCAATAGGTGCAACGGTTCAGGCTGTAACCGGTGAAAGGCAGGGCAAAAAGGAGTTCACTACCATCCTGGTCGATAAGGACACCCCTGGTTTTACCCGACAGACGATGCATGGAAAAATGATGTGGCGTGCCTCTGACACTTCTCAGCTTTTTTTCGACGATTGCCGGGTTCCGGAAAGTAATGTGCTGGGCAAAATCGGCGAAGGCTCAAAAATCATGCTCTCCACCCTTGATTCGGGCCGCCTTTCAATTGCAGCCATGGGTCTTGGTTGTGCGCAGGGCGCCTTTGAACTTGCCCTTGCCTATGCGCAGGAGCGCAAACAATTCGGACAGCCCATTTCAAAATTCCAGGTCATTTCATTTAAACTGGCTGATATGGCATTGAAAATTGAACTTGCACGAAACCTGCTCTACAAAGCCTGCTGGCTGAAAGATACCAATCAGCCTTTTGCAAAAGAATCGGCTATGGCCAAACTCTATTGCTCCGAAATTGCCAAAGAAGTTGCCGACGAAGCTGTTCAGATACACGGTGGCTATGGCCTGATGAAAGATTATCCCATTGAAAGGTTTTACCGCGATCAGCGACTGCTGCAGATAGGCGAGGGAACTTCGGAGATACAGAGGCTTGTGATTTCGAGGTATATTGGTTGTTAGGAGGGGCGAGGGACGAAAAAAGGGACGAGGGACGAATTCAGGGACGAGGGACGTTGTAAAAAGGGCAGTGGTTTAAGAGTAAATACAATTTTTAAAAATCATTTATTGATTACTAACAATTTTTAAAATTATGAAAGATCGTCTTGAAGAAGTCAGATTTTACAATCTCTCGATGGAACTTTGGGATGAGATGTGGACCGACACAGAAACACTTATGCTCGATTTCAGGGGCAAAGAGATCGCCAGACAGTTGGTGAGATCTGTTGGTTCGATAAGCGCAAATATTGAAGAGGGATATGGCCGGGGATTTGGAAAAGAATATCCACAATTTCTCCGGATTAGCCGGGGTTCAGCCAGAGAATCAAAAGGTTGGTACCGAAAAAGCAGTCACCTGTTGGAGCCGGAAATTATAAACGCCAGAATTCTGAAACTTGATGACATCATATCGATGGAAACAAAAGCAATTCAAACATTGGAAACAAAGACAAAACACTAAGCGTATCTCAATTTCGGAGTGCTCCCGTCCCTAATTTCGTCCCTCGTCCCCAAATTCGTCCCTCGCCCCTTTAACCAAATTCCGATGAAAAAAAACGACACCATCAAGCTCACCGAGAGTCCCCGCGATGCCCAGCAGGGTCTGCCGAATGTCATTGCGCCTGAAAAAAGGGCCGCATACCTCAATGCATTGCTGAAAGTTGGTTTTGATGTGATTGATTTCGGGAGTTTCGTGTCGCCCAAAGCGGTTCCCCAAATGGCAGAACAGGATAAGGTGCTGGAACTTGCCGATAAATCAGGCAGCAGCTCAAAATTGATGGTAATAGTTGGAAACCTTCGTGGAGGCCGGGATGCTGCGCTTCAGCAAAAAGTCGATATCATCGGATTTCCTTACTCCGTTTCGGAGACTTTTCTGATGAAAAACATCAATTCCGATCAGGAGAAGGCCCTTTTGACCATCGAGGGATTACAGGAAATCTGCAAAAATTCGGACAAAACCCTGCGCATTTTTTTAAGTATGGCCTATGGTAATCCATACAATGACCCATGGAGCATCGATCTGCTGTCGCAACATATTGAAATACTCGCCGGCAAAGGAATAAAAACCATTACGCTGGCCGACACCATTGGCATTGCTACCGATGAACTTATCGGAGAGGTTTACTCAACACTGCTGCATCGTTTTCCTGATCATGAATTCGGATTACACATTCACACCCGGCCCAACGAGTGGCAGAAAAAACTAGAAGCCGCCTGGGATGCCGGCTGCCGCTGGTACGAAGGCGTGTTGAACGGAATTGGAGGATGCCCCATGACGGGTTATGAACTTGTGGGAAATCTTAATACAATGCATTTGCTGGAATTTCTGAAAAACAAAAATGCGATTACTAAGTTTTCAGAAGAGGCATTGAACGAAGCAATAAGAGTTGGATATTAATTTTTTACCAGTTTGGTTGCTATTTTTGATTATTTTGTACATTTGCAACCCGTTGGTAAAATGATGAAAAGTCAACTTTATCACAAGGGCCTATAGCTCAGTTGGTTAGAGCACCTGACTCATAATCAGGTGGTCCCTGGTTCAAGTCCAGGTGGGCCCACAACTTCTTATTAAGGCTGACTCATTTTTGTGTCAGCTTTTTTTTATAATACAAAGGATAAGTAGCTAATTATCACCTTATTAAATCATTCTCTTTGAATACTGTTCCACTTGCAACCATATCTTTGTCATTAAATAATCTGTAGAAATGAACTCCTGAAGAAAGCCGGTTTCCGGGTACAACGATTTTTCCTGAGCTAATGTTCTCTATGTTTAAAACAATCTGACCCATTGAATTGATAATTTGAAGGTGATAGTTTTGTAATGGCAGGAAATTAAATTCTAAAATAAAACCATCAGAAAACGGGTTTGGATAGATTATAGGATTAGTGTGAATCACATTTTGTGGCGTACCCAAAGTATACACAAAGCAGCTATTAATGCCCGGATTTTGAAAAATCAATTCATCTCCAAGATAGCAACAACTCAGGTCAGACCAAACATCTGTGATGCACTGATTTGTGCCGATATTCACCAACCCATTGAGGCTGCCTATTCCGGCTATCCATTGCTCCTCGTGAAATCCATTGAAGCCGAAATTGATTTGTTGGGCTTCTTCACCGTTTGCAAGCGTGATTGTTTCAATTGATGAGACCGATAATTCTATCGGGCAATCCCAAACAAGATTGATAGAATTAAATGTACTGCCGACTTCCAGATTAAAATCATAAAGCATCGCTTCTGTTTCAGAGGAAGCATGGTAAAGAAAAACCTGGTTATCAAACTCCCGGATACCTCCGAAAAATTCCCAGTTTATTAGCGTGGTGTCATAGGTTGCCAAGAGTATTTTGTAAACGGATTGGCCCAGGGTAGTATCGCCCGATATCCTGAATGATTGTGTGAAACTTCCACCAAAATTCATTGATTCAATAACGTTCCAGGTTTTATTTTCCTGAACCAGATGCTGACTTTTAGCAATGAGAGTTATCATCAGCAATACAGCAATTACAATTGACTTTTTCATGACCGTTTATTTTATCCTCTTCTTTATTCCAATACAAAAATAATGTCTCATTGATCTGGTCTCTTCGGGAAATTCATCAAACTCTTTTGTTAACCCATGATAATATGAATATTGCGGAGCAATGTAAATTGTATTTGTCACAGGAATATCACAGGCAATTCTTCCTTTTAACCCCACGCAGATCAATGAACAGTATCTGCTGTATTTTTCATTGATATCGGAACTCCAGTTCGAGCCGCCCATGCTCCAGCCGCTGACTGTCCCTGTAATTGATTCATTTATTAATCCCGAAATTTCCAATCCGATGTTCAGATCAATTCTTCTGAATATACTGAAATTTAAAGGAAAAATACCTAAGGAAATTATTGATTTATTGATTTTTGCATTTGTATGATGGCCATAACCCAGGCCACCATTTCTTGCTTTCAGCTCTCCATTAATCTGGTCAAATTGTAAGGCAAAACTCATATTCATCCAATCCACTTTTACGCTGTCCAGCCTGATGCCTGCGCAAAATCCCAAACCCGGTTTGTAAGTGGACACAAAATGGTCCTCACTATTATTGTAATCGTGGAATACGTTGTGGTTCAGCCCGCCAATGATTTCAATATTCTGGCCAAAAACATTGAAACTGCCTGCAATTAAAAATAAAATCAGAAGAGTTTTTCTTTTCATTACGGGCGATTGCTAATTATTCCTTAAAGGTAAAATAAACAGCTAATAATAACAAACAAAAACCAATCAGGTGATTGATTCTGAAAGATTCATTCCTGAAAAAACAATCATGAAAACAGTAAATACGGTCAGTGTAATAACTTACTGTATTACCTTTAATTGCCACAGTTAAAAGGTCCTCAATTTTTGCGGTATCCAATCCTGTTTGCCAGTACCTGAAAGGAATATTCCAGCAGGGCAATGCCCCAGCTGATCAGAATTATACTCACCGGCCCCAGGTTGCTGAAGCAGTTCATTTATTTGAATTTCAGGTGGCCACACCAGGCAAAGGTCATAAAAGTGTTTGACAAAACCAGTTATGCAACAGTAAGGATTGATTTATTCATTGGGGTAAAAAGTCTTTTTTATTGAATGAGTAGGTTTTTTATTGAAGTTGAGAGTTTTAGGTATTCTATTAAAAGAATTTAAATAGCGTTTAAAATGCGCCCATAGGTATCGAAGGTTTTTCAATCCTGATTAATATCATTATGGATTATTAAGGTAATATTTTTTGTTAAATTTTTGTTACTGACAAAATGTCAATAAAGTATTTGCTTTTCCCAATCTATTTTATGCATCATTTGCAAAAACACCTGAAAACACACTGCTATTTTGCATGGTTAAGAGAAAATGTGCAACCCGGAAGGAAGTAATTTATTTTCAAAAGGCAAATTATGTTACGCGTGAAACAGTCTCTTTCATAGTGTCATTGATGGCCTGGTTTTCTCTTTACAGTCCGAAAGTTAGTTATTTGGCCCCTGTTAGGAAATTTTTTTTCCGAACAGGGGCCACAGGTAAAGCGTTTCTTTTTTCTTACCGGCATTGCTTGTTGGGGGCAACTCATGTTATAGTTTCCGGCCCGGTTTAGCTTATCTTTGATATTGATCAATCTTTCTTCCTGGAAATATTTTATTTAAAATGATTTCAAATAAGTCTCAGATTTCAAAAAATCCTGAAAATCAATTGCTCTTGTATTATTATTTTATATATTTGGGAATACTATATGCCTAATAAAACCAATTTAATTAACAGATTGTTAACCACAAAATTAGCAGGTATGAAAAAAAATTATCTAATCCGGCTTTCATTTGCATTATTGTCAGCAGGAATAATTCTGAATTCCTGTACCAAAGATCCGGAAATCGAAGAGCCGCCTGAAAGGGCTGTTATGCAATTGAAATCAACAGAGTTAAGCCTGGAAGAGCAATTGGGCAAGTTTCTCTTCTATGACGAAAACCTGTCGGCAAATCAAAATCAGTCGTGTGCAAGCTGTCACGACCCTGGGGTTGGATTTACCGGCCCCGATTCGGATATTAATCTTCATGGATCGGTTTACGAAGGATCCATCCCCGGCGTATTTGGCCACCGTAAACCGCCGGCAGCATCATATGGTGGTAATAGCCCTGTATTATACATGGATAACAAAGGAACCTGGATTGGTGGCATGTTCTGGGACGGACGGGCTGCGGGATGGACACTTGGTGACCCTTTGGCCGAACAGGCCCAGGGGCCGTTCCTGAACCCTTTGGAACAAGCCCTTCCAGACGCGGCAAGCGTAATTTCTATCATTCAGACTTCGTCTTATGCACAATTGTTTGATGACGTTTATGGAGCCGGGGCCCTTAATGGCGATGTTAATGCAGCCTACGATTATGTAGGCCTTGCCATTGCCGCTTACGAACGAAGTGCTGAAGTGAACCCCTTCTCTTCCAAGTATGATCTCTGGCTAAATGGTCAGGTACAACTAACCGCCCAGGAGAAAAAAGGCAGAGCACTTTTCCAGGGCAAGGCCAAATGTTCAAAGTGCCACAGCATCAAAGGAAAACAGCCGATGTTTACCGATTTTACCTATGACAACATTGGCATTCCTATAAATTATGAAAATCCCAACCTTGTTTTGTTCCCTGATTGTGATTGTGTTGATATGGGATTGGGCGGATTTCTTGAGTCCATCGGCAATCCCACCGCTGCAGAGAATTTTGGCAAGCATAAGGTACCAACACTTCGCAATGTTGACCTCCGTCCGTATCCGGAATTTGTGAAATCTTACGGCCATAATGGTTATTTCAAGAGCCTTGAGGAAATCGTACATTTCTACAATACACGCGATGTGCCCGGTGCTGGATGGAATGGTATGCCATGGCCTGCACCGGAAACAAGGGCAAACCTGAATACTGCCGAACTGGGCGACCTTAAACTCTCTGCAGCAGAAGAGAATGCAATTGTGGCATTCCTGAAGACCCTGTCGGATGGATATATTCCTTAATACCCGACACGCCTGATATTTTTTTTAAAAAGTTAAATTTATATTTCAATATACAGAAAGGCTGTCTCCCTGAGGCAGCTTTTCTGCCATAGGCAGGTATTAATTTAGAATTTTCAGGGTTTGAAAATCAGGAAATTTTCTTCTTGTCATATGAACTTCTCACCGGGGTTAATAATAAAATAATGATCATAATCAGGGCATAAAACATATAAAAGGACTGGAGCCAGAATATAGTCTGAAGGGTTATTATCTGCACCTGAATCCAGATAATTAATGCGAATGAAATGTAGAGGCAAAATGTGCAGGCCCAATGCATGTCTTTCAATACATTCAGCCTTTCGCATATTGTACATTCAGGCTTCCTGATAAGGCCAAAAATTACCATCAGCGGTAAAAGTCCGAAAACAGAGAATAAAATAAGTCCCGGTAGGAAGTAATTTTTAAAGGGTAAAGCTTCCAGGTAAACGGCAGGCAGTTTAATTAGGCTGCCATCGGTCGAAATCATTAATGCACCTCCGCCATAAAAAGCTCCAATGGATAAAAGACCAAGAAGTGCCACCACAATGACCAAAAGGAAATTTGTTTTCATTGCATCATTATTTTGGAATGGTTAATTGATGGTTTTTCAATGAGTATATAACTCTTTTATATTTAAAACATAAAGGTAATCAAACAAATCATTTAATAGCATTTTCGGTACTTTAGTGAATTCTTCCCAATCCTCAGGGTTCTTAAACTTTTCAGATTGTTGAGCTGTTTTCTGTGAAAGAAATTAAACAAAAGTGACATAAAAATTTGTCCATTAGATCAAATTAATTTTTTGTAAGATTCTTTTATTAATCTGATTATTAGAGTAATTGGCTTTATCTCTTTTGTTCAAATCCTGGCCAAATATGAATATTTAACTGTTTTATCGCTTTTTGTATAAAATTTCCCACTATATTTACAAACAATATACTTATACAACAATAAAAAAGTGAATGTGATATGAAATATTTATTTATATATAGTCTTGATAATCATTTCAATCCTCCTTAGGGTATAAAATTTTTGTATTTACGCCTTTATTTCAAAGATTATTTCAATTTAAACTTTCAATTTAATAGCATGAGAAGATTTTATTTTGTTTTTACCTTGGCCATAATGGTTTTGGCAGTTGCTTCATGTAAAAAAGACAATGTCCCGGACGGGTCAAACGAAGATTTAAATGCTCATGGTAACAACAAGGTTACCTCTATTTTACTTGATTTTAAACAAACCCTGAAGCACAAAAGCACAGGCACCCTGATTGCAGACAGTGCAGAATGGTACCTTGAAGGATTGTTAAATCTTGAACAAGCCAATAACAGTCACGAGTTCGGAAGAGTTGATTTTTATCATGACACCCTTATTGTAAATCTAATAGGTAATCAGGTAAGCCTTGTCGATTTGAACAACCTGTATTCAGCCATCTCAGATTGGGTCAATAACATCAAACAATCCAAAAATAATGAATCTTATACTTTCGACATAATCAATTTATCTTTTGAAGAAACCGGCCTTAAAAACGGGGATAAGAACCTTGCAGTATCTTTATCTGGAGGTTTAATTGGATACATCCCCAATTATGTCCCATTTGACTCCACGGATTATTGGTATTGGTGCTGCGGAATGGGAAAATGTGGTGATTATACAGGACAATATATTGGCAGGGATGCGACTACAGAACTGCAATTCAAATTCAGGCATCCATTGGTTGTAGAGCCTACCGGCTATTTTGTTTCTGTTCAGTCTTCTTTAGCGATGTTTTATGATTATATGGATAACGAGAATCCTTTCGGACAATATATGATGTTTTACCGTTCTGGATATGGCCCAAATGTACCAGATATTTGCCCCTCTCCGGATGAATTGAATTATTACCTGAATAAATTTGACTACATAAAAACTTCAAAGGCTATTCCTGGTAAAACATTCAGCAATGTTGAAGTTGGATGGTCTCATGGTGTGGCTCTACCATATTGGGAGGCAATGCATTATTATACTTTATATTTTGGGGAAAAGATTGAAAATCCTAAGTAAATAATTCATCATTTAGAGGGGTGCTCTGCTCATCTGTTGAATATTATAGTAGGGTAGCCCCTTCATTTAATAAATAAACACATCATGAAACAAATTCTTATAATAATTACCTTGCTTTTTCCCCTATTTTCAATTTGTCAGGAAACCTATTTTAAGTTTTTTCCTTCAGAAGTAACAGATGAAGTAATTTGTGTAGATGAAGATCAAGACAATAATTTCTTTTTGGGAGGGTTACGGTATATAAATGGTGAGGCGAAAAGCTATCTTTTAAAGATTGATAAAGAGGGAAATAAAGTTAAAGATTTCACCGCATCAAACAATAACCAATCTTGTTCCCCATATATTTTCTGTGCTGGCCCCAACAGGGTTTTAGCCGTGGGCTACTCTGATTCCGTTACTTCCACCGGCCTGCTAAGTCGGATTTGTGTGTGGGAGTATGATTCTAATTTTAATTTGATTTCGAGAAACTGTTGCACTTTTGGAGAAAACGTAAGACAATTCCCTCAGGAATGTTTACTTCTTAATGATTCTGTAATGTATATTGGTTCGGTTGTAGCTCCTGAAGACGACCCTAATCTACATCTTTCCATATTAAAAATTGGATTGCCATTTGATAGCCTGGCCTATTTCCAGAGCCCACTTACAGGTGTTCAAACAATTTCAGATTTAATTTATAATGAGATTGACAGCACCCTTATTGTTTCTTACGGTGGGTCTCCTTTCAAAGGTACCAGTTATGCAAAAATAATAAAGCTTGATCATAATCTTAACCATCTCTCAAGCTATGAGCCATTGGTCTTTTTTCTTATCAATTCATCATTGTTAAATTTCACAGATACCTCTTTTCTTATTACATCTTCAACGACAAATTGGGAGATAAGACACGAACATCTTATTACTGCAGAGTATAGCTATGACTTTAACCTTATAAATACTATTGAAATTCCGAATGGTAACGCAGATACTGCGATGACATGCGGCGATGCTAAAAATACGATGGTGACGGATTCAATCATTTATACTGTTGGCACATACCACTTTGTAGCCTATCAATATCCTTGGCAGCATGATCCTTCCTGGATATTGATTAACCGCATAAGTAAAAATTTTGAATTGATTGATCAGCATTTTTATGGTGGTGATGCATTTTATATGCCCTATGATATGAAAGGGACGAAAGATGGTAACGTTATGGTTATTGGCAGCCGTTATGATTCACAGGCCTGGCCCCATCTTTATCAAAAGGATATTTTTGTTCTTTGCGTTAACAATGAAGGGCTTATTGTAAATATTGACCAGCCCACCGCACCTAAAGCTCAGGAGGCCATTGTGTTCCCCAACCCCGGCAGCAATTATCTTCAGGTAAAGCTGGCTGTGCAGCATAAAAATGCTATAATACGGCTGTTTGATACCAATGGTCGGGCGATGCTTGAAAAAGAGGTTTCATGCGATGAAGAAAGGGTTTCTACTACTCATCTGCGGACAGGAACATACATTTACAGTATTACCGCTAAAGGAAAAGTTATCGGACAGGGTAAATGGATAAAGAATTAATTTCTGATTCCACCCGCGTTTATTTTGAGGGGCAACATCAACCATTATTACTTTATGGGAAAACCCCCATTGTCTCCTTATTGTTTTCTGATTGGTAATATAACTATTCCTTTATTTCCTCTTTATCCCCGCTCATCACATTGGTCTGAATTTGTATTGACTGCTCATGAACAAGTTGCAGCAATGCCGCCAGGAATTTTATATCCAGCCCGGCTTTGCTTCCTTTTTTTATGCGGTCGGCAAACAGTTCTTTCCAGCGTTGGAGCTGCAATATGGTGATGTTGTGGGCGTATTTGTAGCGTCCCATTTCTTCTGCAATTCCCATGCGCCGTGCCAGCAGTCTTATCAATTCGTAGTCTATAAGATCAACTTCGTGCCGCAGTTCTTCCAGATTGCGTTCAAATTCAAGATTGCCCGACGTTTCCCTGATAACCAATGCGTCCAGGATTTCTTTCAGACTTTCGGGTGTAATCTGTTGGGCGGCATCGCTCCAGGCTTTGTCGGGCTCGGGGTGGGTCTCAATCATCAGTCCATCAACTTCGAGGTCAAGGGCTTGCTGTGAAATAGGGAGTATTGTGTTCCGTCTGCCTCCTATGTGACTGGGATCGCACAATACCGGGATGCCCGGCAACCGGCGCTTGAGTTCAATAGGAATTTCCCATTGCGGGGGATTGCGGTAACTTGTTTTCTCAAACTGGTAAAATCCCCGGTGAATGGCTGCCAGTTTGGTAATTCCGTTTTTATAAAAGCGTTCGATGGCGCCAATCCACAAAGCGATGTCAGGGTTTAAAGGGTTTTTGACCATTACCGGGATGTCAACTCCCGAAAGGCTTTCGGCAAGTTCCTGCACCGAAAAAGGATTGACCACGGTGCGGGCACCGATCCACAAAATGTCAATGCCGTGTGCCAGCGCCTGTTCAACATGTTGCGGATTGGCAACTTCGACGGTAGTGAGAAGGCCGGTTTCTTTTTTTACCCTCATCAGCCAGCTCAGGCCAGCAATTCCCACGCCTTCGAATGAGCCGGGCCGGGTACGGGGCTTCCAGATACCAGCCCTGAAAACTTTTACCCTGGGAATTTCCTTTAAAGCATGGGCGGTTTGCATTACCTGTGTTTCCGACTCAGCACTGCATGGCCCGGCAATGACCAGAGGCCTGCCTCCCGAAGGAATCCATGTGTATATTGATTGGAAATCCATGTCAAACGCTAAAATTAATTATACTTTCACCCATTCCTGAATTTCTTCGAGCCGCAGGGCTGGTGCATCAAGTTTCATCTTTTTGCGCAAACCACCCAGATCGTTCAGCAATTTGTTCGGATTGGCCTGTTTAAGATCGGCAACGGTTTTAAAACCATATTTGCGCAACACCGGAATCCAGATTTCAGGAACGCCTGCTTCCACAAAAGCTTCATCTGAATCACCGGTGGAAATGCTCTTTTTTTCAGGCCGCATTTGCGGGAAGAATAGCACATCCTGTATCGAAGGCTGATTGGTCATAAACATGGTCAGTCTGTCGATACCAATGCCCATTCCTGAGCAGGTCGGCATGCCGTATTCAAGTGCCCTCACAAAGTCCATATCGATAAACATGGCCTCATCATCGCCTTTTTGCGAAAGTTTAAGCTGATCCTGAAAACGTTCCAGCTGGTCGATGGGGTCATTCAGTTCGGAGTAAGCATTGCAAAGCTCCTTGCCATTCACGAAAAGTTCAAATCTTTCGGTCAGCGCCGGATTGCTGCGGTGGCGTTTGCAAAGTGGCGACATTTCAATGGGATAATCCATGATGAAAGTCGGCTGTATGAGATGCGTTTCGCATTTTTCCCCGAAAATGGCGTCAATCAACTTTCCGGTTCCCATGCTGGGTGTGGTTTCAATGCCAAGTTCTTTGCACATGGTGCGAAGTTCTTCTTCGGTTTTCCCCGAAATATCAACTCCGGCATATTGCCTGATGGCGTCGGTCATGGTAAGCCGGCGGAAAGGTCGTTTAAAGTCAATGGAACGCTCACCTAACTGCACTTCGGTGCGCTTATGAAGCGCCAGCGCCACCCTTTCGAGCATCTCTTCGGTAAAGTCCATCATCCAGAAATAGTCTTTATAGGCCACATAAATTTCCATAACGGTGAACTCGGGATTATGGGTGCGGTCCATACCTTCGTTGCGGAAGTCTTTCGAAAACTCATACACTCCATCAAAACCGCCAACAATCAGTTTTTTCAGGTACAACTCATTGGCAACACGCAGATAAAGAGGCATATCCAGTGCATTGTGATGCGTAATGAAAGGCCTGGCGGCTGCGCCTCCGGGGATGGGTTGAAGGATAGGCGTTTCAACTTCAAGATAGCCCTGCTCACTGAAAAACGAGCGCATGGTATTGATGATCTGGCTGCGTTTGACGAAAATGTCTTTGACTTCAGGATTTACAATCAGGTCAACATAACGTTGGCGGTAGCGCTGCTCAGGATCGCTAAAGGCATCAAAAACCTGTTCATCTTTCTCTTTTACTATCGGCAGCACTCGGAGTGATTTGCTCAGCAGTTTCAGCGACTTCACGTGAATGGATATTTCGCCCATCTGTGTGATGAATACAAATCCGGAAACGCCAATGATATCGCCGATATCGAGCAGTTTTTTAAAAACATTGTTGTAAAGCGATTTATCTTCGTTCGGGCAGATGTCGTCGCGTTTAATGTAGAGCTGAATGCGGCCTGTTGAATCCTGAAGATCGACAAATGAAGCTGCGCCCATAATTCGGCGGGTCATTATGCGGCCTGCAATGCTTATATCCTGAAACAATTCCCCGTTTCCGGGAAATTTATCATGAATTTCAGCAGCAGTTATGTCAACATGATAGGCTTCTGCCGGATAGGGATTGATGCCTGCTTTTTCGAGTTCTTTGAGTGATTCTCTGCGGATAATTTCCTGTTCGCTGAGTTCGGAATGCATAAATAAAAATTTTTGCAAAGATAAGGTTTTGTCAGGATGAAGAGCAGTGATTTTCCTGCCTGATTTTTAGCAGATCAGCCAATCGACTGCATGTCGTGCAACCTTTTGTAAACGCCTTGTTTAGCCATAAGCTCAGGGTGGGTGCCACGTTCAGCGATTCCACCGTTTTGCAGCACAATGATTTCATCGGCATGCTGCACGGTGGAAAGGCGGTGGGCAATGACCAGCGAAGTGCGGTTTTGCATCAGGTTAATCAGGGCATCCTGCACCAGCCTTTCCGATTCGGTATCCAGGGCCGACGTGGCTTCATCAAGTATCATGATGGGAGGGTTCCTCAGAACTGCACGTGCAATGCTGATTCGTTGCCGCTGGCCGCCCGACATTTTTATGCCCCGGTCGCCGATGTTGGTTTCATAGCCTTCGGGCATTTGCATAATGAATTCGTGGGCGTTGGCTACTTTTGCTGCCGCAATGACATCTTCGGGAGTAACCCCCTTCATTCCGAAAGCAATATTTTCGAAAACCGAAGCATTGAACAATATGGTTTCCTGCGATACTATTCCCATCAAACCTCTCACATCGCTGATGACAAATTCTCGGATGGAAATGCCATCGATAAGGATTTCGCCTTTTGTTACGTCATAAAACCGTGGCAGCAGATCGGCCATGGTTGATTTTCCCGATCCCGAAGCACCTACCAGGGCAATGGATTTTCCTTTGGGGATGACCAGGTTGATGTTTTTCAAGACAGCGTCCTGTCCGTAGCGGAACCAGACATCTTGGTATTCAATCCGGCTTTTAAACTCATGGATTGGCCGGGCATTCTCACCTTCGGTGATGACCTCTTCGGCAGCCAGCACCTGCTCGATGCGCTCAACCGATGCCGCCCCTTTTTGCACATTATAAATGGCTGTGGAAAGTGCCTTAATGGGGTTGATCAATTGCGAAAAAACAAGGATATACATGATAAAAATGGCAGCATCCATAGTTGAACCCGGCGAAAGAATGATTTTTCCTCCGTACCAGATTACAAAAACAGAAACTGCAATACCAAGAAATTCACTCAATGGTGAAGCAAGATCCCTTTTGCGATACAGGCGTACCATCAAACGGTTATACCTGAAGTTGGTTTCCTGGAAATTGCTGTTGGCCCATTCTATGGCATTGAAAGCCTTGATGTTTCGCAGGCCGCTTATGGTTTCTTCGATGGTCGAAAGCAATTCTCCCATTTTTATCTGCCCTTTGGCCGATGTGCGCTTCAGGCTTTTGCCAATTTGACCGATCAGTAATCCGCTGATTGGCAGCAATACAAGCACCATCAACGTTAGCTCATAATCAAGTATAAACAAAGTCACCAGGTAGGAAATGATGGTAACCGGATCGCGGAACATCATTTCAAGTGAGCTTAACACCGACCATTCAACTTCCTGCACATCGGTGGTCATGCGCGAAATAATGTCACCCTTCTTTTTCTCGGAATAATAGGATAGTGGCAGAATGAGTATTTTTTTGTATAAAGCATTTCTTATGTCTCTGACTACTCCGTTGCGTACTTCGGCCATATAAAACATTGCCAGGTACCTGAAAAGATTCTTGAGCAGGTAAACCACCACAAGCACAGCACAGATGAAAGCCAATACGGTAAGTTCATCGTATTTGTCAATGAGCATGCCAATCTGATAATAAAAGTGCTCTTTCAGCGAACCTACATTCCATTTAAGGGGGGCTACTGTATCCAGGGGTTTTTCGAGCTTAAACAGGATATTAAGCACAGGAACAACAGCAGCAAAGGAAACCAGCGAAAACAGGATGCTGAAGATGTTGAAGAAGATATTCAGCAATGCAAATCCCCAGTAGGGAATGGCATATCGGAGTACTTTAAACAGGTTTTTCATAGAAAGGCTTCTTCACTTTGGGGAAGCGTTCACAAAGATAGGAGTTCTGCAGATTGATATGCAAACAAGAGGCGAAAGTAATGACTTTCAACGCAACTCTTCATCATTTATTACCTATCTTTGCACCATGGAAAGCACAAGACAACAAAAGATTTCGCGGCTTCTTCAAAAAGACCTTGGAGAAATTTTCCAGCTTATGGCACGCGACCATCTCAAGGGGTTTCTGATTACAGTAACCAAAGTTTATGCCTCACCCGATTTGTCGTTTGCCAAGGTTTATCTCAGCCTCTTCGGGGCTGGTGACAGGGAAGAGATTTTTAAACGTATCAACAAAACAAAGAAAGAGATAAGGCACCAGCTTGCTCTTCGTGTTGGCAAACAATTGAGGATTATACCCGAACTTGCATTTTTTGTTGATGATTCGCTTGATTATATTGAGAATATTGATAATCTGCTCAAAGCCTGAAATTACAAACAGACAAAGCCCGACAATTGAAACTACCGCTTTTTATCGCCTGGAGATACCTGAAATCGAAGAAATCGCACAATGTAATCAATATCATTTCAGGGGTTTCTGTTGCAGGGGTAACCATCGGTACCATGGCTCTTATTGTGGTTCTATCGGTATTCAATGGATTTGAAAGTCTTGTGATATCCCTTTTCAATACATTCGACCCTCACATAAAAGTATATCCCGTTAAGGGCAAAACTTTTAACGACAACACTTATGCATGGGAAAAGGTGGCAGGTATAAAGAATATTGCGGCCCAAACAGGCGTTATTGAAGAAAAAGTACTGCTCCGCTATGGCACCAACCAATACCTGGCAACACTTAAAGGCGTTGACAAAAATTACGAAACCTGGACAGGCCTGAATCAGATGATGGTGGAAGGAAGTATGATGCTTGAGTACAAAGGCAGGCCCCTTGCCATTCCAGGTCAAGGCGTTGCCTTTTTTCTTGGACTAAATCTTGATAATGTTTTTCAGGAGATTGAGGTTTATGCCCCCCGCCGCACAGCCAATCCCGGCCTGAATCCAGAACAGGCATTTAACCGCTTGGACATCAGGCCGGTGGGAATTTTTTCTATACAGCAGGACTTCGATTCAAAGTATATGATTGTTCCTCTTTCCTTTGCCCGCGAAACGCTGGAATATGAAAGTGAATTATCGGCAGTAGAGATTGCCCTTAGAAATGATGCCGACCTGATCGAAACACAGAAAGAAATTCAAACCATTCTGGGCAACGATTTTATTGTTAAAAACCGTTTTGAGCAGCAAGAAATGCTCTATAAAATTATGCGGTCAGAAAAGTGGGCTATTTTCATGATTCTTGGTTTTATACTTATTATTGCCACTTTCAATGTAATAGGCTCCATTTCTATGCTGATTCTCGAAAAAAAGAAAGACATTGCTGTTTTGCAAAGCATGGGAGCTGATGAGCATTTAATCCGCAAAATTTTTCTTTTACAGGGAATGATGGTCTCTTTTGGCGGTGCAGTTGCCGGAATGTTTTTAGGAGCGGCCATTAGTTTTGTGCAACAGAAGTTCGGGATTGTAAAAATAAATGCCGAAGGAGGTTCTTTTCTGATTGATTCCTATCCGGTAATGATGCAGGTTAAAGATTTTGTTTATGTTTTTATTGTAGTTTCACTGATTGGCTTTGTTGCAGCCTGGCTACCTGTCAGAAATATCGGTAAAATGGGTTCAGTAATAAAATCGCTGCATTTGCAATGATTCAGCATTATAGAAATTAAAAACACCTGGCTCCTTCACCTTAGTTTTCAAAGCTCAATTTTTATCTGTAGTTGATATACCGCTCATAGTTTGTTTAACAGTGAGTGGATCAATCCAATGACTTTCAAATTTCAACTTTTTGAGTAAAGACAAACCTTTTAGGCCATCAAATACCCTGACAGTCTCCCAAAAGTTATTAAAAAAATTTGTTAAGCAGAATGAATCCAAATAACTTTAAAAGAAAAACATTCATAGTAAATTGTCAATCAGATAACTAAG
Source organism: Lentimicrobium sp. (assembly GCA_019429275.1). Taxonomy (GTDB): domain Bacteria; phylum Bacteroidota; class Bacteroidia; order Bacteroidales; family Lentimicrobiaceae; genus Lentimicrobium. Next base: position 41,961 of record JAHYJC010000011.1, on the reverse strand, counting down.
CATTTGTTTTTTTTTGCCATAAAAATAGGTTTGGCTTATTTTTTAATTAGTTTTGCGTTGTCGTATATACGAAAAAATCAAAAAAATTATTCATGAAAAAAACATTACAAAATTTTTTTGCTGCTGGTATAATGGCAGGGATTATTCTTGCCGGTACCAGTTTGTTTGCACAGGTTGTGCTGAATTCAGGACAACAGAATGGCGTTGTGCTAACCGAAAACTCGTTTCAGGGCATCAGGGTTACAAATTCCTTTGCGGAATTCAGCCACTTTGATGTAAACACCAAAAACGGCTTATTCACTGAAATTTCAGCAACAGGCTATACCTTTACCTGGGAAGAAGGATTACCCAAACTTCCGGTAATGAGGCGGTTGATTGAAATTCCTGTGGGTGCAGAGCCAGAAGTTTCTGTTATCTCCTATGATGTAATGGAATACAATCTCAGCGATTTGGGCATCCAGAACCAACTTATGCCAACCCAACCCGGGGTAACAAAAAGTGGAAAGGGGTCAGAAAATTTTGTAATCAACACTTCTGCTTACAGTGAAAATAAATTTAACGAAAATATTTTGGCCAGGGTTGAGGTAATTGGCATTATGCGAAATATTCGCATTGCCCGCCTCGAAATTGCTCCTGTTGAATACAATCCGGTGCAGGGCAAAATCAGGGTATACAGCAATGTAGTGGTTGATGTAAAATTCAACAGAGCTGATTATTCAGCAACCTCGCTCTTAAACGACAAAACACGTTCGCCCTATTTTGGAGGCTTTAACTTCCTGAATCAATTACCTAAAGGTTCAAACGATCGCGGAAATCTTACCCGTTATCCTGTAAAAATGGTTATCGTTTCAGATCCTATGTTTGAAGAAACGCTCCAGACCTACATCGACTGGAAAACCAGAAAAGGATTTACCATTATTGAAGCCTACACAAATAATCCTGAAGTTGGAACCACCACTGCTTCAATCAAGACTTACCTGCAAGGCCTTTACAACGCAGGCACTGTCGAAGATCCGGCACCCACTTTTGTTTTGTTTGTTGGTGATGTTGCACAAATTCCGGCATACAGCCAGGGAGGCCATGTAACCGACCTTTACTATTGTGAATATACCAACGATATTCTTCCTGAGGTTTATTACGGCCGTTTTTCTGCAACTTCTATTGCTCAGCTTCAGCCGCAGATTGACAAAACACTTATGTATGAGCAGTATCAGTTCCCCGATCCATCCTTCCTTAATGAAGTTGTAATGGTTTCGGGTGTGGATGGAAGTTTTGCTGCAGTTCATGGAAACGGACAGATTAACTACGGAACCAACCATTATTTTAATGAGGCACATGGTCTGACAAGTCACACCTACCTTTATCCGGCATCAGGCAGTTCGGCTGCCGCCATCAGGCAAAATGTGAGTGATGGGGTTGCTTATGGAAATTACACAGCGCATGGTGGTTCAAGCGGATGGTCTGATCCGTCTTTCAATATTTCTCATATTCCGGCATTGCAGAATTATGGTAAATATCCGTTGCTTGTGGGTAACTGCTGCTTAACGAGCACCTATAATACCAATTGTTTTGGCGAGGAACTTCTCCGTGCACAGGATAAAGGAGCCATAGGATACATTGGTGCTTCAAACAGTACTTATTGGGATGAAGATTTTTATTTTGGAGTTGGCGTAGGAACCGTGGTTGTTAATCCTCTTTATGAAAATACAACCCTTGGAAGTTACGACCGTGCATTCCATACTCATGGTGAAGCTTTTGAAGAATGGTTTACCACCCAGGCCCAGATGTTTGTTGCTGGAAATCTTGCTGTGACCGAATCTGGCTCTTCAAGGATCACCTATTACTGGCAGGTGTACTGCCTCATGGGAGACCCTTCGCTCATGATTTATTTCAGTGCTCCACCAGAAATGACAGTTTCCTATGAACCCCTAATGCCGCTTTCTTCAACATCTTTTACTGTAAATACAGAGCCTTACGCCTATGTTGCCATTTCAAAAGAGGGAGTTTTGTACGGAAGTGCACTTGCTGATGACCTGGGTGTAGCTGAAGTAATGCTTAACCCCATCACGGTTCCCGGTGAAGCTGAAGTTATCATTACAGCCCAGAATAAACAACCTTACATTGGAACTGTACTTGTTGCATCGCCGGAAGGCCCTTATGTATTGATGCAATCGCAGGTAGTAAATGATGCAAATTCAAATAACAGCCAGACAGCAGAATATGGTGAAACTTTTGGATTTGACATGGCGCTCAAAAATGTTGGTAATTCTGAATCGAACGAGCTTACGGTAACCATTTCATCAACCAGTCCTTATGTAACTGTAAATCAGGCAACCGAAACCTGGCCAAATATCCTTCCCGGTGAAATCATCAGTATTGATGGTGTTTTTGAAGTTGTTGCCAGCGAATGGCTGCCCGATCAGCATCCTGCCCAGTTTGCCCTCGAAATCTCAAACGGAACTGAAATCTGGAACGCCAATTTCACGTTGAAGCTTAATGCACCTGTACTTGCTTCAGGAGGGATTACCATTGATGATATTATAGCCGGAACCGGAAATGGCAACGGTCGCCTTGATCCAGGTGAAAATGTCGTTATTTCGCTACAGGTAAACAATGCCGGCCATTGTATCGCTCCAGGTACCGAAGCTTATTTGTTTTCCGAAAGTGAGTGGATTGATGTAGATGCCGTGCACAATCTTGTTGGCGATATTGAAGCAGGCTCATCGATGTATGCAATGTATAATGTTTCGGTCAGCCCCGATGCTCCTATCGGAACAACGGTGAGCATGTATCTTTCAAATGCTTCCGGTGTTTACAATTCCACGAAAATTTATTCACCCAAAATCGGCTTGATTATCGAAGACTTCGAAACCGGTGATTTTAGTGCATATCCATGGGTAAACAGCAGTCCTGTTCCCTGGGCCATTACAACCACTTCTGTAAACGGAGGCACCTATGCTGCCCGTTCGGGTGCAATCGGACATAATGCATCCACCACACTACAGATAATCATGGATGTAACTGCTGCAGATAACATTTCATTTGCCAGAATGGTATCCAGTGAAAGCGGCTATGATTTCCTTAAGTTTTATATTGATGGTGTTGAAAAGGGTTCATGGTCAGGTGATGTTGCCTGGGGTACCGAAACTTATCCTGTTACTCCTGGTCAGCGCACTTTCAAGTGGACATATAGCAAGGATAACAGTGTTACAGGAGGTTCTGATGCCGCTTTTATTGATGACATCAACTTCCCGTCTTCAAACGGAAGTGGCTCAGGAACAGAATTTGCAGTTAAAGCCTTTGCATATCCTGCAACATTATGCGGAGAAGGCGAAGTCAATCTTTTTGCTTTTGTTGAGAATGCCGCATCTACCGGAAACATTGTTTATGCCTGGTCGCCGATTGAAATGTTATCAAATTCTGAAATCTACAACCCTGTGGCATGGCTGACAGATACAACGGTCCTCACTGTTATAGCCTCTCAATTAATGAGTACTGACACAACCGAAATTGAAATATTGGTTGGATTCAAACCAGAAACTCCTGTAGTTGAGCAAAATGAAATTGAGCTGATTTCAAGTGCTGTAGAAGGAAACCAGTGGTATAACTCCGATGGACCAATTGAAGGGGCTGTGTATCAGATTTATATACCCGAAGAATCGGATTATTATTATGTAATAGTAACCGCTGAAAACGGATGTAGCTCTGAACCCTCTGCAGAACTTTATTTCTCAATGGTAAAAGTCAACGTTCCTGAAATGGCTGGTGCGCTCAGCATTTATCCAAATCCTTTCCGCAATCAGTTAACCATTAATTTTGGACTTCAACGTGAAACCCAGGTGCGTGTAAGCCTGATGAATTTGTTGGGTCAGGATATACGTACCATTGCAGAAGGCTCTATGTCAGGGAATCAATCCATTACATTTGATGCCAATGGAATGAATCCTGGTATTTATTTCCTGAAAATGGAAACCGGCGACAAAACTGAAGTCAGAAAAGTAGTTTTGTCTGAATAATCACCTAAAACATAAAACATGCGTTTACGAAATGTATTTTTAATTGCAATGTTACTTTTTTTGGGCGGAATGGTTTCTGCTCAAAATTGGGTAACCATTACTTCAGATAGCCCTGTGCCTATAGCAACACAACTGGTTTCTAACGATGCTTCGGCTACTGTAGTTGAATTTAACCTGGGAGGGTTTTTCCTGAACCCGGTTAATACCTCGAGGGGAGAAGCCTTTGTGGTTGATGTAGAAGGTGCAACCAGCCTACTTGAAAAAGGCAACCCTGATCTGCCAAAACTTACGGCTTCTGTTATTATTCCCGATCAGGCACAAATGGAAGTAAGGGTTGTTTCATCGCGTTACATCGACTATCCTTTCATTGAAATTGCTCCCTCCAAGGGTAATTTTACCCGCGATATCGATCCTTCCACCGTTCCTTATGTGTATGGCAGAACTTATGACAGGGATGAATTTTTTCCATCGGCACAGGCCAGCCTCCGCGATCCTTACATTTTGCGCGATTACAGGGGACAAACCATAATAGCCAATCCGTTCAGTTACAATCCTGTGACTAAAATACTCCGGGTTTATTATCAAATGACGGTTGAAATCTATGAAAACGGAATTTCAAACTACAATGTTCTAAACCATCAATTGCAATCAGAAGCTGTTGACAGTGAGTATCAGAGAATTTATGAAAGGCACTTTCTGAATGCAGGCAACGGATCGCGCTATACTCCTCTGGAAGAGCAGGGAAATATGCTTATTATTTCTCATGGTGCTTTTATGCCCGATATGGAGGAATTTGTAGCATGGAAAAAGACCATTGGCATTCCTACTGAAATGGTTGATGTTGCAACCATCGGAGTCAATGCAGCTGCAATTAAAACTTTTGTGGCCGATTACTATGCAAACCAGGGCCTTACCTACTTGCTGCTCGTTGGTGACAATGCTCAAATTCCTACCGTTACAACCGGAAGTCTTGGTGGCCCGTCAGATCATGCTTACGGCTACATTGTTGGGAACGACCATTATCCTGATATTTTTGTCGGAAGATTTTCAGCCGAAACAAATGCACATGTTCAGACCCAGGTTGCCCGCACCATTACTTATGAGCAAAATCCTGATGTTTCAGTGGACTGGTTTTCCCTGGGGCTTGGAATTGCATCGTCAGAGGGAACTGGTGACGATGGTGAATACGACTGGCAGCACATGCGTAACCTGCGTGCCCAGATGCTTGATTACACTTACACCGCTGTTTCTGAGCTATATGATGGTAGCCAGGGTGGCAACGACGCCCCCGGCAACCCCAACTCAGGACATGTTACAGCTGAACTCAATGAAGGGCGCAGTATCATCAATTATACAGGTCATGGAAGCCAGACTTCCTGGTCTTCAAGCGGTTTTTCAAACACAGGAGTGAACGGCCTCTCAAACAATGGCAAATGGCCTTTTATTTGGTCGGTAGCCTGTGTAAACGGAGACTTTCAGAATGGCACCTGTTTTGCTGAAGCCTGGCTTCGTGCAACCAATATCGACGGCCCCACTGGTGCTCTTGCAACATTGATGTCAACCATCAATCAAACCTGGAATCCACCCATGGAAGGACAGGATGAAATGGTAGCCATTCTCGTTGAATCCTATGAAAACAACATCAAAAGGACTTTTGGCGGAATCTCAATGAATGGCTGTATGCAAATGAACGATGCTTATGGTTCAGGTGGTGCCAACATGACCGATACCTGGCTTTGTTTTGGCGATCCTTCAGTAATGGTAAGGACAGCTTTCCCTGAAGAATTAACCGTCACTCATGAACCTGTTGCCTTTATAGGCTCAGACCAGTACATTATAAATTGTACTGTTGAAAATGCATTTGCATGTTTAACAATTGATGGCGAAATTATCGGATCAGCTTACATAAGTGGTGGCGCTGCCAGTATTTCATTCCCTACACTTAACGATGTGGGAACAATGAAACTTGCGGTAACTGCTTTCAATCACGTTCCTTATATTGCCGATATAGATATCTTTCCGCTTGACGGGCCTTATGTTATTTACAACAGTCAGCTCATCAACGATGAAACCGGCAATAACAACCAGCAGGTTGATTATGGTGAATCGGTATTGATGACACTGGCATTTAAAAATGTTGGCACCGAAGCTATTGAAAATGTTGAAGTAACCTTAAGTTCAGCCAATCCTTCAATTTTCCTCAGCGACACAACCGAAGTATATCCAATCATTGGTGCAGGTGAAATTGAATCAGTAACTGATGGTTTTGCCTTTTCAATAGGCAATGATTTACCTGATGGAACTGCTGTAATTCTTAATTATGTTGCCGTTTCGGGCGAGCAGCAATGGACCGGCAGTTTTTCAGTGATTACCCATTCAGTAAAGCTTGAATTTGCAGGAAACACTATTTCTGATGAAAGCGGAAATAACAACGGTAAGGCTGATCCGGGTGAAACCTTTGATCTAAACATAGCACTTTCTAATGCCGGCTCTGCCGCAGCTTATAATGTAACAGCTTTATTGTTCTGCGACGATCCGAACATTCTCCTGTCGGTTGACAGCCTGAACTATGGCATGATCAATGGAAATGAAACCCTCACATCTGCGTTTACTGCAACAGCTCATCCTGCAACACCTTCAGGATATGTTGCTCAATTTGAATTGCAGATATATGCCGATAGCGGTTTTGTGGCAAGCGGAAGTTTTAGTATTGTTATCGGACAGATTCCGGTTCTGATTATTGATCTTGATAAAAATCACAATTCAGCACCGGCAATTCAAAGCTGCCTAAGCAATATTTCAGTTGCCTCAGATTTAGTCACTGAATGGCCCGGTGTGCTTGGAACTTATCAATCTGTATTTGTGTGCCTTGGAATATATCCTAACAACACTGTACTCAGCTCAGCACAGGGACAATCCCTTGCCAATTTCCTCTCTCTTAATGGTGGGAAAATTTATATGGAAGGTGGAGACACCTGGGCTTACAATACTGCTACAGCAGTGCACCCGATGTTTATGATAAACGGGCTTACTGATGGTAGTGGTGACCTTCAAACCCTTAACGGAATTGAAAGTACCATGACCGATGGTATGGCATTTGTTTTTCAGGGAGACAACAGTTATATCGACCGCTTATCTCCAATAGGTGAAGCAGTTTCAATATTTAAAAATTCTTCTCCTGTTTACGATGCCACAATCTCATTCGATGGAGGCGCTTATAAAACCATTGGATCCTCATTTGAGTTTGGTGGACTGGTTGATAACGATTCAAGATCGGTTAAGGATACACTCATGATGGAATATATCAATTTCTTCGGTTTAAGCACCGCAGCACCTTTGTTTGCTAATTTTATTGCCTCAGATGTTCAGGTTTGTGAAAACGAAGCCATTACATTTACTGATTTCTCTGCAGGTGATATTCTATCCTGGGCATGGAGTTTTCCCGGTGGTGTTCCTGATACTTCCGACGAACAGAATCCGGTTGTATTCTATGCAGAACCTGGTGTATATGATGTAACCCTGACTGTTTCTGACGGCGTAAATACGCATACTTCTGCAAAGGACGGTTACATTACTGTTGATTATTGCATGGGTGTCAATGATGTTCCTGCCCGTGCCGAAGTGCTGGTATATCCAAATCCCGGCAATGGAAACTTTACCATTGAACTTCCGGAATTTACAGGAGAAACATCTCTCAGGGTGATCGCTGCTACTGGGAAAGAAGTTTACAGAACAGAGACTGGTCAACCAGGAATTCAATCGCTGAATCTGCCGGAATCTTCATCAGGAGTTTATATTCTATTGATTGATAATGTTCAATTCAGTAGAAGAATTAAACTGGTTGTTGGGCATTAGAATTCAAAGTTATTGTTAAAAAGGGAGGAGATTTTTCTCCCTTTTTAGTGTAAAACTTTTCACAAGATGAAATTGTGACTACTTACTTTATTTTAGTTTTTACAATCAACTAAAAATATATTTCGGGCTTTTGCTAAAAAATCATCATAATTCTTATCAATCAGCCTCTTTTATATTTAACTTTGTGAGTTCGGGATGATCATTAAAGCATAAAACCATTATCAGATTTTATAATTCATATAAGTATTAACAATTATTCTTTATCAAATGAACGACACTAATAAAACTGTCAAAATTGGCGTTTTTTATGATGGCAATTATTTTCTTCATGTTAGTAATTACTATTATTATGAACATGAGCGCAATGCAAGGATAAGTATTGAGGGATTACATAACTTTATCCGGAATCGTGTTTCAAAAGAGGAGGGAGTTGACACAAAATTATGCCACATTGTTGATTCGCATTATTTCAGGGGAAGGCTGAGTGCTTATGAAGCCCAAAGCAGTGAGAACAAGTTGTATGCCGAAAGGATTTTTGACGATATCCTTATGGGCGAAAAAGTAATCACTCACTATTTGCCATTGCGCATGCGCGGAGGCAAAAGGGAGGAAAAGGGAATAGATGTGTGGCTAGCTCTGGAAGCCTACGAATTAACTATTTTTAAAAAATTCGATGTACTTGTTCTGATTGCATCTGATGGTGATTATGTTCCATTGGTACGCAAACTGAATACCCTGGGTACCCGGGTTATGCTGCTTAGCTGGGACTTCCGCTATCTTGACATGAACGGCCGGGAAAGCGTTACACGTACTTCGCAGGAACTTCTCGAAGAGGTAACATACCCTGTGGCCATGCATGAACTTATCGACAACCGCCTGAACAAGAACGATTCAATCATTTCAAATCTGTTCGACAAGCAGGATGAAAACAGAATGAAGTTCATCAACAAGCCCGTTCCCGAAGGAGTTCAACGAAGCCGTACGCTTAATATGAAAAGCGGATATGGTTTTATAGCCTTCCCACCGAACAATCTGTTTTTCCATTTCGAAGATGTTATCGACGGAGATTTCAGTGAGATTTTGGATGGCGATATGGTGGAATTTGAAATCCGGCGCAATGAACGCGGCGAAGAAGTTGCTTTTAATGTCCGTAAAATTGAACCCGGACTCAGCGTTTAAGAGTTAATAACAAGCCGGTTAGTTCCGGCTTTTTTTTGCCTGTTCATAATTATTAACTTCTTCCGGCATCTTGAGTTTTGATCAACTGAAAATAAACTTTTCAGAATAAAAAGCCCTCTATTGTCAGATATTCTGATATATGATTTGTTTAGGGACAAAAATTACTTATTTTTGTGCTAATGCATTAATTATTCACTTAAATAATCAATTATGAGAAAATTTACCCTTTCAATGATTACAATGTTGGCATTTGTTTTAACAACATTTAATTTGCAGGCCCAGCAGCGGGAATTAGTATATGGAGATGATTTTGAAAGCTATGCCGTTAATGATTTCCTCGCACAGTCTAACCCTGAAATGTGGACAACCTGGTCAAATGCTCCGGGTACTACCGAAGATGCAAAAATTAGTGATGAACAGGCTTTCAGTGGAACAAAATCGGTTAAAGTGGATGGGGTAACAGACCTCGTCCTTAAACTTGGCAATAAAACCAGCGGGGCTTATGAGATTAATTTTAATTACTATGTACCGGTAGGTATGGGTGGATACTACAATATCCAGCATTATGAAGCTCCGGGTGTTGAATGGGCATTTGAAATTTATTTCAAAGCTGATGGTACCGGCTTTATGAATGCCGGTGGCGATAATGCTGCCACTTTCAATTATACACAAGGTACATGGTTCACTATCGAAAACTTAATTGATCTGGATGCCGACTGGGCGCAGGTTTACTTTGATGATGTATTGATTCATGAATGGCAATACAGTCTTCAGGCCCAGGGGCAACCCGGTATGCTGCAACTGGGTGCCGTTAATTTCTATGCCGGCGTAGTTACCGGATCGGGTGAAACACCAACCTATTATTTTGATGACATTTTCTTTGACGTAGCCATTGAACAGGTGCTTTATTACAATGAATTTGATGAATATACCGTTGGCGATTACATTGCAGTGGTGGACCCTGATTGGTGGACAACCTGGACAAATGCTCCAGGCACTGCCGAAGATGCATTGATCGTAAACGAACAATCAAATAGTCCTGAAAATTCCATAAAAGTAGATGGAACCTCTGACTTGGTTTTCAAAATGGGGAACAAAACCAGCGGGAAATATGTTCTTGATTTCAAGTATTATGTGCCTTCAAACTTCGGAGCATACTACAATCTTCAGCATTATGAAGCTCCAGGTGTGGAGTGGGCTTTGGAAGTCTATTTTGCCACAAACGGAACCGGCACCGTGAATGCGGGTGGAACGGGAACCGCCTCATTTACATACAATCATGACGTGTGGATGTCGATAACCAATATTATAGATATTGACTCCGACTGGGCTCAGCTTTATATTAATGATGTGTTAATCCACGAATGGCAATTCAGCCTTCTGGCCACTGGTGGACCCGGTATGCTGCAATTGGGAGCCGCCAATTTCTATGCCGGAGCTCCAACTGGTGAAACACCAACCTATTTTCTGGATGACCTCGCCTATATTGCACTGGTGCAGCCTGCACTGGGTCCGATTATCGACATTGATGGCAGTGATATCATCAGTGCAATTTCTCAGGGTGAATCGGAAGTTATTAACCGTTCCATTACCAATGCCGGAGGTATGCCACTTGTGTTTGATGTTGTGGCCTCATTTGATGAACCAATAAGTGTCAAATCAACTTCTCCATGGGTTTCAACGACCCCTGTTGGTAAATTCAACGATACTCCGGCACTTGCCCCAAATTATACACCCGGCAATACAGCCCCTGCAAATCGCGAAGTTGTATTGAATTACGACGGAGAGAATGCTTCAGCCATTGGATCTGCAACAGCAGCACAATGGCGTGTTGCTGCCATGTTTCCGGCCAGTATGGTGGCACAATACAATGGTATGTATGTTGAGGCTGTCAGCGTTTTTATCAATGAAACAGCCAGTGCTCACAAAATTCAGATTTATGATATGGGTTCCATCAATTTACCCGGACCAGGAGCGTTGCTTTATGAACAGGATTTTACCGCATTACCTACAAGTTGGAACAATATTACGTTAAATACGCCTGTTTATGTCAGTGGACGCGATTTATGGGTAGGTTATCGTTTCAATAAACCAGCAGATGTTTATCCGGCCGGGGTTGATGCAGGTCCGGCTAATCCAAACGGAGACTGGATTGCTACCGGACCGGGATGGGGACACTTATCTGACAATCCTGCCCTGGATGCCAACTGGAATATCCGTGCCATGCTTAACGGCGAGGCTGGACCAGTCTGGTTGTCAGTAAATCCAGAGCAGGGAGCACTTGAAGGTGGTGGATCTGATGATCTGGCCATTGAATTGAATACTGCCGGCATGTCTCCTTCAAACTATAGCGCAAAGCTCCACGTAAGAAGTAATGATCCTGAAAACGAACAGGTTGACATTAATGTCATGCTCACAATTATTACAGGGATCAACGAACTTGGTGAACAAACCTATGTTACTGTATTTCCAAATCCAGCGAACGATGTATTGTTCATTAAAGGTAACACCGACATTAAAACAATAACGCTGAGTAATATCCTTGGTCAGGTTGTTTATGAAAATGTTGTTGGTCAACGTGATACACGCATTGCAACAGGTAGTTTTGAAACAGGAATGTACATTCTTACCATTCAAACCTCAAGCGGCATTGCTACACAAAAAATCATGATTCAATAATCATTGATATTATTCAATGAAATAGGGCTTCCATTTGGAGGCCCTATTTCATTTTATACTACTGCTAACTTTTCAAAGCTTATAATATGCAGTAAAAACCAGCGCATCGCTAAACTGACCATGTCCCCAGAATCTCCACACATCGCCTGTAACCCTGTTTTTCCTTATAGAGAACAAAGAGTTGTCAGTTCGGAGATTAATCCTTAAGCGATCATTAATTCTCACTGAAAGACCGGCCAGAAAAGCAAGATTTGATCTGCTGAAAGGAGATTCTACTGTTTCATAGCCATTGAATCTTTCTCGGTTATGGATGAGAAAATTCAATGCCAGGCCTGATTCAAAACTAAGCAGATCATTATATTGATAACGATAAAGAACTGGAAGTGCAACATAACCCAGTTGCATAAGATAACGGTCGAGTTTGTTTTTCTCGTAGTCGGGATTTTCGCGACTGCCTTTTTGCAAATAGCAGAGCTCCAGTTGTAATTTCGATCTTTTGCCGGTAGCAAGGCTAATCCAACCTCCTGCATTTATTCCGGCTTTGTTATACCCCGAATACTGATCGCCGGCCACCTGGCTCCCCACCAGGCCAAGCATTATACCTCCTTCAAATTTCTGAGCATGGACTTCCGGGAAAATGAAAATCAGGAAAAGAGTATAAAAAATCAAAGATTTCATTTGGGTCGGGGTATTTGTTTTCAATTTGCGATTCGCAAACTAAAATACAAACAAAAATCACATCAGGGGCAAAATTCTGGAGTGCCGGTCAAATCTTTCTCTTCCCCAAACCAAACTAATATAAACTCCTCATTGGCACCAATGCCCATTGCCTGCCATTTTACATTTTTCCATTTGCCCTGGTTGGCCAGAACATCATGATGTCCCCTGCTCGCTTTCCATCCGTTAAGCGCATCTTCGATGTATGATATTGCATCAGGATACTCTTGCGTTGAATAAAAGGCAATTTCGAAACCGTCGCCAGAATAGTTGGTAAGTTCTCTCGGTTTGTCCCACATGCATGCTGCCTGCTTGTGATCTTTGGTATAACAACATGAGCTCCAGTATTTATTATCTGACCAACTGTGAAGGTTGCAGGAAGTGCCGTATTTATAATTTTCTAGAAGATCAGCAGCATGAGTGCGCGCCACCCATGAAAGCGAAGCTGAAAGGGGAATAGGTTTTAAACCTTGTTTCTTTCGGTACTGATTTAAAGCCTGTGCCATCAACTCCTCGGTTTTATTCAGGCAGTGTTTTCCTGAGAATCTGGCATCTTTCGCGGGCACAGGCTGGCCTTTTGTTGTTAGTGAAATTATCAGCAAAAATGGCAGTATATGGATTAAATTCATGAGCAGTTAATCTTGTGTAGTTTAGCAGTGGTTTTATAAATGCACCTCAATACAACTTAGGTTCATTTGTTTTTTAATGGTATTTTTCAAAGTGTGTTTTATTATTTCAATGAGGCTGGACAATTATCTTAACGTGAAAATTATATCAAAAATTGCACCTAAACTGAGACTGAATGTGTTAAAATGAATTTCTTTTTGTTCAATTATTTGGTGACCTTTTAAGTGAAGCCGGGCCAGGGTATCCTATTGGCGAAGCATATAAAATTTTTTTATTCAGCTGATTTCAACTATTTTTGATTCGGTGCTTACAATGTTAAAACTTTGAACCTATAACAATTAAGAAATGGGAAATAGCCAGTTCAGAATACTTTTAGTAGATGATGAATCAGATGTGCTTGAATTTCTGAGCTATAATTTAATGAAAGAAGGTTTTCAGGTTTCCAAGGCAAAAAATGGCAATATCGGGCTGGAGAAAGCTAAATCTGAAAAACCACATCTGATCATACTGGATGTGATGATGCCCGAAATGGACGGAATTGAAACCTGCAGACAAATAAGACAAATTCCGGATCTCAAAGGTACAATAATTCTATTTCTGACTGCCAGAGGGGAGGATTATTCGCAGATTGCCGGTTTTGAAGCCGGAGCCGATGATTACATTACCAAACCTGTAAAACCCAAAGTATTTATAAGCAGGGTACAAGCATTACTAAGAAGATATAAACCAATTGAGGAAGAGGGTATGATCTACTCATTGCCCGACATGATCATTGACCGCGAAAAGTATATTGTTATAAAAAACGGCATTGAAATATCACTTCCCAGAAAAGAGTTTCAATTGTTGATGTTGCTCACTTCAAAGCCAAATAAAGTCTTCTCTCGCGGAGAAATATTTGCAAATGTCTGGGACAATGATGTGATAGTTGGTGACAGAACCATTGATGTGCATGTGAGGAAAATCCGTGAAAAAATCGGACTGGATACGATTAAAACAATCAAAGGTGTTGGATATAAATATGAACCCGATAATGAAGACTGATTTTTCAAATCCCAAAAAGCTTGCACTCAATATTGCTGTTGTTGTAGCTATATTGATGGGCGTGCTGTTGATTATCTATAGTTTTTTCGGCGACACACTTGGTGTGTGGTGGTATCTCATTATTACTTTACCACTTATGTTCCTTTTCAGTTATTACGTATTCAAATTTACTTTGGAGAAATTTATCTACGAAAAAATAAAGGTTATTTATAAAACCATCAGGAACATTAAATCAGCCAGGGGAAGTGAGCAGCCGGTTATAACCGGCAAAACCATCGAAAATGTTTACGAGGAAGTTGTAGATTGGGGAAACAGGAAAAGCAAAGAGATAGAAGAGCTTAAGCAAATGGCCCAATATCGTCGCGAATTTCTGGGGAATGTATCGCATGAGCTTAAAACACCCATTTTCAACATCCAGGGTTATGTTTTAACTCTACTTGATGGCGGCCTGGAAGACCCTGCCATAAACAAGGAATACCTGCTCAGAACCGAGAAAAGTATTAACAGGATGATCGCCATTGTCAAGGATCTGGAATCCATTTCACATTTAGAATCAAGCGAATTGAAGCTAAATCTTGAAAAAACAGATTTGGTTGCTTTAACCCGTGAAGTGATTGAATACCTGGAAATAAAAGCCCGAAAACGAAACAATATTATCGATTTTGGTGATCAGTATGATAAGCCGGTATTTGTAAAGGTAGATAAAGAAAGAATCAGGGAGGTTTTGGTGAACCTCATTGACAATTCAATTAAATACGGAAATCAGGAGCAAGGAAAAACTACAATTAGTTTTTTTGATATGGATGAGAATATTCTGGTAGAGGTTACCGATAACGGAAATGGAATTGGTGAATCTGAATTAAACAGAATATTTGAGCGATTTTATCGGACCGACAAAGGGAGATCGCGCGAGCAGGGAGGTTCGGGGCTCGGGCTTGCAATCGTTAAACACGTCATTGAAGCACATCATCAAACCATCAACGTCAGGAGTACCCATGGTGTTGGTACCACCTTTGCATTTACACTGAAGAAGGCTTAATTGTGTGGCTCTCAGTTTTTTCTTTCTGTTGTAAAAATTACCAGTTTTTCAAGTGCTTCTCTTGAATTGCTTTCCGGAAATTCATTGAGCAATTGCAAAGCCAACTCTCTGTATTCCAGCATTTTATTTTCAGCATAAGCAATGCCTCCCTTTTCATTAACCATTTGAATGAGCACATTCACTTTTCCTGGATCGTTGCTGTGGTTCTTGACAATATTGATGATATGACGCTTTTCTATCCAGGAAGAATTCGAAAGGAGATAAATCAACGGGAGCGTCATTTTCTTCTCTTTTATATCGAGGCCATTGGGTTTGCCGGTCTCGAGACTTTTGCCGTAATCAAACAAATCATCCTTTATTTGAAAAGCTATACCGGTGAGTTCACCAAAACGATGAAACTTATTAATGGATTCTGCACTGGCACCAACAGAGGTAGCGCCACAGGCGCAGCAGGAAGCAATGAGTGAGGCCGTTTTTTTTCTGATAATTTCAAAATAAATTTCTTCACTAATGTCGAGACGGCGGGCTTTTTCAATCTGAAGTAGTTCTCCTTCACTCATCTCGCGTGTAGCATTTGATACAATCCTGAGCAGGTCAAAGTCATTGTTGTCGAGTGAAAGAAGTAAACCCTTCGACAGCAGAAAGTCACCAACCAATACAGAAATTTTATTTTTCCATAGGGCATTGAGCGAAAAAAATCCACGTCTTTCGTTCGAATCATCTACTACATCATCATGAACAAGTGTGGCCGTGTGCAAAAGTTCAATCAGCGATGCCGCCCGGTAGGTAGCCTGGTTTACCTCTCCACAGGTTTGTGCCGAAAGGAACACAAACAATGGCCTGATCTGTTTCCCTTTCCTTTTCACCAGATAGCCCGTAATAAGGTCAAGCAAAGGAACCTTGCTTTGCATGGATTCTCTGAATTTTTTTTCAAATTCTCTGATGTGGTCTTCGACCGGGACTTTTATTTCCTTCAGTAAACTCATCTTACGCCGATAGCGGTATTAACGATTGCAAAGATATTGCAAAACTACCTTTTACAATCCATTGTTTTGATTTATTTGGATTTCACAGGCATTTTAAGATATAGACAGGCAGAAAAACAGATTACACATAAGAAAACAGATCTTGAGTAATGTAAATGCTGCGCATGTCAATATGCGCACCATTACATTTACCTTCTCTAAAACCGAATGTAATTTCTAACTTTGCAAAAATTTTTATTTATGTCAGGATTTTTATTCGATGATATTGTTTTCGGGCCGGTCAAAAGCAGGCGTTTCGGGGTTTCGCTGGGCATAAACCTGCTACCGGAAAACAGGAAAATATGTTCGTTTAACTGTATCTATTGTGAGTGCGGATTGTCTGACTATAAAAAGAATTCAGACGCCAGGCTTCATTCTTTTACTGAAATAGCTGATGCATTACTTGAAAAGTTTAACTTTCTCTCAAATGAAGGTTTGAAACCCGACAACATTACTTTTGCCGGAAATGGAGAGCCAACGCTTCATCCTGATTTTCTTAAGATCATAGATCATATCATCGCATTGAGAGATAAATATTTCCCGCTTGCAAAAATCACTGTTTTGTCGAATTCAACACGCCTTCATATTCCGGAAGTAAAAGAAGCCCTTCTGAGAATAGATAACAACGTGCTGAAGTTGGATGCAGGAAGCCAGGAAATGTTTGAAAGAATTAACCGGCCGGCCAGCAACCTTCTTTTGGAAAACATTGTAGAACAACTGGTTGATTTCAATGGCAAATTAAAAATTCAGACTCTTTTCCTGAAGGGTTTGGTAAACGGACATCCTGTTGATAACACAACTGATGAGGAACTTTCATTGTGGCTTGACCACATCAGACGGATTCAACCCGAAAGTGTGATGCTTTATCCGATTGAAAGGGAAACCCCCGAAACGGGAATTGAAAAAATCAGCAATGAAAAGCTAAAGCATATAGCCACTCTGCTGGCACCCCTGAATATTAAAGCAGAAATATTTGGCTGAGGTTATTCTCCTTGTGAATTTACCTGCTTAAGCTCAATCAAGAACAGCTATATACCATATTGAAAAAAGGGGAGAACCGGAATAAATTTTTATATTTGGATTGATTAACATAAAACTGCAATTCTTTTCAAAATGCTGCACTATCCTGTAAAAGTTCTTTTGGCATTTGGTGAAACCTTTTCGGGGAATGACGAATTACTGGAATGGCTGCTAAAAAACGGATATCCTGAACTTGCGGCATTGTCGAGCGCTATTAGGGGAAGCGAAGAAGCATTTGGCTGGCTTATTAAAAATAACCACAGGGAGTTGGCAGCACTTGATTCATCGATTGACGGAAATAAAAAGGCGTATGAATGGCTCAACCTGAACAGGCATTTTTTTCTTGCTGTATTTTCTGACGCCTGTCAAAACCAGCCTGAAGCAGTGGCCTGGTTCACAAAAAATGATCTGAAAATATTTCTGGCTATTGCTGCAAAAATCAGATTTTTCAGAGATAGCCAGACTTTTGACCATCATAAAATTCATTTCTGAAGATATCAAAGGGTTCAAAAGGTTTTCTTTTTAGTAAGAAAAATCAGTAAAAGAAAAATCCCTGCTATTTTCGGTAGCAGGGATTTTTCTTTTTTTCTGGGGTTAACTGCACTTAGAGTGCCCGCAGGATTTACAGGTCATACAACCCTCTTTAAAAACAAGGGCATTTTTCTCTCCGCATGACGGGCAGGTGTCTTTTGCACCAACCGAAGTGCCATCGGGGATGTAGCGTTTCAATGATCTGACCACACCGTTTTTCCAGGTAGTAATGCTGTCGTTGTCGAAATTGAGATTCTGAATGAGATTAACCAGGAATGGCAGTGGCATACCATGGCGGAGGATTCCGGAAATGAGTTTGGCGTAGTTCCAGTATTCTTTATTGAAAGAACGCGACAATCCTTCGATGGTTACTTTATAGCCATCTTTGTCCTCGAACTGGAAATCATATCGGGTGGGTTCGCCTTCGATTTTATTCCGAAATACCCAGCCTTTTTGCACCCAGGGGGGCAGGTAGAAACCTTCGGCCTTACCGGTAAATATTTCATAAGGTTTTCCGTCGAGAAGCCCTATTACGGCAATCCATTTTTCATAATCATTCTGGAACCTAACAACATCGGCTTCAAGTTTAACCGGACGGGGAGGGGCTTTGGTTTCGCGAAATTCAGAAATATCTTCCTTTTTCTCATTACTCACCAGAACACCTGATCTTGAGCCGTCGCGATAAATGGTCATGCCCTTGCAGCCACTTTCCCAGGCGGTTTTATATACTTCGCTTACCAGTTCTTCTGTTGAATCGCTGGGAAGGTTTACGGTAACGCTAATGGAATGATCTACCCATTTTTGTATTGCACCCTGCATATTCACCTTGCTCACCCAGTCAATATCATTGGAGGTAGCTTTAAAGTATGGCGATCTGGCAATAATGGGTTGAAGTTCTTCGTCGCTGTAGGCCTTGACTTCATCAGGATTATATCCGTTAACTTTTAACCATTCAACAAATTTTGGATGGAATACATTATACTCTTCCCATGAATCTCCAACTTCATCAATAAAACCAATGGTAACATTTTTGTCGTTAGGATTTACCTTGCGGCGGCGTTTGTAGCTTACCATAAATACAGGCTCGATACCTGACGAGGTTTGGGTGCAGATACTCACACTACCGGTTGGTGCAATGGTAAGCATTGCAATATTGCGTCTGCCGTGGTTTGCCATTTTTTCATAAACTTCGGGCGAAGCATCTTTGAGGCGCTGGATAAAGGGGTTATTTTTCTCCCGCTCATAATTGTAGATTGGGAAAGGCCCGCGTTCAGCAGCAAGGTCAGCCGATGCGCCATACACCTCAATGGCCAGGGTTTTGTGAACATCAACCGAAAAATTCGTTGCATCCTGGGTGCCATATCTCAAACCCATTGCTGCAAGCATATCTCCTTCGGCTGTGATGCCTATGCCTGTGCGTCGTCCTAACAATGTTTTTTGTCGGATATTCTCCCACATTTTCCGTTCTATTCTTTTGATTTCCTCATCTTCGGGATCTGATTTTACTTTGGCAAGGATAGCATCTATTTTTTCGGACTCAAGATCGATAATGTCATCCATAATCCTTAATGCACTTGCGGCATGTTTCTTAAATAGATCCATGTTGAAACTGGCCTGTGGAGTAAACGGATTTTCAACATAGCTATATAGGTTGATGGCAATAAGTCTGCAACTGTCGTAGGGACAAAGTGGAATTTCGCCGCACGGATTGGTCGACATGGTTTTAAAACCAAGGTCAGCATAGCAATCGGGTATTGATTCCTTTAGAATTGTATCCCAGAAAAGTACTCCGGGTTCTGCCGATTTCCAGGCGTTATGGATGATTTTATTCCAAATGCCAAGTGCATCTATTTCCTGCACTTTTACCGGATTGTGAGAATTTACCGGATATTGTTGCCGATATGTGGTTCCATTGACAACGGCTTTCATAAATTCATCGTCAATTTTAACCGAAATATTGGCACCGGTGACTTTTCCCTGTTCTAATTTGGCATCAATAAATCTCTCGGCATCAGGATGTTTTACCGAAATTGTGAGCATCAGGGCACCTCGTCTGCCATCCTGGGCCACTTCGCGGGTAGAGTTGGAATAGCGCTCCATAAAGGGGACAATGCCGGTGGAGGTAAGTGCACTGTTTTTTACCGGACTTCCTGTCGGCCTGATGTGCGAGAGATCATGTCCGACTCCGCCCCGTCTTTTCATCAGCTGAACCTGTTCCTGGTCAATTTTCATGATTCCTCCATAGGAGTCATAGTTGCTGTCTCCGCCTATTACAAAGCAGTTCGACAAGGAAGAAACCTGAAAATTATTACCCATACCGGCCATTGGGCTACCCTGGGGTATTATATATCTGAAGTTTTTAAAAAGTTCAAAAACCTCATCCTCTCCCATCGGATTTGGATATTTTTTTTCGATACGGGCCACTTCGGCTGCCAACCGGCGGTGCATGTCATCGGGAGTAAGTTCATAAATTTTGCCACTGCTGTCTTTGAGGGCATATTTATTCATCCATACGTTTGCCGCCAGTGTGTCTCCAGCAAAATATTCTGTAGCTTTTTCAAGTACTTCTTCGTGTGGATTTGCTGTGTAGGATTTGGGCTGCGCAATATTATTAATACTTGCGATTCTCTCTGTTAAAATAGTCTCCTCTTTAATTGAATTCCGTTCCGGTTCATTTTCTTTTTGTTCCGGGACAACGGGCCTCACTCTTTTTTCGAGAACTTCATTATAAAGTTCGGTTTTTGTTTCAGTTCCTGATTTTTCAGCAACTTCTTCAAGGTTTGAGAACAGGCTGTTTTCCATAGTAATAGTTCAAATGTCAATGAATTAAATATTTTTTTCCATCCTCGGGATTTGCTGATAACAAAGCACTTACCATTTGGATAAGTGCTTTATTATCGATAGACCAATTTACAACAACCAAAACTGCAGAACAAAATCGACTTATTAACAATTGATCACTTTTCGGGTGTAATTATCTGAAACCGAAATTGTAATATTCTTAATAATTATTTTTTAAATAAAAAATTACCTGCATCCTGGCTTAATTCCGGTTAGTTCAAATAACAAGTTGAGTATCAGCATAAAAGCTGAAAACGGCGTTGTTGTAGTCAGACTGCAAATATCGATAAGTTTGGTTATGGAGAGGCGGTTAAATTTTCACAAAGCCAATAGAGTTATTAACAATTTAACAGGTTCACAACTCCAACGCCTTGATGATCTCATTTACCAAACATAGAATCAATGAATTGGTATATGAAGAATTATCCTGCAGAATAAGGCTTTTACCGATAAAAATGTGCTGAAATAAACTTTGGGTCAGAGTCAATTTAGAAATCAAGACTCAATGAAATATAAAATACTGGTTTGTTGATCACCAAGTCCTCAATTCCCCAGGCATAATCTGCTCTCAGAAAATACCCCAGAATTCTTGCTCTGGCACCAAAGCCAAGTCCTCCAACCAGGGGTTCGCGTTGCTCACGAATGGTTATAAATAATGGACCTCTGCGGATGATTCTTGTGAAAAGCGCATTTTCATCGGAGTAGGGGTTGGGCCCGGTCCAGGCGGTACCCAGATCGCCAAAGGCTACCAATTGAAAATTATTCAGGAAATCAGACCTTAATGGCCTGTTGGCAAGGTAGTTGAAAACCGGGAAACGAAATTCGGAATTAAGCACAGCAAAACTGTTGCCATTACGCACATTCTGATGAAATCCGCGCATATTTGTAGCCAGGGTTTGATAGGCATAGTTCTGTGAGTAATCGATTGGTGCCTCTGATTTGAATTTTGGTGTGAGCCAGGTATCTACTCCGCCCATATAGTAAATGAGTTTACTCTTTCCAAATGAAGTGCTGGTTGCAAACCGGTTTGCCCAGATAAAATTTCTGTGGATCGGCAGATAATGGCGAATATCAAAACCGACTACAGCCATGTTATTTAACCCGTTTTTTCCATCAATTTCCTGATAGTATTCACCAAAAAGCTTGAAGCGCATTCCATCGAGCAGATTAAGACCAAGCTGCCGGGTTCCATCATAGGTTAATTCTCCCTTACCCGAAACCCAGTGCTTATTCACATCGGGTTGCCTGAGATTATATTGGTCTGTCGACATATAAACAGCCCTGTCTTTTCTCACCGTTGCCGTTCCCTTGAGACTGAGCAGCGGATTTAAAGGATATCTGAGTATGTAATGCAGTTCATGAATCCGGTATCTGACAATAGAATAAAGACTAACCTGCTCAATGGATTGACGGTGAAAATAAATTTCTCTGTCAAGCCGGTTTTTCAGGTTGGCTATTGATAAAACATACTCATTGTTGACAAGATTAAAGTCGAGCCTTACACCGGCAACAATGCGGTAGTCTTCAAGTAAGTCGGTCAGACCTGCCTTGAAAAATGCAGTCAATCCCGGGGTAAGAAAGATGGGTCCTCCTCCTCCTGAAAAAGGCTGATATGACGTATTCAAAAAATTAAAATCAAGCTGATTAACCAGTTGATTGATTTGATATTCAACATTATAATTTCGTTGCTTGGGAACAACAAACTCCTCAAGCCCTTCGGCCTGTCTGAGGCTTTTTATGCGCGCAGCGATACTACTGCCTTGCTGAGATAAACTGTACTGGTCCAGATTTATAAGGCTGTCGGATAGCGGCATTTCAGGATCGCCTGAATAAACTGAAATAAATTGCCTCTTTCGGGGAGTCCTCACAGGCTCCGGACTTTCAGGTGCATCATGCTTCAGCGTGCTGTGTGCCAGCATTTGCTGATCCATAAAGGGAGTCTTTTCAGGGCTGGTAGGTGCCGTTCTCCGGACTGCAGGCTGATCATAACTGTGAACCTTCATAAATTGTCCCGAATGAACGATTTCGGCAATTTTACCTGCAGAATTTGAAGCATGGTGCGATAGTATGTTTCTCGAATAATTTGTCAGTCCATGGCTACGGGTAAAATATCTGTAATGGGCAATCGTGTCAATATGTGTGATGACACTGTCGAAACTTGCAAGATACCGGTTATATATTCCGGATTCATCGCTCAGGTATGAAATAAATCCTTTTTCATATTCCACTGCCTGTATTTCGTTTGAAAATGGGGTGTCGGTGATGCGGCGAAGCGTTTTACCTTTTGATCCTACTTCGAATAAAAACAGGTCGTGTGTCCGCTCAAGACCAGGCTTTGCAAGATCCGGATTGTCGCTCAACGTGTCTCCCGGGCGATTGGAACTAAAGACAATTTGTTTTGAATTATTAATAAACACCGGATTCAGGTCATTGTAAATGTCTTTGGTAATCTGCTCGGCAGAAACAGCGGCAATATTGAAAATATAAATGTCGCTCTGCCCTTTTCTTATGGCCGACATGGCCAGATTCCGACCATCGTGGGAGTAGCTGAAGTCAATTATTTTCTGAAATCCGTAAACGAACTGCCAGGTCTTTTTGTGGGAATCAACATCAATCTGGTAAAAACGGATCTCTCCTTTACGTTCAGTAATAAGCCCAATCAGGTTGCTGTTTGGGTGAAATTCGAACAAAGGATATGAAATATCTTCCTTTTCATCAAGCCGCTGTCCCTGACGGTAAATCACTTTGCTCTTACCCATCTGATTGTCATACAACCACACTTTCGCCTGGCCGGCTTCATTGCTAATCCAGGAAAGATATTTCCCATCAGGACTAATTCTTACCCGGTCATATTTTACTGTTTTTTTGACTTTTTTCTGCAGCGCTGCTGTTTCTGGTAACAACCTACCCTTATCGCTGTTTTGGTAATGTTCCCGGGTAGAGTCGTACCATTCTTTTACAAGATTCCGGAAGGAGATGTTGAGTACATACAAAAATCCGGTTTCAACATTGCGGCTCACTCTGGAAAGGTAAATGATATTCGGGATGCTCTGTTTGCCATACTTGTCAGAGATATATTTCCATATGCTGTGCCCGGCATAAATGGCATCGTCGCCTTTGAGATGATTAAATTTTTTATATCTGCCCGAAATCATACCATCCCTGACATAATTGTCAATTACAGTATTCCATTCTTCGGTAATGTATGAAATCAGCCCTTCAATAAACCAGGGAGGCATGGTCATGAGCGTTGAATTGGTTATCTGGCGACCAACGGAACCTCCGTAAATAGATTGGTCAATGAGGGCTTTAGCCATTCCTGCCCTGATTTGCTTTTCAAAGTTGGCATAGTTGCCGTCGAAATATATAAAGACCTTATTGTCGATGATGTGTGTAATTCCGCCAATGTTGTATTGTTGTTCACTCATCAGGCCGATATTGCTCTGTTTGAGGTCGGTTAGTGAATTAAAAACAATAAATACAACTTTATCGGTCATTCTGGTTTCAAGAAGCGACTCGAGTTCGGGTTGAATTTGTTTGGCATAGCGGGCAGTATAAATGGCAAGCTCCTTACCGTTCAGGTAGAAATAAGTATCAAAATCTTCAAAACGGTAATATGTCCATAAAAAATCACTGTATTGAACCCTGCTTTTCCCAAAAGGCATTTGCGATCCATTATAAAACTGGGCAAATGTTCCCGATGAAAGCAAAAGACCGGAAAGCAGAAGCAAAATCTTCCACTTAAATTTATAATACAGGTGAGTTTTAACTGATATTTTCATCCGGTCATGAATGGGGATGTAAAAATAACATAAAAAATGCGGACTTGTTGTAACTCTTATCCAAAGCTTCGATTTTGTTCCAAATATTATGCCGCGCTATGACAATAGTAATGGACTGATTCATCAAGCAATTACGCGGATTCAAAAACCAAATAGCTGTCGATGGCTTATTTGTTGTTTGATTTTTGTACATTTATAAACAGCATTTTTAATTTTATTCAATTCAATCCGGCTGCTTTAATAAATTCAAAGTTAATAAGTTATGAGATTTTCTCTTCTACAAAAAACCGCGATTTTTTTCCTCATCATAGCCCTGATCTGGTCATGTTCAGATAAAGATAAACCACAGGACAAACCGGAAGCGCCCTCCAATGAGTTTATTTTGCCCGATCCTCCACAATTTGGAATACCTTTCAGTGGAATTTCATCAACAGCCGAAGTGGTCATGTATGAAGTTAATATCAGGGCATTCAGCAATGCCGGAAAGTTACCCGGAGTGACAGAAAGGCTGGATCACATCAGATCGCTGGGAGTAAATGTAATATGGCTTATGCCCATACATCCCATCGGACAGATCAACTCAGTAAATTCGCCTTATTCTGTAAGAAATTATCGCGAAGTCAGTCCTGAATTCGGAACTTTGGATGATTTGAGAAACCTGACAGAACAGGCACATCAGCGGGGAATGGCAGTTATCCTTGACTGGGTGGCAAATCATACCTCGTGGGATAATCCCTGGATGAAGTATCCATCATGGTACACTCGCGTAAATGGAGTTGTAATCCATCCCGAAGGCACCAACTGGCAAGATGTTGCCGATCTGGATTACAGTTCGGCCGAAATGCGCAAAGCTATGATCAGCGCTTTGAAATATTGGATATTGGCAGCAAATGTTGATGGATTTCGTTGCGATGCCGCCGATTGGGTCCCTTATGATTTCTGGAGGCAGGCAATAGATTCGCTGCAAACCCTGAAAGACAGAAATTTAATTCTGCTGGCAGAAGGAGGAAGAAGCGATCATTTTAATGCTGGATTTCAGATGAATTATGCCTGGGATTTTTATGGCAGGCTAAAGGCAGTCTGGAATGGTCAGGATGCAAAAGGGCTTTATACAACCCATGTATCAGAACAGAGTAAAGTGCCTGCCGGAAAGTTTAAATTGCGATTCACAACCAACCACGATGAATCGGCCTGGGACGCAACGCCAATTACAATTTTCAAAGGACAACAGGGTGCGCTTGCAGCATCGGTGGTCGCAACATTTATGGGCGGAGTTCCCATGATTTATGGTAGTCAGGAGGTAGGCAGAGTAAATACCTTACCATTTTTCTCGAATTCACCCATCAACTGGGAAGCCAATGCCGATATGCTTCAGGAGTATAAAAATATCATGACTTTTTACACAGCCTCAGAAGCTTCGAAAACAGGAACAACCACAGACCATTCAACAACTGATATCTGTGCTTTTACGCGGACTTCAACTTCGGAAGAGATATTGATTGTGGTAAACATACGCAACAGAGAGAGCGCTTTTGAATTGCCCACTGCATTTCAAAATAAATCAGGAAATTTTAATTCGATAGTTTTATCTCCTTATGAGTATATGTTACTTATGCGAAACCTTTAGCACTGATTTAATTTTGATTCAAAAACCAGTAAAAATTAACTCCTGATTTTAATATTTTCAGGCCAGGCAAAAGTGAGGTTAAACCCCTTTGCCTGTGAGAAATGCATCGGAGTTTATCCTAAAATTATGTATATCTTTTATTGCAGAACCACTTTAAAATTTTAGGTTAACTCACACAAAATAGTTGTATCTTTGCAGCATCAAAGTTTTGCCTGAAGCATTTATTCTTATTCTTTTCAATGGCATTTCTTGCAAAACTAATTTTGAAATCAAACTTAAACCCCTTTCATGGCAAGATCACAACAAACCTGGAATAAAATCGAGAACGAAAAAAAGAAAATCAAGAAGAAAAAAGACAAAGCAGCCAAAAAGCTCGAAAGGTCGACCAATACTTCAGATGGCAACAATCTGGATGATATGATTGCTTATGTTGATGAGTACGGACGAATTTCGGATACCCCCCCCGATCCCCTGGCTAAAAAGGTGATAAAAGCCGAAGATATTGAAGTAGGCGTCAGAAAAAAAGAGGATATGGATCCTGTGGATGAAAACAGAACAGGTATTGTTACATTCTTTAATGATTCAAAAGGATTTGGTTTTATCAAGGATCTTGCAACAGGAGATAGTGTATTTGTGCACATAAAGGAACTGGAAGAACCCATCAAGGAAAACAATAAAGTAACATTTAAAATTGAAAGAGGGCCCAAAGGCTTGAATGCAATTGAGGTTAAAATTGTGCGATAAATCTCTAATTGTCTATAAAACGATGCTTTTTCACCAGATATCAGATAAACTTCAGGGTAATCATCTTGAAGTTTGTTTTTTTTTGGCCTGAAAGCAAGGATTTTTAATGAACGCTCAAAAATTAATACCATCATAAAACAACACCCACTGGTTCTTTTGCGTATAGGTGTCTAAAGCAAAGAAATTTAAAAAAACGGTTTGAATTGAACTCGGGAGAAGTCTGAAACATTTCAGCCAGACTATTTGTTTTTGTACACTTATATAGCAAGCTTGTAAAAATCTTACATCAAAATATCATGAAAATAAACCAGAATCTGGCAGTCAGTGAATCCGGATTTTTATTCAATCCAGGAACAGGAGAATCATTCACAGTAAATCCTATTGGCGCTGAAATCATTGCATTGTTCAGAAAAGGAATGACTCAAGATCAGGTAATAGACTCTATAACAGATCAATACCATGTCGATCGGAACACATTTGAAAAGGATCTTCAGGATTTTACCGGAATTCTAAAAACCTATAGTCTTCTGAAACAAGATGATTAAGCCAACATACACCATTGGGGTCACCGGACTTAATGCCATTGATAGCCCGGGTCCAGGTATTGCAGTAATCAGGGGTTTACGTGAAGCTGCATCATTTGATGTAAGAATTATCGGGCTGGCCTATGAAACGCTTGAGCCCGGAATTTACATGCATAACCTGATAGATAAAACCTACCTGATACCTTATCCATCAACAGGTACTGATGCTTTGCTGGACAGACTGATTTACATCCAGAAGCAGGAAAAACTAGATATCATCATTCCGAATTTCGATGCTGAACTCTACTCTTTTATGAAACTTGAGAGCAGGCTTAAGGATATTGGAATACATATGTTTTTACCAACATTTGATCAGTTTGAAGAGCGGCATAAAGTAAACCTGTCAAAATTTGGCAAAAAATACGGAATCAATGTTCCTGAGGGAATTGCCATAAATGATCCTTCAGAAATTTACAAACATATTGATGATCTGGAATTTCCCATGATGATCAAAGGGAAATGGTACGATGCCTACATAGCCTACAATCAGGATCAGGCACGCACTTATTTCAATAAAATTGTTGCAAAATGGGGGTTACCGGTTGTTCTTCAGAAGTTTGTGCATGGCACAGAATACAATGTTACCGGTTTGGGCGATGGCGAAGGCAACCTGATAGCTGCAGTGCCTATGCGAAAACAATACATTACCGATAAAGGGAAAGCATGGGCAGGAATAAGCATTGATGATGAAGAATTGCTGGAACTCACACGCAAATTTGTTCGCAGTACAGGATGGCGTGGAGGGTTCGAACTGGAACTGATGAAATCGGGCGATGGAAAGTATTTTTTGATGGAAATCAATCCAAGAATACCCGCCTGGGTTTATCTTGCGGTGGGCGTAGGCCAGAATATTCCGGAAGCACTGTCGCTGCTCGCCCTGGGTCAGAAACCCACTTCCTTTGGGAGTTATGATGTCGGCAAATTGTTTATCCGCTATTCCTGGGATATGATTGTTGACCGAAGTGAGTTTCAAAATTTTTCATTAAAAGGAGAAGTATAAAATAAAAGATCATGGAAAAGAAAATTTATGAACGCCCTCATATAGTCAGGTTCGAAACAGGGATGCCGGGAAAATTTGGAATGAGAAATGACCTTCCCCCAACAACTCACATTGACGGAGTGGCAGTAAGCGAACTTGTAACCCGGTTTGGCTCACCATTATTTGTTTTGTCAGAAAATTCCATTAGAACGGCTTACCGGAAATTATACAAGGCATTTTCAACAAGGTATCCAAAAGTTCAGTTTGCCTGGTCATACAAAACCAACTACCTGTCAGCGGTTTGTAATATCTTTCACCAGGAAGGGTCGTGGGCAGAAGTGGTTTCAGGCTTTGAATATGACAAAGCCATATCAAACGGGGTTGATCCAAGGAAAATCATTTTCAACGGTCCGGCCAAAACGCGAGAAGAACTTGTAAAAGCAACAGAAAACGGATCGTTGATTCACATTGATCATCTTGACGAACTCTATCTTCTGATCGATGTAGCCGGGTCTGTTTCACAAAAGCCCCGTGTGGCAATACGTGTGAATATGGATACAGGTATTTATCCGATGTGGGACAGATTTGGTTTTAATTATGAGAATGGCCAGGCCTGGGATGCGCTCAATAAAATCATGCATTCAGGAAAACTTGACCTGATGGGCCTTCACACCCATATAGGAACATTTATCATGAGTGCGAATGCCTATGCAGTTGCTGCATCAAAACTGGCTGATCTGGCGCGTTCGCTGCAGCAAAAATTTAATCATCATCTTAAATATCTTGATCTGGGAGGTGGATTCGCATCAAAAAATACCCTGAAAGGATCATACCTGCCAGGCAGCGATACCAACCCATCATTCAATGAATATGCTGAAGCAATAAGCAGTGCCTTGATTAACAGTCATTTTACGCAGGGCGAGCTGCCTTTGTTGATTCTTGAAACCGGCCGGGCTCTGATTGATGAAGCCGGGTATATCCTGTCAACGGTAATTGCCAATAAACGCATGTCGACAGGTCGAAGGGCCACCATTATTGATGCAGGCGTTAGTCTGCTTTTTACCGCCTTCTGGTATCAGCATCAGATAACTGTGGCTCAGGGGAATTCGCAATACCGTGAAGATACCAGCCTTTATGGACCGCTTTGCATGAATATAGATTGTATTCGCGACAGCATTAATCTGCCACTGATGAATGTTAACGATCATGTTGTTATTCACAACACCGGAGCCTATAACCTCACACAATGGATGCAATTTATCCACCTTAGGCCCAATGTAGTGCTGATTGACGAAAAGAGCAATGCGCACATTGTCAGAAACAAGGAAGATCAGGATTCGGTAAATGGTAACGAAATGATTCCAGAACACCTGGCAAAGTTTGAATAATTTCATGTTTAAGGAATTTAAAGCACTTAAAAACAAACCTTTAGAAAAAATTATTATTATCGGCAATCCCAACTTTCATTTGGGTAATAAAATTCTTCCCGATTCTTCCGGGAAGTTTTTTAAACCCGAATGTTTAAATTTTATACTTTTATGATCTCAAAATGAGATAGATCAAAAGAATACGCTCTCAATAAAGGGTTTTTTCATAGGATATAGGCAGTATCTTTATTTTCTTTTGAGGTGAATTGTAATAAAAATTAAGTCTTAATGATACATTTTTCCGACAGAGCGATCGTAGAAGGGTTAAAGCTCAACAGCGATTATATCATTAAGCATGTCTACCAGGAATTCTTTCCTACCATCAGGTATCTCATTAAAAAAAATACAGGAAACGATGAAGATGCTGAAGATATATTTCAGGAATCTCTCATAGTTGTATTAAAAAATGTTCAGAAAGAAGATTTTTATCTTTCCTGTTCATTTCTCACTTACATGTATTCTATCAGCCGGAATTTGTGGATGCAGAGACTCAAAGTGAAAAGAAAGGGAGAAACCAATTTCGATCTGATAGAAAAGTTCTTTAACATTCCTGAAACTTCGTCACCTGAAATTGTTGAAGCAGAGCAGACCAAATATCGCATTTATCGTGAGCATTTTAATGCCATGGAAAAGGATTGTCAAAGGATATTATTGCTCTCTCTTCAAAAATTTTCATCGAAAGATATAGCCGACACCATGGGTTACGGATCTGAAAATTATGCCAAAACCAAAAAATACAATTGCAAGGAGAGGTTAAAAAAGGCAATTTTGAGTGATCCGAGAATGAAAGATTTTGTTGATTAGCGTGTCTTACTAATTCAATTTGCCATTTGATCCTGCTATGTCAGATATCATAAAATTTCTGAATTACGTTTTCCGCAGTACCATAAACAGTTACACCATGGTTTTTTTTTCAAAGAATCGTTGGTTTGGTGTACTTCTTTTTTTGGTTTCATTTTTCGATGTTCATGCAGGTCTGGCTGGTTTGATATCATTACTCACCGCCAACTTGATTGCCTGGCTGCTTGGGCTGAACCGCGCAAGCATTCATTCAGGCTATTATGGATTTAACGCATTGCTGGTAGGTTTGGGAATGGGTGTGGCATTCCAGCCTCAACCGCAGTTCTATGTTTTGCTCATTTCAATTGCAATGGCAACGCTTTTTTTAACCCTTGCATTTGAAGGTATTCTGGGGAAATATGGTCTGCCTTATCTTACTTTTCCTTTTCTTATTTCATTGTGGATCGCCACCCTGGCAGCCCGTAATTATTCAACATTGATACAGGGAGAATCAGGCATTTATACTTTAAATACCATTTATCAAAGGGGTGGGCCTTTGATTGTTGAAATTTATCAGTGGTTTGGCGATGTAAGCTGGCCAATAGCGGTAAAAACCTATTTTAAATCTCTTGGCGCTATATTTTTTCAATATCACCTGTTTGCAGGCTTACTTATTGCAACTGGTTTACTGATCTATTCCCGGATTGCCTTTTTGCTTTCAATTTTAGGATTTGCTTCAGCATGGTACTTTTATATGTTGATTGGTGCCGACATGAATGATCTGAATTATGGCTTTATCGGTTTCAACCACATACTTACAGCCATTGCCATTGGAGGTTTTTTTATGGTAGCTTCACGCTGGTCGTTTTTATGGGTTATTCTTATCACGCCAATAATTTCAATAATCACAGGCGGTTTTGCAGAATTAATGGAGCCTTTGCAACTGCCCGTATATTCCCTGCCCTTCAATATTATGGTTTTACTTTTTGTGTACGGCATGAAATTCAGGGAGCGAATGTTACTGCATCCGGAAACAGTCTTTATTCAGCACTTTTCGCCTGAAAAGAATCTGTACATCGGTCAAAATTCGCGACAAAGATTTCAAACGCAATATCAATTTCCTATCTACCTTCCTTTTTATGGTGTATGGACCGTAAATCAGGGTCATAACGGAGAACTTACCCATAAAGAGGCCTGGCGCCATGCCTGGGATTTTGTGATTGCCGGTGAAGGTGGTAAAGAATATGAAAATTCAGGGATTGAACTTACTGATTATTATTGCTACGATAAGCCCATAACAGCTCCTGCCGATGGATGGATAGAAGAGGTGATTAATACTGTGCCCGACAATGCGGTTGGGGAAGTCAATGTTCAGCAGAATTGGGGTAACACAATCATAATACGGCATAATGAGTGGCTTTATTCTAAACTCAGCCATCTGAAAACCGGCAGCATCAAGGTTTCTCCCGGAGCCTGGGTAACCAAAGGACAGATTTTGGCAGCCTGCGGAAATTCGGGCCGCTCGCCTTATCCTCATCTGCATTTTCAGCTACAGGCAACGCCTCACATTGGTTCGCCAACCCTCAATTATCCAATTGCTCAATTTGTATCTCACTCTGATAAAAAAGAACTTTTACTTTATAAAGTACCGGAAAGAAATGAACAGGTCAGCAATGTAGCCCAGGAGCAAGCCCTGATAAAAGCGTTTCATTTTATTCCCGGGCAAACCATCAACCTGGAATGTACGTCGGACAAATCACTGTCAGAAACCTGGAAGGTGATGATTGACATGTACAAAAACACCTGGCTGGAAGACCAAAGCACCGGTTCCAAAGCCTATTTTCATATGGATGGAGCTGTTTTCTTCTTCAATCATTTTGAAGGTTCCCAGAGCAGCCTTCTTTATTATTTCTATCTGGCAGCCTATAAAGTTCCGCTGACATATTATAAAAGCCTGGTTGTTACCGACCTCTTTCCCTCTACTTCAGTTTCCCTGCCTTTGTTACAGTTTTTTCAGGATTTGATAGCACCATTCTACATCTTCATAAAACCTGAATATCAGCTGAAATATCATGACCTAACTGAAGATTTAAGCGGCAACAGGGTTGTTCTGGCCTCGGGGTGCATCATGAAATTGTTTGGAATTACACAGACAGATTTCAGATTTACGCTGGAAATATCTGCAGATAACTTACAGGTTATGACCATTGCATCGAAATCGATGAACAGGAAGATCAACTTTGTTAATTCTCAGTCATTATGAATTTAGTGATCAGATTCACAGCCACACTTTTAATTTTTGTTGGTTTTGCAAGTAGTGGCTTATGCCAGAATGTTGATTCAGAAGATGCTGAAGCACTGACTTACAGGCTTTATACTCAACAAAAGTGGGACAGTCTGCTGATGACCGGTGAAAAAGCCATCGCTAAAGGGTACGACTACTTTTACATGCGTGCAAGGGTTGGCACTGCTGCTTTTGAGCTGCAAAAGTACTCAAGGGCAATAACTCACCTCACTAAAGCCAATGAATTTAATGATGGTGATGAATTCGTTCTCAGACTACTTTATTTCTCCTATTTCTACGGCGGCCGCACCGATGAAGCCAGGCTTTTTCTGGGAACACTTCCTGCTGAAGTGGCAATAAATATTCACCCCTCATCAAACAAGCCCATATTCTATATCGAAACCGGCCCGGCTTTTTCTGATCACATTCATCAGTTTGAGAATAAAAGACAAGGCGGGAATGGATTATATTCTGAAACATATCTTAATAAAAACTCATTTTATTTTCTGGCAGGTTCTTTGATACCCATCCGTGACAGAATCTCTATAAATACAGCATTCTCAACACTTAATTTTAACAAGATCCAAAGAATTGACAATATTTACGGCGATTCAATTCAGGGCGATTATCAGGTCAGACAGTTTGAGGGATACCTGTCACCTTCGTTTCTGATTGGTAAAAGGCTGAAGTTCAGCCCGTCATTCAGGCTTTCAAATGTCAGCTATAATAATCCCGCGCTTAGCTGGGATACATCATACAACGATATTGCTTTTGGTGGCGAAGTCAGTTATCTGGCTCCCTATTGGACGCTTTCGGCCGGCTTCTGGTCGCTTGAGGTTGAAAAAATGAATTACAAACAGGCTGCGGCATCTCTCTTACTCAGGCCATTTGGTAACCTGAATTTTTACACTTTTACTACCTTGTCATTTAAATCTGCAGGGGTATCCAAAAATGTGATCATTCATCAGATGCTGGGTGGACGAATGCATAATAAGCTCTGGGGTGAAGCGTTTTATACATCCGGAGATTTTACCGGAACCGGCGAACTTAATCTGCAGGTTTTTTACAATGCGTATGATAAAATAAAAGAACGCTATGGAGTTCGTTTTATCTACGTTGTAAGTGACAACCTTAAATTTACACTCAGAGGCCAGGTTTATTCAAGGGAAGGAACTGAATTATTTTATGATCAGGCGGTTAAATCAGACTATTATCCCTTTGGTTATCAAACTTTAAGCATTACAGGAGGTGTATCATGGAATTTACAATAAAACGGGTATCTTTAATTCTGGGCTTTTTACTGATCATCGGTTCAGCCCTCTTTGCGCAGGAAAAAGTTTCGCTCGAAGAAGTCTTCAAACAGAGCTATATCCTCGAAAGCAACGCAGAATATGCAAAAGCTACTGAAGTTTTAAAAAAGGTTTACGACGAATCATCGTATGAGATCAACATTAGGTTGGGATGGCTTACCTACCAGGCCGGATTATTTTCTGAGTCCATTGCCTTTTACAATAAATCTATTTCGCTTATGCCGCTTTCCATTGAAGCCCGCCTTGGATTTGCTTTGCCGGCATCGGCGCTGGGTAACTGGAACCAGGTGATAACCAGGTATAACGAAATCCTGAAAGTAGATCCTAATCACTATACTACAAACTATAGAATGGGAATGATTTATTATGGAAGAAAGGAATATCAGAATGCTTATAAGTATTTCGAAAAGCTGGTTAATCTGTATCCATTCGATTATGATGCCCTGCACATGTTTGGCTGGACAAATTATCGCATCGGTAAACTGAGAGAAGCTAAAATCCTGTTTGGCAAAGCTCTGATGAATAAACCGGGCGACGCTTCTGCAAAGGAAGGTTATGATTTGATCAGGTAATGGTTTTTTTTTAATAGGTCAGCAATTTCCGGGGCAATTGATAGTTTTACCTAAACATAAATCTATTACAATGAAAACCAGAACAATTGCTGTTTTGATTATAACAGGAATCTTATTTTTTTTTACTTCAGTCATGTAAAAAGGATGGTGAGGAGAATGAGACAAAAATCAGCTCCTATAATTCTACAGAAAGCCATAAGGCCGGACAGAATTGTATGAGTTGTCATAAATCCGGAGGAACCGGTGAAGGATGGTTCACTGTAGCTGGTTCAGTATATGATAGTACTTATGCATCAGGTTTTCCAAATGCAACAGTCAGATTATATACCGGCCCCAATGGCACCGGAACGCTTAAAGCAACCATTCAGGTTGATAATTATGGCAACTTCTATACCCCGAAAACATTGATTTTGGGGCCGGCCTTTATACATCAGTCGAGGGGAACACAGTTACAAAACACATGATTTCTTCCTTATCCTCCGGACAATGTAACAGCTGTCACGGAGCAAGTACAGATCGCATCTGGACAAAATAAAACCTGCGTTATATTTCAAAGGCACTTATCCTGAGTTTATCCTGAAATCGGACTATAAAAATGAATAATATCCGGCTGAAAACCGGAAACTATCAGTTGCTTAACCCCTCAGGTTTATCTGTTCCAGGTTTTGAATATCTAAAAGCAAAACATTTTTTTCTTCCAATTTGATAAGGCCGTCCTTTTCGAAGGCTTTCAGTAACTTTACCGTACTTTCGGTTGCAAGACCTGCAAAATCAGCAATGTCCTTACGGCTGAGAAAAGGGAAGATATCTTCGTTAACCTGTTCTTTCCAAAGATAAAGCAACGCACCGGCCAGGCGGCCGTTCATTTGCTTGTACATCAGGTCGTGAATGGAATTGTAAAGTTTGCTGTTTTGTTCACAATAGCGGTTAATGATGCTGTATGCAAACATTCCGTTGCCTTTGATAAGTCCCGAAATGGCTTCTTTTTCAATCAGACAGGCGGTGGTTTCGCGAAGAGCAACCACTGAATAATCATAAATGTGACTGTTAAAAGCCACCGACAAACCGACAAACTCCCCGCTTTTTATTAACCTCACATTAAAGTTGCGTGAACCATCACCTTCGATATATTGTTTGGCAAGTCCGTCAAGTATAAAAAGTACACTTGAAGCAAAAGCACCCTGCTTGGTAAGGTTTTCGCCTTTTCGGAATACAACCCTTGTTTTGCTGTCGCGGGCAAGAGCAATTTCTTCGGGCAGAAGATTGCGAAAACAGGGAGCATCCATATCACTGAATGAGCAATCATCGGGAGGTATAAATGTTTTCATAATCGGGTTTTGGATTACAAAGATAACCATTTGGTTGATGGCCAATGCCACCGAATGATTTCAAAGAAAAGCTCTGGCAAGCAATATAATCAGGAATATTATGCCAAAAAGGATATTAAAAGATTTGATTCAGTTATTTAACCGAAGCTTTGAAATTGCTGGCTTATTGTTCTGCCTTGTTTACATTCACATTTATATTTCAGCATACATTCAAATAATTTTGTAACTTTGATTGTTACACTCATTTAATCTCTGTGAAAATGAAAAAAATTATCGGGCTCTTTTTTTTCTTCCTGTTTCTGGTGACCCTGATTTACGGACAGTGCACACCTGACCCGCAATACACCCGTCCGGGTATTTATCCTGACAGCGCGACCGGATTTCCACCGGCAGTGGCTACCTACGAGTATAATTTTGTGATTACTGCAATAATTCCTGCCGATACAGTTTTTTTTCCTTTTGGAAAATTGGATATCGACTCGATTGGTGTAACTCAGATTATTGGCTTACCCGATGGCTTTCAGGCCATCCCCAGTAGGCCATCAGGCTTTTGGCCTGGTGGAACTTCGGGTTGTATGCTCATAACCGGAACGCCCACTGAATCCCAGACCGGTATATTTCCTTTATCCTTTAATGTGGTGGGTTATATGGGAGGGCTTGGATTGCCTATTCCTTATACAATTGATTATTACAGCATTACGGTACTTCCAGCCTCAGCCTTTGGCATTGACGAAGCGGGAAGTTCCGGGAACATCAGGATGAAAGCATTTCCGAATCCTTTTTCAGATGTCATAAATTTTGCATTTTATGCCCGGGAACCCGGAAGCTATGAATGCCGGGTATTTGATACCAGAGGAAGAGTCCTGAAGACCGAAATTATTACTTTGACTTCAGGTGATCAATCCTACCAGTTAGGCAGTGCTGACCTTGAACCCGGAATTTATTTTTGTAACATCAGGCATTCCGAAAAAAATCTGTCAGCGATCATCAAGTTGGTAAAGCACTAAAGTCAACGTTTCTGTATTTTTTCAGAAAATAATCTCCTTTATGGTCATTCGATTTCTGATTTTCTGCATTTTTTCGGCTACCAGTTTTGCATTTGCTCAAAATCCTGTAGTTTCAGGTCGTGTTACCGATGCTGCCACCGGAGAGCCATTGGTAGGGGTAAATGTTTTTTATACCAACAAACAGGGCGTGGCAACCGATGCAGAGGGAAATTATTCCATTTCTTCCTCCATCGGAAAAAATATCCTTCAATTCAGATTTATCGGTTATAACATTGTTGAAAAAGTGCTCATCCTGAAGGAAGGGCAAAAAGTAAGCCTCAATGTTGCCATGGAGGAAAGGGCCAGCCTACTGAACGAAGTGGTAGTTAGTGCATCACGTTTTGAGCAAAAGATATCCGATGTGGTTGTTTCAATGGAAATTCTGAGTTCGGCAAAAGTTGAAAATGCACATACTGTATCCATAGAAACTGCATTGCAACAGGTCCCTGGATTGATGTTTCTTGAAGACCAGGTAAGCATCAGAGGTGGCAATGGTTACAGCTATGGAGTCGGATCAAGGGTATTGTTATTGCTCGACGATTTGCCCATTCTCACCGGAGGTGGAGGTGAAGCCAAGTGGGATTTTGTGCCACTTGAAAACCTCAGCCAGATAGAAATACTCAAAGGGGCCTCATCGGCCTTGTATGGGTCTTCTGCCCTGAATGGGGTAATAAATATCCGCACTGCCTATCCAAAAGCAAAGCCCGAAACGGGAATTACTTTGTATAGCGGAATTTATGACAACCCGAAGCGAAAAGAAATTGTGTGGTGGGACAAACAACCGTTTTATTCGGGAGCCAGATTTTCACACAGCAGGAGAATAAAAAATTTCGACCTGGTTGGCGGGGCCAATGTTCATACCGACAAAGGCTATCGTGAGAATGAAAATGAGAAATACATCAGGGCTAACCTGAACACCCGCTACAGAAGTGAGCGGATTAAAGGCCTTGCAGCCGGCATCAATGCAAATGCCATGTTTAATGAGGGAGGAAATTTTCTTCTGTGGCTCAATGGCGACAGCGGTGTTTACCGGGCTTCAAAGGATTTTGATCAGAGTTTCCGCAACACCCGGTTTAATCTTGATCCGCATATAACCTGGCACCGTGAAAACAATAGCCGGCACACACTAAAAGGAAGATTATACAGGGTTACCTATGATGGCGATTCACTTCACAATTATGATAACACTTATTTTACTGAATATCAGTATCTGAAAAGATGGAATTCCGGTTTGTCTCTTACCGGAGGAGCGAACACTACCTTCATCAATACTGTTTCTAATCTATTCGGTGGTGTAAAACACAAAGCCAGCAATCAATCTGTTTATTTCCAGGCAGAGAAGAGCCATCTGAAGTGGCGTTTCTCGCTGGGCGGGCGCATTGAACGACATGCCATCAATAAGGATCAGCAGGAATCAAAACCACTGCTCAGGGCCGGAATAAATTATCAGGCAGGTAAATACACTTTTTTAAGAGGCAGTTTCGGACAGGGTTTCCGCTATCCTGCGATAGCTGAAAAATATGCGGCTACAGAAGTGGGTGCCCTTAAAATTTTTCCCAACGATACACTCAAGCCTGAATATGGTTGGAATGCCGAACTCGGTGTAAAACAGGGTTTTACCCTTGGTGGAATCCAAGGCTATGTTGATGCAGCCGCTTTCTGGACCGAATATGAAAATATGATCGAATTTACGTTTGGACAGCATTATCCTCCTGAACTTACAAACCCAAGTTTGCTGGATTTTTTCAGATATACCGGATTCAAAGCGTATAACATCACCAATGCACGTATTGCCGGTTTTGAGTTGAACTTTGCTGGTAAAGGCAAGGCCGGTGCATTTGGTTATAGCTTTAACGCAGGTTATACTTTTACCAATCCAGTGGATAAAGATTTTGGTAATCGTGTGAACACTGCCTCAACAGATCGGAATATACTGAAATACCGTTTTTTTCACAATTTAAAATTCGGAGCTGATGTTGCTTACCGAAAGGTATCAAGCGGATTTAATATTGATTATCACAGTTATATCATCAATATTGACCTGGCATTTGAGGATTCGCTGAGGGTGAACGGGGTGGGATTGCCCATCTTCATTCTTCCCGGCCTGCGCGAATACCGTGATAAAAACAACAACGGCGATATCCTCGTAAACTGGCGCCTTGCCTGGGAACCATCTGCAACATTGAAGTTTTCGTTGGTTATCAACAATCTGTTTAACCGGGAATACATGACCCGCCCGGCCGATGTAGGTCCTCCAAGAACTTTTGCAGTACAGGTAGGGTTGAAGATTTGATGCACCCGACCCTACTATTCAAAAAATAAATATCACTATTCCCAGACCTGGTTAATTCAGGGGAAGAATCTCTGTTATATTTTTTATTTCGAAAGCAATGTTAATCGGGCACTTCAAAGCCAAAACTAATTGTGTATATTTGAAACTTAATATTATTGTTTATAAAAACGATTGTGTATAAAACTGCATCAATTCCTATAATCGATCGCGATCAAGAATATAATCTAAGCGGTAGCAAATCCCGGATTCATATACTGAATTCTAGTGTTGGGGTATTGCGCTGTATATCAGCTAGTTGTATTCACCTTTTGTTTCCGACACAGTCCTTAAGTCTTCCATCAACCGCGAAGAATTGCTCAACAACGCCATGATCCGTGATATAATGGTTGCCAACCCTCACAGCGCTAAATCGGAAACCATCTTGCAGGAACTGGATATGCGCCTTAATCCTATGCCCGAATATATGAAAGACGAAATCCTGGAAGGATTATTTTTGCTTTCAGACAAAGAACTGCTGGAAGCCCGTCGCGATATGAGCCTGAGCCTCTACCAATATGGCTTTAGTCGCCTGCTCTCCTCTTCATTGACCGATACCCTTGCATTCCCTGTTGATACTTTAATGGCGCTGCTTTCGGCAGATGGTAGCCCTGCCTCACTGCTGAAGCAGGCATGGATGTTACTTGAAACGGGGGATACAATTTCCGCTCTGAATCATATGGCAAGTATTGCAACGGAGGTTAATCTTCCAGTTACTGAAATTTCAGAAATTGAGCAACAACAGGTCTTTATGCAATGGCTTGCTTCA
The DNA here is from genome assembly GCA_019429275.1 of Lentimicrobium sp. GTDB lineage: Bacteria > Bacteroidota > Bacteroidia > Bacteroidales > Lentimicrobiaceae > Lentimicrobium. Next base: position 1,830 of record JAHYJC010000011.1, on the reverse strand, counting down.
AATCCTTTAATGGATACCACTTCTCTTGGACCTTTGAGCATTTTTATACAAAGCCACAGTTCAGTTGTTTCTTCCGCGGCAAGAGGGCTTTTAATTGCCAATGGCCTGTTGGATTACAATGAACCCTACCTGACTCCTTACCTAACCAAAAGCAGCGAAATCAAAAATAGCGTTAAGAAATCTGTAAAACCAACCAAATCCTTGTTAAAGGTTTTTCCTAACCCAGCTGATGATTTTATCACTATTGAATACAATGTCAATATTGATAACGCCAAAGTAATAATTGAGTTATCAGACGAATTAGGAAGAAAAGTTTACAGTCAGCAGTTGGTCCGGCAACTCGACGCGATTATCCTGGATACGCGACATTACAAATCAGGCAGCTATTTTGTATCACTTGTTTTTGATAACAAAATTGTCAATAGCTCAAAATTTATAATTGCAAGGTAGTTTCTTATTTAACAATTGAACCGGGTTTTTCTATCCGGTTCAATTGTTTTATTTTAAAATTCGACAAAATGAAAACATATATAATACTTTTTCTTTTTCTTTTTTCCCGCACTTTGCCTGCGCAAACATGGGATAGAATTTTTGGATATTCTGATCGCAGAGAAACGTTCCGGAATCTGACAGAGACTTATGATCAAGGATTTCTTGTTTTGGGATCGTTCCATTTCTACCCTGATACCCGGGGTTGGGTGATTAAAACAGATGTCAACGGTAACATCCTCTATGATATTTCAATTGGTACAGGCATCGGTCTGAGCCAAGGTAATTACCCAAGTCATATTGAACCCACCAACGATGGCGGTTTCATTGTCTGTGGCAGTCACGATCGTTGGACACCTAATGATATAGGGGTGACCAAACATAATGCTTGCGGCGACCTCGAATGGTGTAAGATATTCCGAACCGATGGCCCGGATATGTTTGACTGGGGACGAAAGATTTTGCAACTCCCTGATGGAGGATATATTATGTTAACCCAAAGTTATGCAACCAATACCAACAACACTAAAATACACCTGTTTAGGTTTGACTCCTCGGGTGAAGTGATCTGGATAGAACCTTATGCTTTAACTGAAAACCATCCTTATATTAACAATAACGGTGCTTACGACCTGTTGATTGATTCAAACGGAGATTATTTTCTGAGTGGCTTTTGCTACTGGTGCGACGATTCAGTTGCAACCGGCGGATGGAATAATGTATGCCGCTTAAAAGCTCTTACTCTTATGGCAGATAATAGCAGGTATGAAAAATGGGTTAGTGTTTTTAAGGACACCCTAAGAGATCAATACTCTAGTACGAGATTTTCAACGGAACGAAATGGAAAGTTTTATATAGGGGCCAATTACAGGATTAACGGAGAATTTCCTGTAATGCTACTTATCAATGACAGTCTCGGGAACTTCATCCATGACACATTGCCCAATATCCCGGATATAGGTAAAAAATGGGCTGAAGGCTATTTGCTTGACCCTGTTTTTACCTCGGATGAAAGGATGTTTGCTCATACACTTATGGTCGATAGTACTAATTTTTATCCAGGGTGGTTTAGCCTTCATGAATTAGACTCTCTTGGGGGGTGGCACAATACCTTTCTACACCCATACGCCCATTATGAAGCCCGTATGTTCGCTACCTCTGATGACAAACTGCTTGCCGGGGCTGTTGTTGGCAGCGGCTACGGGCAGGACATTATCCTAATGAAATTCAATACCAACCTTGAGTACGACAGCATTTACACCGCTCCCCGGGAATACGATTACCTGTGCCCGGAACCTATTGTTTCTAAAACCATTGATTTGAGCGATTGCGATATCGTGG
>JAHYJC010000048.1 GCA_019429275.1 Lentimicrobium sp. | reverse complement strand
CTTTTGCCGCCAGCTTCCTTCAGATTCCATCTCGCGATGGACACCCTTGCTCTTGGCTAACACTCCTTACTGTGAAGCGTGTTCGGGACTTACACCCTATAGCTGATATACATGCCTGACGCACAAATAAGAACGGGGCAATAAAATCCTGCCCCGTTCTTTTTATGTTTTTAATTTTTTTAGTTAATTCAGTCCGCGTTTCTTGAGCAAAGGAATCAGCGAAGGGTCCTGCCCCCTGAATTTTTTGTATTGAACCATTCCTTCGTCATTTCCGTTTTCAGCCAGACAATGTTTACGGAATGAGGCTGCCAATAAAGGGTTGAAAATATCGCCCGATTGCTTGAAGTAATCAAACGCATCGCTGTCAAGAACAGCTGCCCAAAGGTAAACATAGTATCCGGCGGCATATCCGCCATCGAAAATATGCGAAAAATATGTGGTGCGGTAGCGGGGCAGAATTTCAGGAATCAGCCCGATTTTGTTCATTGCTTCTGTTTCAAAAGCTATCAGGTCATCAAGCTTTGCCGGTGCTTTTAGTTTATGGTAATCAAGATCAAGAATTGAAGCTGCAATGTATTCAACCGTTGTGAAACCCTGGTTAAAATGACTGCTGTTCAGCAACTTTTCAATAAGGACTTCAGGAATAACTTCTCCGGTTTCGTAATGCTTTGCATACATGCGCAACACCCGGGGTTCTCCTGCCCAGTTTTCCATGATTTGAGAAGGAAGCTCAACATAATCCTGAGGAACATTGCCGGCGGTGCGCGTATATTTTCCCTCGACGAACAGCCCGTGCAGTGCATGGCCAAATTCATGAAAAAGGGTTGTGGTTTCGTCCCAGCTCAGTAGCGCAGGCGTATTGCCCGATGGAGGTGTAAAATTGCAGACAATGGAAACAATAGGATCAACCTTTTTGCCATTTTCCCATCCGGCCGATTCAAATCCGGTACACCAGGCTCCGCCGCTCTTTTCAGAACGAGGGAAATAATCCATATATAGGATGCCAAGGTGAGACCCATCGGCTTCTTTTACTTCAAATGTCTCAACATCTTTCTGGTAAACAGGGAGATTGGTTATTTTTTCGAAAGTGATTCCATAAAGTTTCTGGGCAACCTGAAACATGCCGTCGCGCACATTCTCAAGTTTGAGATAAGGCCTGAGTTCATTTTCATCAAGGTCATATTTTTGCTTGCGGAGCTTTTCGGCATAAAACCACCAATCCCACGATTGAAGTTTGAAATTTCCACCTTCTGCATCGGCAATTTTCTGCATTTCAGCGAGGTCACTTTTGGTAACGGGCAGCGCTGAATTGAACAGTTCACTTAGAAATTTATCTACATTCTCCGGCGTTTTCGCCATATTCTCATCAATAACATAAGCGGCAAAATTGTCGAATCCAAGCAGACTTGCTTTTTCAGCTCTCAGTCTTACCATATCTTTTACAATTTGCTTGTTATCATTTGCATTATCGTTGTTGCCACGCATAAAATAACCCTGGTAAAGTTTCTCGCGCAGTTCGCGATTCTGGGCATATTGAAGAAATGGGATCAAACTGGGTTTGGCCAGGGTGAATACCCATTTGCCTTTATCTCCGGTAGTATTTGCAGCTTCGGCAGCGGCAGAAATTACGCTTTCGGGCAATCCAGCCAGTTCACCTTCATTGTCGATTACCAGTTTAAAATTTTTATTAATTTCTGCCAGTTGATTTTCTCCGAATTTAACCTGAAACATGGCAAGTTCTTCGTTTATTTTACGAAGTTCCTCCTGTTTGTCTGCCGGAAGATTGGCACCATCGCGCTCAAAATCCTTAAAGTATTTTTCAACCACTCTGATCTGCTGTTCATCAAGACCGGCATTGAGGCGGTTTTCATAAACGGCTTTGATGCGCTCAAAAAGTTTCGGATTCATCGAAATATCATCCTGATGTTTCGACATCAGCGGCGAAATTTTACGTGCAATTTCCTGCATCTGATCACTGGTATGTGCACCGTTGAGGTTGTAAAAAACATAACTGACCCTGTTCAGCAGTTTGCCCGATTTGTCGAATGCAAGTATGGTGTTTTCAAAGTCAGGTAGTGAAGTGTTCTCAGTAATAACAGCAATTTCCTTATCGTGCTGCTTAATTCCTTCGATAAAAGCAGGCAGGTAATGTGAGGTGTCAATCTTATCGAAAGGCGGTACCTTGAATGGTGTGCTGTATTCAGTGAAGAAGGGATTACTTGTGTCCATGGTTGTTTTTTTTCTTTGGCATCCGGCGATTGATACAATCGCCAGTGCAAGTATTGGTAGGAGAATTCTTTTCATGAAGAACTGGGTTAAGGTTGGTTGCAATAGGTTAAAATATGACACAAATGTATCAGTTAATGATCAATTTCAGATTTGTTTTGAATTATTTTGAGAAGGGATAAAATTTATACAGGCAGTGATTATCTGCAAATCATGATTCAGCGGGGATGCTCTTTCCTATAAACACATCGCGGGCAATATTGCCAATCAAATTGGTCATCACTGTATCAAATGAGCCCCCGATAACTCCACCAACCAGAGGCACAGCTTTTCCAAGATTTACTAAACTCTTTCCACCGGTTTTTGAGAACAATTGAAATCCGACTTTTTGATTTATCGCAATTATGGTTTGCTCAGAAATTCGCCCGATAAGCTGGGCGGTAATTCTTGTTCCTGCACTGATTCCGATTTCCTGAAGAATATCTTTGGCTATGTTTCCTGCCAGACAGGCAAAAACCAGCGATTTTACCCTGTCATCACGCAAGTCATATCCACCCATATGCGCAATGGCGGCTATCATACGAATTTGAATAAAAAGTACACTGGCAAGGTTTGCCGGAATGGCAACCGGTAAAGTCATGAATCCGCCAAGGCCGGTAATAAACCCACTTGATCCTGATTTCACATTCTGCCAGCGGATCAGTGCATTTGCTTTATGGCGGAGGGATCCCTCCTGCTTCAAATACGACTCACTTAATTCAACAGCAGAATTTAATCCAGGTAAACCTGCCAAAGCCTTATCGTAGGCCCAATCGAGAACCTTAAGCAGTGTACCTGTAGTTGGTTTGTTGTTCAACCTTTTATTGTTATAAGTCACAGGTTATAACCTCTGAAGGTTAATATTTATTGCATAGCATCAGAACAGATAAAAATTTAAACCACTTTAAGGGATCCGTTTTTGAGCTCCACTCTCAGGGTTAGCAGCAGGAAAATCGCACCTATAATAAAAAAGACTGCGATGGTAAGTACAGAAAACCTCATACTACCGGTAATGGCTTCAATAATTCCGAAGCTGAAAGTTCCTGCAACGGTAGCCAGTTTTTCCATTACATCATAAAAGCTGAAGTAACTGGTATGATCAGTGGTTGATTCAGGCAGCATTTTGCTGTAGGTTGATCTTGCAAGTGCCTGTGTGCCTCCCATCACAATCCCGATAAAGATTGCTGCCAGCACAAACTGTATGGAGTTGCTGATAAAATAGGCTCCAACAACTATAAATATCCACATTATCACAGAGAGCAGCAAAGCCTGAAGGTTTCCGAATCGAGCTGAAAGCCTTGAAAACATCCATGCGCCAAGCATTCCAACCAGTTGAATAACCAATATTGTCGGAATCAGAATGTTTTCTTTCAGCCCAAGCTCTTTTTCGCCATAAGTTGCAGCCATAAACATAGTAGTGAGCAATCCCATCATTACAAAGAAAAACCCGATCAAAAAATGGCTAAGTCTTTTCGAATTTCTAACCTGTTTAAAAACCTTTTCAAGCTCACGGTATCCTTCAAAAAATATATTGGTTTCTTTGTCTTTCCTCCTTTTCCGGAAGGTGTATCTGGGCAGGCGGCGAAAAGTAATCTGTGAAAATCCTATCCACCAGATAAATACTGTCAGAAAAGATATCCTTGCCGGAAGCAAAGGATCGCTGATTCCAAACAATGCAGGCTTCATAATCATTAAAAGGTTGAAAAGTAGTAGCACAACTCCACCCAGGTAACCCAAAGAATAGCCACTGGCACTTATTTTGTCCTGATCTTCAGGCTCGGCAATAACCGGAAGAAAAGAATTATAAAAAACAATACTACCTCCATATCCCAGCGTACCCAGGGCAAAGGCAATGATCCCCAGTTCAACATTTGATCTTTCGAAAAAGAAGAGCGCACCGCATGAAACTGCGCCCACCCATGTAAAAAACTGCATAAAAGCTTTTCTCCTTCCTGTGTAATCGGCCAAAGATGACAACATGGGTGAAAAAGCTGCCACGATTAAGTAAGCGGCTGCAATGGCCCAGGAGTAAAGCACCGTATTAATAACTTCAAGGCCAAAAAAACTGACCATATAGTCGTTGGGTCCGCTTCGGGTTATCTGATTATAATAAATAGGGAATATGGCCGAGGCAATGGTCAGTTGATAAACCGAGTTTGCCCAATCGTACATAATCCAACCGCGGATAACCTTCTTGTCACCTTTGGTTATGGCCTGATTTCTAAGTGATTGTCTCATAGAGATACTTTTTCCAGATTGATGCGAAAGTAAGGAAATAAATCAGATTTTAATAATTTCTATTCGCCTGATATAGAGTCCGGTGTGGCCGGAATTTATGGAAAATGACTTTAATAACCCTTTGTTTTTAACATGATAACATATTTTTATGATGCGTGCATTTATAACAACAGTTTTACTATCTTTCGGCATAAAAAAAACCTGCCGATGAAAAAGATCTTAATTTTATCTGCCAGAGCCATGATATTGGGACTGGTCATGATTATTGCATTCGGATCAGTATCATTCGGACAGAGCGATACAACTGCCGCCCGTTCGAAAGAAAAAGTAAAAACAGGCCTTAACTTTGGTGCACTGCCTGCCGTAGCCTTTGATTCTGATATTGGATTCCAATATGGATTGCTGTTCAATCTTTTTCAGTATGGCGATGGCTCGGTTTATCCCGATTATCGCTGGTCGCTCTATGCTGAGTGGTCGCGCACAACCAAGGGAAGCGGAATAAATCAGTTGTTTTTTGACTCAAAATATCTTCTTCCTCACAACATCAGAATCACTGCCGATTTTAGCTTTCTGACTGAACAGGCGCTCGACTTTTATGGTTTCAATGGCTATGAATCTGTTTATAATACAGCCTTTACCGAAAAAAAAGACCCCGGTTACATATCCCGTGTATTTTATCGCCACGACAGAAAACTGGCAAGAATCACCCTCGATTTTCAGAAAAAACTGGCAGACCTTCCATTGAGGGTTGTACTTGGATATGGCTACTTTAATTCGCAAATTAAATCTGTTGATATTGACAAACTCAACAAAGGCAAGGATGAAGAAGATTTGTTGCCCGAAGTTGAAGGCCTGTATGATAAATATGTTCGCTGGGGGTTGATTCCAGCAGAAGAAGCCGACGGAGGTTCGCTCAATTTCCTGAAAACAGGCCTGGTTTATGATACCCGCGACAATGAACCCAATCCAAACAGGGGAATATGGTCAGAAGTTGTTATCATGTCAGCTCCCGGATTTCTTGGCAATAAAGAGAATGCCTATACAAAACTTGCGCTTACACACAGGCAATATATCACCCTGAAAAAAGATCTGCTGACATTTGCTTACCGGCTCGGCTGGCAGGGAACCATCGACGGAAAAGCCCCTTTCTATATGCAGCCATATATGGTTAACACTTTTACCAAATCAACCAAAAATGATGGCTTGGGAGGTGCAAGATCTTTACGTGGAATTCTTCGTAACCGGGTTGTGGGCGATGCATTTACCTATGGTAATTTTGAACTGAGGTACAAGTTCCTGAAGTTTCAGAAGTGGAACCAGAATTTTTATCTCTCACTGAATGGATTCAGTGATATGGGTATGATAACCAAAACAATACCTGTTGACATGAGCCTGATTCCTGAAGAGGAAAAAATTGGTTTATTCACTAAAACCGATCAGGGATTGCACGTTTCCTATGGCGCCGGCCTTCGCATAGCCATGAACCAGAATTTTATTGTTGCTGTTGATTATGGCCTTGCGGGCGATAAACGCGATGGAAGCAAAGGAATGTACATTAACCTTGGATTTTTATTCTGAAAAATCATAAACATACATCTAAAACTTTCCGAATCAATGTATTGAACAAAAGCCGACCAGGATGTTACTGACCGGCTTTTGTTCAAATTAATATTATATCAATTCTTTATTATTTTTATAGCTTTCTGGTATCCTTCAGCTTTGAGATACAGAATGAAAACTCCCTGTTTTAGTTCAGGCATTGAAAGTGTGAAATTTCGGTCAGACCTTCCCATCGCATTTTCCCTTGAAAAAAGAACCCTTCCGGTGAGATCGGTAAGTTCAATGTCAAGCAATTGAGAATCGTCACCGGTCAGCTCAATGGTATAAATCCCGTGTCCGGGATTTGGATATACCTTTACATCCAGGGATTCGATTGATTTCTGTTCTGAATTGACATTTATAGAAACAGTGAATATTACCGGTATCATTAACTCCGGTTCGTCAGGGTCGTTTGAAAGTATGGTAATTATTCCATGATAAACTCCAAGCTCCATTCCTGAAGCATCACAAATAACAGTTAACGGATGTGAAGACCCCGGTTCAACGGTTCCTTCGGTGGGCTCAACACTTAACCAGTCGCCGGTTGGAATAACCCGCACAAATTTTACCGAAATGTTCTTTGCCTGATGCCCGCCATCACCATAGCTATCTTCTATCCAGAATTTCCAGATTCCCTGTAGCTCTTCTCCGGCAAAGTTATTGTTTCCAACCGTATAGGTCCCTGTATTTTGACCGGCAGCTATCATAAACTGGGCGCCTGATGGCGACTCGGCCCAGAAAGAGCCTTCAGTTGGATAGTTGTCTGTTGTCCAGTTATATGAAAGAATAATCTCACTCAGTACCCCTTCTTCAAAAACGTTCAGGGTTGTCCAACCATTTTCGACTAAGGTATTTGAGTTATAAGCGCCTGCAGCCGGGCTATCGGGTAACGATTTGGCTATAGTATCGGCCCTGTCAGTCGAAACAGAAATAAAATAATTCAGTCCCAGTTCCCCGGTATTTGAAATATTAATAAATTCTTCCACCTCCGTATCTTTCATGGTGGTAAGTTCAATCTCATTCAGATCGGTTCCGGCATTTGCAAAGAGTTGTTCTCCAACATAAAATTCATGGGGATCGGGTTTGCCGATAAACGGATGGTTTTCGCTTCTACCTGAAGAATCTGCCGCATGAATATAGTATTGAACGGTGCTTCCATATTCGGGCGAAGAAATGCTTGCCGACCATTGTGATCCGGAAACATTGGTCATATTCACCGACTGAAATGGTGTATAAATATTAGGATTAACCCTGTAATATAACAAAACTGAATCTGATATAATTTCAGACCCGCCATAGGAAACAACATTTGCATCGAAAGTATAGTCCGTCGCTTGCTCTATATTGCTCAGCAGCGGATAATGCCTGATGCTCAGCATTTCAGGATCGGCCATTTCGTGAACCCGGCAGTGTATGGCATCGGTGGACTCCCATGGAGTAGAGGCCTGCCCAATAATTCCAAATATCTTGTAACCGGGCATTGCCTGGCGATAAACCTCAAGGGCTGGTTCATCATACTGAGTTCCCATTGAGGGAACAAAAATCTTGTCATTTAAAATAAAGGAGTTTGTGTAAGGCTGATTCTGGGGTGTGTTTACCCTGAAAATTTCGTAGGGAACTCCCCAGGGCGTTGTAACTGATTCGAAATAATCAACCGTTGCTTCTATTTCATCGTATTGTGGATGAGAAGAAGGAACTGAACGGATCAGCACTTTATTGGTGCCAAGATATTTCCCCCAGCAATCGATATGATCAATATAGGTATTGTTGGGGTCGGGAAGAACATGATAATCATCAATACCCAGATAATCCTGCATTTTCTGATCGATCTGGGCTGGCGTCTGTCCCGGATTTTCAGTATAGGCAATGGTCGTCGAAGCGGCCATACCGTAACTGTCGGTCATGTAATTGCCCCCGGTATGAATAACATTCATGCCAAACCATTGCAAACCAAGAAATTCGGCAATTTTTACGGGCACGTTATCATCGTTTGGGCGAGGCCTGTTGTATGGAAAATCAACAATTCCAATTTGATTATCGCCATAAGAAATAAACAATGGGCCATAATCACGGGTCCAGTAACTATCGGAAGGCGCATGCACAAAATTGCAGTTTGCCAGATTAACTCCGGCGCTAATATATTGATTGCGGACTGTAGTTTCCTGCGAAGGGCCTGAAACCAGGGTTGTTACGATGGCATCGCGCGCCATTTCGCGAATGAGGGCAATCGGAATTCCAAAAGGATATCTGACTAAAGCACCTTTGGCTCTTTCAAATTCTGCCAGACTGATAATATTTCCGGCAGGAGGAGGAGTCTCAACAAAACCACGTCCGATAAGATGCCGGCTCAGTTGCTCTTCAGGTGTCATATGATGGGTAAGTCGCTGAGGCGGATACTTCCCATAATCCTGGGCGCTAATACTCAAAACTGAGGTTGCAAAAAACAGAAAGCCCAGGATAGTGCGTAAAGAAATTGATTTCATTATGGTTGTTTTAGAATCACAGATCGACAAAGGTAAAAATTTGTTTTACCCAATCTGAAATGTTATTGATTTTGAAAAACTATTTTGAAAAACCAGGCATGGAATATGTTAACTAAGGTTTGTTTCTTAACTTAGTGTAACAATCCCTGCAAAGCGGTTCGTAACTATCGGTCTCTCCAAGCATTACCAGTTTTTCATCGGATGTTTTGCGATAAGAGTAATGCGCCAGGTTTCCGCATTGCATGCAGATGGCATGCACCTTGGTCACATATTCGGCAGTGGCAAGAAGCGATGGAATCGGCCCAAACGGTTTTCCTGAAAAGTCCATATCCAACCCGGCCACTATCACCCTTATACCGCTGTTTGCCAGTTTGTTGCAGACTGAAATCAGTTCATCATCAAAAAACTGGGCTTCATCAATTCCTACCACATCAACATCAGTAGCATAAAGGAGAATTTGAGAGGAGGACTGAACCGGAGTAGAAATAATTACATTTTCGTTATGCGAAACAACATTATTCTCATCGTATCGGGTATCAAGTGAAGGTTTAAAAATTTCAACCCTTTGCCTGGCAATGCGTGCACGGGTTAACCGACGAATCAGTTCTTCCGTCTTTCCCGAAAACATTGATCCGCAAATTACTTCAATCCAACCCCTGCGATGTGTCGGGTTTATGGCACTTTCTAAAAACATTGCCTCTCTTTATAATTTTTTAATTTACCTTTAACCTTTCAAACCAAACAATCAAAACAGGTCTGAACGCTGATCATTATTTTGGTACCCGGCATACAAAAATACCATGATTCTGCGTTTTGCAAGACTTCTTTACAGAATTTTATCAACATGACTCACCAGAAATTATTGAATGAGATCCGAAATAATATTTCCGACCTCAATCGGATATTGGAACATTTGTCAAATACAGGCGAAGTGCATTTGATTGATGCAGATATATTACTTGAAATGATGCGGGATATATACCTGAAAACCAGCTTGCTGAAAGAAAAAGAGATTTCAGATGAAAGCCCGGTGGTAGCTGAGCCGGCAAAGGTTGATTCTCCGGAATTTTTCGCTCAGACTCCTGTTTCCAGGGAAAAAGCAGATGACTTTTCTGCGCCGGAGGTTCCTGTAATTCCTAAGCCAGAGGTTGCCATTGAAGAAGTGGACGATAAAATTATGCAACAAGAATCATCCATTCTTTCAATTAAGGCCGCAGTTATTGATCTGCCAGAGCCGGAAAAGAAATCAGCGCCGACACAAATGGTTTTCGCTCCACCGGTTACAAATTCAAATCAAGCAAAGCCGGCCGTTCAACAACCCGATCTTTTTGGCAATGGAACCCTATCAGAAAAATTCAAAACCGAGGCCCCTTCTCTCAATGACATTATATCACCGGGAAAATCTGATCATACACTTGCAGATAAAATAAACCTCACCCCTATAAGCGACATAAAAAATGCCATTGGTATCAACGAAAAGTTTCAGTTTATCAACGAATTGTTTGAAGGTTCAGCCCAGCACTATAAAGATACCATCGCTGTGTTAAACAATTGTATTGGAATTGAAGCTGCCAGAGAGTTGTTTGCTGATTTTCAGTCCAGGAACAATTGGGACACCAAAAATAAGGCCTATCTGAAACTGAAGGAATACATCGAACGCAGGTATTTAATAAACTGATTTACGCTTGAATGAAGGAATAATATGTCGAAACTTTATCTGGTGCCTACACCCATTGGAAACCTGGAAGATATGACTTACAGGGCTGTCAGAATCCTGAAAGAGGTTAACCTGATTCTGGCCGAGGATACCCGAAAAACAGGCATTCTTCTAAAGCATTACAACATTTCCAATGCATTGAAGTCGCATCATATGCACAATGAGCACCGCACCGCTGAAGAAATTGCATCCCGGATTGCCGCTGGAGAATCCGTTGCGCTGGTCACTGATGCCGGAACTCCGGGAATTTCAGATCCGGGTTTTTTGCTGGTGCGCACCTGCGTAGAGGCAGGCATTGAGGTTGAAACGCTTCCTGGGGCAACGGCTTTTGTTCCGGCATTGGTAAACTCCGGACTTCCCTGCGATCGTTTCCACTTCGAGGGATTCATACCACATAAAAAAGGCAGGCAAACAAGACTTCAGTATCTTTCTACACTTCCGTTCACTTTCGTATTGTACGAATCTCCCTTCAGGCTGGCCAAAACCCTGATGCAACTATCTGAATTGTGCGGTCAGGATCGGAAAGCCTGCGTTTCGAGGGAGTTGACAAAGTTTTATGAGGAAAACAAAAGAGGCTCCCTTACCGAATTGGCTTTACATTATACAACCCATCCCCCAAAAGGAGAAATTGTTATGGTTGTAGCAGGTAATTCCGGCCATGAAACAAATCCTGACGATAGTCGGGAAACCGGTTAAATTGAATATTTTTCCCATTTCAGTTAACAAATTCACCCCCAACGAACTTTTCAAACTTCTAATTATAGTAAATAAAAACATGTTCACATACACCTATCCCCGCCCAACCGTTACTGCTGATATTGTGATCTTCAGAAAAAATGGAAACGATGTCGAAGTATTGCTCATAAAGCGTGGACATGAGCCATTTATTGGCATGTGGGCAAGTCCGGGAGGATTTATTGACATGGATGAAACCCCCGAAGATGCAGCTTTGCGGGAGCTTCAGGAGGAAACAGGGCTTTCGGGAATCGGGCTTTTTCAGTTTCACACTTATGGTGCCGTTCATCGCGATCCGCGTCACCGCACCATTGCCATTGCCTATGCCGGTATTCTTGAGAATATAAATGCACAAGTCAAAAGTGGCGATGATGCTGCTGATGCACAATGGTTCAAGATTACTAATATTCCTGAACTAGCCTTCGACCACAATCTGATTATATCCGATGCCATCGCATTTGCCAAAGCAAAAACCTGGTTTTAATCAGAATGTTTCCCGTTAATCCGAAAATCATACCGGCAAACACTTGAAAACGACTGGTATTTCCCATTATAAGTAAATAGATATTGCGACGTAAAGAAAATCTATAACTTTATGACTTCAAATAAATCATGCTATGAGAGATGTTCTTTTCATTCTGTTTTTCATTCCCTTATTATCATTCGCTCAACTATCCGATGATTTCTCTGACGGTGATTTCACTCAAAATCCTGAATGGACAGGCAATACAGATCAGTTTACCATCAATGCCAGCGGCCAGCTTCAGCTCAACTCCTCCGGAGAAGGGCTGTCGGGACTTGTTACAACCTTCAGTGCTGACGGATTGTTAGAATGGAGGATATGGGTCAGACTCAATTTCAGCCCCAGCGATAACAATCAGGCTAAAATTTACCTTTTATCAGATAACCCAAACCTGAATGAACCTTTAAATGGTTTTTATCTGAAACTCGGCGAAGGTGGTTCGGCAGATGCCATTGAACTATACCGCCAGAGCGGAACAGTAAACAACCTTATATGCCGTGGAAACGATGGACTAATTGCAACTGCATTTGCTATAAGTATAAAGGTTTTGAAAGATGAAGACGGATTATGGAGCGTGTATGCCGATCAGGCCGGCGGAGAAGACTTTCAACTGCAGGGCTCTGGCGAAGATGCACAATGGAACAACTTCACTCATTTTGGAATTTTATGCAAATACACCTCAAGCAATGCAACCCGTTTCTACTTCGACGACATATATGCCGGCCCTCCGCTTGTGGACAATACTCCTCCTAGTCTGATGTCCATTGAAGTCATCAGCCAGAATAACCTTAAGTTAAATTTCAGCGAAACTGTTGATGAAAACACAGCCAATGATATAAACAATTACTCTGCCGATAATGGCCTTGGCAATCCGCTGGCTGCAGGCCGCGATATCGTTGAAAAATCGGTGGTTCACCTTTTGTTTGAAGATGCATTTATGCAGGGCAGCTTCTACAATCTCACGGTCAGCAACATCAAAGACATCGCAGGCAATGTTATGCAGCCTGTAGTTAAGGAATTTGCCTATTATAGTGTAAAAGCCTATGATGTGCTGATTACTGAAATTATGGCTGATCCTGACCCACCGGTTTCTTTACCTAACAACGAATATCTCGAAATATTCAATCGCAGCAATTTCCCTATTCAACTCGAAAACTGGGTGTTGAATATGGGAACAACACGAAGAATTCTTCCCCGGAAAATAATCGGAGCCGGTGAGCATCATATTATTACAAGTACTGATGCATTGCCTGCTTTCACAGGATATGGTGAAGTAATCGGCTTTTCAAGCATTAGCCTGTCAAATACAGGAGCAAGTCTGGTGCTCCGCAACAGCCAGGGTTCTATCATTCATTCATTGGTTTACAGCGACACCTGGTACCGCGATGCTGTTAAGAAAAACGGAGGCTGGTCACTCGAAATGATCGACCCGGCCAACCCTTGTGCAGGTGCCGAAAACTGGAGAGCATCCATAAATCCATCAGGGGGAACTCCCGGAAGCATTAATTCGGTTAATGGTGTCAATCCGGATATTCTCAGTCCTGAAATTGAAAAAATCAGCATTACAGGACCAGAAACCATAAGGGTTTTCTTTAATGAATCTATCGACAGCCTCAGCATTTCAAGCCCGGCAAGGTACCGTGTGGATAATGGGTTTGGGAGTCCATCAACCATTAAGTTAAACCCACCGGATTACCGTTCGGCCAACCTGAATTTTGATGCTGCTTTTGCCGATGGAGTAATTTACACCCTCAGTGTTTCAATTGGGATGAGTGATTGTGCCGGCAACCAAACAGAACAGGAATTAACAGCCAGATTTGCAATCCCATCGCTCCCCGAATCAATGGATATTGTTATTAACGAAGTGCTTTCTGATCCGAGAGCTACCGGAACAGAGTTTGTCGAAATTTATAACCGTTCAAACAAAGTAGTGGATCTTAAAAACATATGGCTTGCTACGCGCGATAAAAATACAGGCGAAGTTACCTCGGTCAAAGAAACCGCTCCTGAAGGCAGATTGATGTTTCCTGAAGAATATCTCGTTCTTACTAAAGATGCGAATGTGGTTAAAAGCGAATATTTCACGTCGAATCCCAATGGTTTTATAAGCTTATCATCATTCCCGGTTTATGCAATTGCTTCCGGAACAGTTGTATTACTCACTCCCTGGGAAGTTATTGTTGACGAGTTCGCTTACAACTCCGATATGCATTTTTCATTACTCAACACTACCGATGGGGTATCTCTGGAACGTATAAATTTCAACCGGCCTACTCAGGACCCGGGCAACTGGCATTCAGCTTCTCAGAATGTCGGGTTTGCAACTCCGGGTTACCAAAACTCACAGTTTATGCTTTCGCCCGAAGGCAGCGATGAAGTGTTGATTACCCCTGATATATTTTCACCTGATGGCGATGGGTTTAATGACATTCTGGCGATTTCCTGCAACTTTGCTGAACCCGGCTATTCAGTTACCATCCGCATTTTCGACAGTAATGGCAGGGAAGTCAGACTATTGGCCAGGAATGAACCTGCCGGCACAGGAAATACCTTCAACTGGGATGGCACAACCGATAAGCGCGAAAAAGCACCTATTGGCATCTATATCATTCATATAGAAGTATTTAACCTTGCCGGAAAGGTGAAACAGTTCAAAAAAACAGCTGTGCTGGGGGGAAAATTAAAGTAACAGACCATCTTGCCGATGTCAACCAAATGGTCGTAAATAATGTCAAACTACTGGCTTCGCACCAACTATTTGCTTTAATAATTGTATTGGCAAAATTCCGTCATTTGCTGTAACCCAGTCATTGCTTAGTCATTTATATCCGATAGGTTTTCTTGGTTTGTTTGCTTTTTGGTGCAGGGCATCAAGTTTGTCGAGTAAGAATTTGAAAGCGTGATTGAGTTTGGCATCAAGTTTCAGAATTTCTTTTTTCAACTCCTGATTTTCCCTTAACAATGCCCTGTATCGGGCAAAAGCACGCATAATTTCGATATTGATTTTAATCGCTTTTTCGGAACGCAGCACAGATGAAAGCATAGAAACACCCTGCTCTGTAAATGCCATGGGGTTTACCGAAGAATGTTTCAATAATGCCAACCGGTCACAAATTGTGACCAGTTCATCTTTCTCATTTTTAGTGAGTTCAAACATAAAATCCTCAGGAAACCGTTCAATATTCCTTTTTACCTGTTGCTTTAACGCTTTCGTCGGAACACCGTATAAAACTGCCAAATCAGCATCAACCATTACTTTGAAACCTCTGAACTGGAATATTAGCGTCTCGTATTCAGGTTTAATTAAACTATTCATGATTATTGTTTTTCTTATACCTTAATCGTTTCTCAGCAACTTTTAATGCTTCAAGTCCAAATTCTTCTTCTCCCAATTCGTAAAGTACTTTTTCACTTAAATATTCAATCACCAATTTATCTGTATTGGTTTTGTAGAGTTCCGCTAATTTTAAAACCAACTCCTTTGAGAATTTCCGTTCGCCACGTTCCATTTTGCTCAATATGGCAATGTCGATATCAATGGCTACAGCGGCTTTTCTTAATGAAAATCCTGCCTGCTCTCTTAATTCTCTTAATTTAAGCCCAAGTGTTGACATTTCTCGTGTTGACTAATAGTGTCAAATATACTACAATTTTATAGAATGAATCAAAAAGATTCCAAATTATTTATCAACAGTTTATTATTAGATGTCCGAACTCTCAGTGAGTTTTTCATTACATTCGGTTTTCAATGCTAATTCAATAGCCTGACTGCTCCATCACTCTACAAACCCATTGCCATCACCAGCAGTTCGGCAATATCATAATTTCTGACTTCCTCCTGTTTATCCCTGAATTTCAGGCCATCAGTAATCATGGTCATACAAAAAGGACAGGCAGTGGCTACAATGGAAGCGCCGGAATTCAAGGCCTCTTCGGTGCGCTCCATATTTACCTCTTTGTTGCCCGCTTCTGCTTCTTTAAACATTTGAGCTCCACCTGCACCGCAGCACAATGCCTTGCTTTTGCTGCGCGGCATCTCTGTGGTTTTTGAATGTAGCGATCCGATCACTTCCCTCGGAGAATCATACTCTCCATTGGCTCTTCCAAGGTAACACGGGTCATGAAACACAATGGTCTGATCCTGAAAAATGGCCGGGTTGGTCCGGAGCTTGCCTTCATCCACCATTTTTTTCAGAAATTGTGAATGGTGTGTTACTTCATAATTTCCACCAAGGTCAGGGTACTCATTTTTAAATATGTTGAAACAATGGGGGCAACAGGTAATGATCTTTTTAACATCATAACTTTTCAAAGTTTCGATGACCATCAGTGCCTGCATCTGAAATGTCATTTCATCGCCGGCTCTGCGGGCCGGGTCACCGTTGCATGTTTCCTCTTTCCCAAGTACAGCATAGCTGACTCCAATATGGTGAAGAAGTTTCACAAAAGCACGGGTTACTTTCTGATACCTTTCATCAAATGCACCTGCGCATCCCACCCAGAAAAGATATTCGGGTTTTTCGCCGTGGGCTGCAATTTCTGACATAATCGGAACCTTTATCTGATCAGTAATCATATTTTTTTTGATTTATCTGTGAGTATTTTTGGGTTTTGCCTGTTACCTGAAGAAGGCGAATTGAAAATGGCATCGTTTATAATCCTTCTGCCCATTTCAATCTGTCATCCGCCGGATATTGCCAGGGAGCCCCGTTGTTCTGAATGTTTTGAAGCATGGTTGCAATGGATGCCGGAATTGCCGATTCTTCCATTACCAGATACCGGCGCATATCGAGGATTAGCGTTGGATGATTAATGTTGATGGGGCACTCCATGGCACAGGCATTGCAGGTGGTGCAGGCCCAAAGCTCTTCAGTTGAAATATAATCCCTGATCAGCGATTTGCCATCGTCGAATGATTTGTCTTTTATCAGGCCAGGGCCTTTGGCTTTCATCCGGGCACGAAGATCAATAAAGATTTTACGTGGCGAAAGCTTCTTCCCGGTTAAATTGGCCGGACAAACCGAAGTACAACGCCCGCATTCGGTACATGCCAGAGAATCGAGGTAATTTTTCCAGGTCACATCTTCAACATCTTTTACACCAAATCGCGAAGGAGGATTTTCGCCTATGGGCGCAGGCGCGAAAGCTGTTTCGGGATTCATCATCAGTTTTACCTCTTTGGTTACATTTTCCATATTTGGCAAATGCCCTAATGGTTCCAGCCTGCTCAGGAATACATTTGGAACTGAGGTAAAAACATGAAAATGCTTGGAGTAAGGAAGTATATTGGCAAATGCAAAAATCAGCAGAATATGCGACCACCACGATAGTTCATGTAAAAAATTAATGCTGTAAATATTTCGATTAAAGTAAGGAGACAATATGGCACTTATAGGGTAAATGCCTTCGTATTCTCCGGGGTTTTTAAGTATATAAGTCAGATTAATACCTGCCAGCGAAACCATCAGAAAAAATATAATGGTTAGCGCAATGATAGCATCGATCTTGGACTTTTTTTGCATCTCAATTCCATAAAAGCGATTGATATTCATAAAAAGCCGGCGAATAAGAAAAACGATGATAGAAAGCATGATCACATAAGCCATAATATCACCTGATGCCATAACGAAATCGTAAAACCATCCTGTAGCCGACATACTTCTTTCGAGACCTGTAATACCGTCGATTACCATCTCAATGCTTCCCAGAGTGATTACCATAAAACCCCAGAAAACGAGGGCATGTAAAAACCCAATCACCGGAAACCTGAGAATTTTGGTTTGACCAATGGCCACCTTTAATGTCAAACTTATCCTTTGCCCCCAGTTTGAAACAGGAAATGGCCTGGTAAGCCTGAAAAAACCATATAAACGGCTGAGGGTGTAACCAAAAACACCCAGGGTGATAAGCAAAACGGCGGAAAATATGAGTTGTTTGACCATAGGGATCGGTTTTCAGAGTTTAAATCATGATGCAAGATAAGAATTCCCTCAAAAAGTGAACAGGTTGCCATGCATTTATTTATGGATTAAATAAAAATAAAGGATGCCCGGAATATCAGGATTAAAATTTATGAAAAAAAAATGTGAAAAATTTTGGATTTCTGAAAAATGATTTACTTTTGAACGCAACAAGCAGCAGATCATGAGCTCTTCTTATAATTATCAGCTTACTTCCAGGATGACCTTCCGCAATATTAAAAACCGGGACGAATATCAGCATTAATTCCCTTTTAGTCAATATGTTATTGACAGATTCATGATTTACCAGATTTTATAATTTTAACACCCTTTAACTATGAAATTGCCATTTGCGGAATCTTATAAAATAAAAATGGTGGAATCTCTCCGCCGCAGCACCCGTCAGGAAAGAGAAGAATGGATAAAAGAAGCCAATTATAATCTCTTTAAATTAAGGAGTGAGCATGTGTTTATTGACCTGCTTACCGATTCAGGAACCGGAGCCATGAGCGACCGGCAGTGGAGCGAAATGATGCTGGGTGATGAAAGTTATGCCGGAGCATCTTCCTATTTTAAAATGAAAGATACCATAAAGGAAATAACCGGATTTGAATATTTTTTGCCTACACATCAGGGGCGAGCAGCCGAAAATGTGCTCTTCTCTGCTTTGGTAAAAGCCGGAGATATCATACCGGGCAACTCGCATTTCGATACTACCAAAGGCCATATAGAATTTCGTAAGGCAAAGGCGGTAGATTGCACCATTGCAGAAGCTTTCGATACAACCATCAATCATCCGTTTAAAGGAAACATAGACCTTGAAAAACTTGAGGATGTGCTGAAAAGCCATCCCAAAGAGAAGATTCCGTTTATTGTGGTTACAGTTACATGCAATTCTTCAGGGGGACAACCTGTTTCAATGCAAAACCTTCGCGACGTAAAGCAACTGGCTGATAAGTATGGTATTATGCTGATTTATGATTCGGCCAGATTTGCCGAAAATGCCTATTTCATCAAAACCCGTGAAGAAGGATATACCCACAAAAGTATTCGTGAAATCGTGTTGGAAATGTTCAGTTACGCCGATGCCATGACCATGAGCAGCAAAAAAGACGCCATTGTGAATATGGGCGGATTTATTGCATTGCGCAGCAAAGAGCTGTTTGAAAAAGCATCGGTTTTTACCATAATGTTTGAGGGATATATCACTTACGGAGGAATGTCGGGCCGCGATATGAATGCGCTTGCCCAGGGTCTGCGCGAAGGCACAGAGTTCGATTACCTTGAAACACGAATCAGCCAGGTTGCCTACCTGGGCCAAAGACTTGTTAATTTTGGCGTTCCTGTTCAGCAACCTTTTGGTGGCCATGCTATTTTTGTTGATGCCAAACGTTTTTTGCCTCATCTGCCTAAAGAACAATTCCAGGCCCAAACACTTGCTGTTGAGCTTTATCTGGAAAGTGGTGTGCGCGGTGTTGAAATTGGGGCTCTGCTTGCAGACCGTGATCCTGATACCCGCGAAAATCGCTTCCCGATGCTTGAACTGCTCAGACTGACCATTCCCCGCCGGGTATATACTAACAATCACATGGATTATGTAGCTACTGCTCTGGCAAATGTTTTTGAACGAAGAAACAGCATTGTTAAAGGTTTAAGAATAACAGGCGAAGCTCCGATTATGAGACATTTTACTGTTGATTTGGCCAGAGAAATGTAACACCAGGAACTCTTTTCTATTTAACTACGGCCCGGTCAATCCCGGGCTATTTCTTTAAATATAAGTTCCTGTGGAGATTAAAATATTTATTATTGACTTTTTTATTTGAATTATGTCTCCTGAAATCCGATCCATAAGCTATAACAATGCCCGTTTCAGTGAAGGAAGTGTTGTGGAATTTACTGTCCTGAAAAAGGTAGAATTATCTGAGAATGAGGCATATTATGTATTGCTTGATCCAAAAGGGTATAAAATTCTGTTACCGGCTGAAGCCTATTCACATTATGGATTTAAACAAGCCACTCGCATAAAATGCAGGGTTGATAAGGTGAACTGTAGCGGACAGGTTTTCATTGAACCCCTTCATCCATATTATGAAGAAGGTAAAATCTATATGTTTGAGATTAAGGGACACAAAGCCATTACAGAAGAAGGTAAAGTGATTCACTATATTCTGGAACTTTCTGATGCTCTGGGGATGAGTTGTAATGTAAAAATTGAGCCGACTTCACCTGAAGAATACCTGAAGGCCGGCAAAATCAGGTGCCTGGTAAGCCGGATCAAAAAAGCCAGACTTTACCTCAGGCCTGAAAGCGAATTGAACTCATCCCTTTTACCAGGAACATATTACCCCTTCTTAATCAAGGAATTAAAAGACGAATTCTACACAATGATTGATTCTGAAGGAAATTTTTATCGCCTTGAAGCTCAGTGGTACAAGAATTACAACCTTAGAAAGGGAAAAAAAATAAACTGCAGATTTGTCCACTACGCTGAAGATGGAACACTTAACTTTGAACCTGAAAATCCCATTTACAAGGAAGGCCAAACTTATGAATTCGCGGTCAGGTATTTTCAGAAAATTGAATATGCCGATGCCACCTTTGATTTGACTGCCATAGCTGACGATATATTCGGAGAAGAAGCCCATATAAAAATTCCAGCAGAACTGACTCCTTTGCTTTCAAAAAAAAACACCCTGACTGCGCGGGTTGACCGGATTCGAAAAAGCAGGGTGCATGCTACGGCGATTATCTGAAAAGGAAAAAGTTTGCCGCCCCAATTCACTTAATTCACAATCGCTTTACTTCTTCCTCCTGAACCTTGCTTTCTGCTCGGGGTTCATCTTTTCACAGGCATATTGAAAAATAAGTCTGGGAGCGCTATCTTTCCATTTTAGCAGAAAAGCTTTCGTTTCATCAGGTTTTACCTTCCAGGCTTCGCGCAGAAACCAGCCCATGCCCTGATGCACCCCGCGATCAGGGTCACCCATCAGTGGTTCAAGAAATGTGAATAATTCCTGAAAAGATATTCCGCTTTTAAGCAGTTTAATAAAGGTACCCGGCACGCAGCGGCGCTGAAATTTGTGAGGAGATGAGACCCAAATTGAAAAATCATTGATGTCAACCAGCCCCTGTTTCATAATTTCAGGTAAAAAAACATCCCAAAGTAATCGGCATGAGCCCAATTGGTAATCCCAACTTCAAACCAGCTTTCAAGCCGTTTAAAATCGTTTTTGATCAGCTTTTCCTTCACTAAGGAAATCATTATCAAAGCAAAAGAGGTCTCTTCATATTTGCCACTTTTCATCAGCAGAGGGGCTGTTTCAAATACAAAATCAACCGTAATTTTTCCGGACTTTTTCAATTCTTCCTTCTTTGCATACATCAGAGCCTGACTCAGACCCCAGGCATCGTAAACTCCTTGCTTAAAATATCGGGAGTATTTTTTAACAATGTCTTCATTAGCATGGGCCTGGCAGTAGTTTCGCAAATCACTACTTAACTCAATAGAAGTCATTTTCTAAGAAAATTATTTGATTGCATATTAATCCAGGGTTCTTATAATTCAGTAAAGCTCTCAGTTTTTAAACACCGATGCTTCAACATGGCTGGTAATCTTCCTGAAGCCCAGGCGCCATAGGTAAATTACAAAAACAAAAAAGACGATAATCAGTAAACCGGCAAAACCGGGATTTGATTCCGACATTCCTGAAGCATAAAAAAGCAGAAAATCATAGATTCCGTGTGCTAAAATGGCATAAAAAAGGCTTTTAAACAGAAATTCAGCTCTGCGGCCGGGCATGAATCTTGCCAATGACAAAAAATATCCCATAATCACTCCGTCAAGAGCGTGACTAGGAACGGCAAAAATTCCACGCGCAATACCAACGCCCATACCATGTTCGGTGACATAATAAATGTTTTCAAGACAGGCAAATCCGAGTGAAACAAAAACAGAATAAACAATTCCATCGTAATATTCATTGAAATTCTGATTCTTCCATATAATTATGTAAAGGAATATGAACTTGAAAATTTCTTCGGGAATGGCAGCTCCGGCAAAAGCCCTGAAAAATGCTTCCATAAGTAGGCTCTCAAAGTCCGGAAAGAAAACCTGTAAAGGAGCAAAAAATAACAGGGTCGATACTGCTGCCAGAATTCCTCCTCCAAAAGCCTTCATAAGCAGCCAAAAAGGCTCCTTTTCATAACGATCTCTGTAATATATATACAGCATTATCAATATAACCGGCAAAACAGATATAAGAATAAGTAGCATGACTGAACAGATTTACATGTAAATGTAGAAAAAGAATAAAGATATATCGCCTTTGACAGATCTTTCAATTTTATATTTCAGAGGGTTAAACCATTATAAATTCGTTTCGTGTGAGTATGAAAGTTTTCTATTAAAAATATACTGAGTTTAATTTATTGATATTCAATAAATTTTTCCAAATCAGAAAAATTTCTTTTAAAATGCTGAAAAAAATCAGGTCGGAATAAGAAAAAAAAAATCAATTTTTATTCACATATTTTATATATGTTTAAACATCAATATGAAAAAAATGGATTTTAACCCTTGGAGGACTGGCTGATTTGGGAATAATAGCTGTTTTGCTGGTTGATTTTTTCGTGTATAATAAACCTCACCAGGATTATTCAAAAGCAAGTCCCGAATTTATAGTGGAATCTCTTACCATCTTTAAGGAATTTAAAAATGATCCACAGGCAACTTCATCACTTTACAACGGAAAAGTTATAGCCATTACCGGAGATTTAAGCGCAGTAGAGAACACTGTTGGCCTTACCATTGCAGTTTTTGAAATTAGAGATGGTATGTTTGGCAGCGAAGGTCTCAGATGTACAATGTTGCCTGAGAGTGCTGAGAAAATTGCCGGAATCGCTGATGGAACTAAAGTCACAATTAAGGGACTTTGCCCCGGATACAATGTAACTGATGTTATTCTGGAGCATTGCAGCCTTATTGATTAAAAATTTGCACTTTTTTATAAACTGAATTTTAGCCCTTGAACTCTGAAATATAAAAAAATTATCAGCCTTAATTTTATTGACCCTCATTTTTGCCGGCAGCGTAGATGCCCAGAAATACATCACCAAGAACGGACATATCCGCTTCTTCTCAAGCACTCACATTGAGGATATTGAAGTACGTAATCGTTAGGTTAATACTGCGCTTGATCACAAGACCGGAGAATTTGTATTCCGTTTACTGATGAAATCCTTTCAATTTGAAAAGGCACTCATGCAGGAACATTTCTATGAAAATTATGTGGAATCCGACAAATTTCCAAATGCTACCTTTACCGGAAAAGTAGTGAATCTGAAGGAAATTAATTTCGATAAAAACGGAGTTTACAATGCCACTGTCGAAGGAGACCTGACCATTAAAGATGTAACGAAAAAAGTTACTGAAAAGGGAACCTTTGAAGTAAAAGACGGGAAAGTTCTTGGGAAATCAACTTTCAACATCGCGGTTGAAGAATATGGAATTAAAATTCCGGGTGCCTTGGCAAATAATATTGCCAAAAGTATACAGATTGATGTAAATGTAAGTCTTGAAAAACTTGTAAAAAAATAAAACCGCCTTTAGTGATTAGCTCAGGCCCTGTTTTTTGAAACAAAGCTTAAAGTTCAGTATTTCTGCTTTTTGTTGCGCATTGACTTTAAATCTATGACAAAACGTTTGTAATGACATTTTCATATTGACAATCAATACTTGGCGTCATTGCAGCTAGCCCCGCCTTTTCGGCGGTGTCGTTGCGCAATGTTAAAAATCTGCTGAACCAATGAGAAGCTGATAACTTTCCCTATTTTGTTTTGCAGGTGGAAATGCCAAGAATGGCATAAACTCCGCAAAAATTCAGCAGGCTGGTAATGACGAGCGCCACAGCCACTATACCAAGTACGATGGCAAGTGTGCCGGTGATTACATCTAAAAAGAAAAGAATTGCAATCAGCAAGGCAATTACAAGCCGGATTAGCTTGTCGGTATTACTCATATTTTTTTTCATAGGATTGTGGTTTAAGTTTCAGTTTATAACAGAATTAAAGGCAAACAGTTATCTAGCCATTAAGAATTCGTCCTAATTTACGGCTTATTTCGTTGCGGGCCTGTTTTAAATGAATATCTCTCGACAGGTGATCTGCCCAGTCTTCACTATTGGGTGGCAGCTCTTTCATCTGCTTCTGATTGATAAAAACCATTGCCGAAAGCTTTCGGTGCATCAATGCCAGAACGGTTTGAAGAACTGCATTCTCTAGATTATCAGCCTCACTGGGTACATATATTCTCATCTCTTCCCAGCCAGGACTGAGTTCATATTTTTGTGTAATGATGTTGATCGAAGTATCAGCCACCTGCTGATCAACGTGCATCAGAAAATACTTTTCATCGGGGAGTTGATGAATATCAACCCCTTCGGCAAAAGCTTCAAATATTTTCCGGTACTCTTCTTTGTCAAAGGTAATCTGATTTGCCCTCAGGTCGTTACAAATATACTCTGCAACATTAACAACAGATTCTGTGAAAATACCCGGTACTTCACCTGGCTCCTTGAATTTAAGATCCTTGTCGGCATAATGCAGTAAAACCCTGATGACATCCAGTTCCTGGGCACTGCAGTCGGTAATATCCAGCACCTGCTCCTGTGGTGGAGCCAGTGTTTGATCTTCGGGCAAATCTTCGGTTTTTGCATCTTCCTGCTGGTTTCCCCTGAGCTTCCTTTTGCGAAAAACCCTGTTCAGCTCATTCATCAGGGTTTGTTCTGCCAATCCCATAATTTCGGCACACTCCCTTATATATAGCGGCCTTATGATGGGATCGGGAATCAGACTGATCGATTGTATGATTTCATGAATCAATCCGGCTTTTTTTATGGGATCGTTGTTGGTCTCGCTCAACAACAACCTGGTTTTAAACGTTATAAAATCATCGGCACCGGTAGTGATAAAAGCTTCTACATCGGCCGAGCGGTGCTTTCGGGCATAGGAATCAGGATCTTCTCCCTCGGGAAAAAGCACAATCTTTACGTTCATACCCTGCTCCAGAATCATGTCGATACCCCTGAATGAGGCCTTCAATCCGGCAGGGTCGCCATCGTACAAAATGGTAATATTCCGGGTATACTTATTTATCAGTTTAATCTGTTCGGTAGTGAGCGAAGTGCCCGAAGAGGCAACCACATTCTCAATTCCAGACTGATGCAGTGAAATTACATCGGTATAACCTTCAACAAGATAACAGTTATCGCGGGCCACAATGGCATTCCTGGCATGCCAGATTCCGTAAAGACTTTTTGATTTGTTATATACTTCAGATTCGGGTGAATTTACATATTTGGCTTTGGTTTTATCGGAACTGAGTATGCGTCCACCAAAACCTATCACTTTTCCGGTAAGGTTATGTATCGGAAACATCACCCTTTCGCGGAAACGGTCGTATAGTTTGCCATCTTTACTAATGGTAAGTCCCGAATCGACCAGGTATTTTTCGGCATATCCGTTTTTGAGCGCATGCTGCGAAAAGGCATCCCATGCCGTGGGTGAAAAACCCAGCTGAAATTTCTGAATGATATCCTGGCGAAATCCCCGCTCCAAAAAGTAACTTAATCCGATAGCCTTTCCTTCTTCGGTTTCATGTAAAGTCTGTGTATAAAATTTCTGGGCAAAGGCATTCAAATTGAAAAGGCTTTCGCGGTCGGTATCTGCCTGCTTTTCTTCGGGTGTAGGCTCCTGCTCTTCTATTTCAACACCATATTTATTTGCCAGAAACCGGAGAGCTTCGGGATAGGAGTATTTTTCGTGCTCCATAATGAAATTGACCGAGTTTCCGGCCTTGCCACAACCAAAGCACTTGTATATTCCTTTTGCAGGCGAAACCGTGAAGGAAGGGGTTTTTTCATTATGAAAAGGACAAAGCCCCAGGAGATTGACACCCCGTTTTTTCAATTGCACAAAATCACCAACCACCTCATCGATGCGTGATGCGTCAAGAATACTTTGTATGGTGTCTTTAGGAATCAATCAGAAAAATTAAAATTTTACCCTTTTCAAAAGTACAAAAAGCATTGATAGTAGTAAGCGGATAAATAGAGTATTTCTGGAAAATCAGTAACAAAGAAATTCTGAAAATTCAAACCGGAAAATAGTCCCACAATAAAAATTGTTATAGCCCTAAGAAGAATAACTTTCCGCAGTGAGTCTTGTAAGGTTCAGGTTCTGGTTAAGCCTGCCAACTTGAAGTGTGTCGGATATATCTTGCTTACAATTCAGTTTCTCAACAAAGTTTATTTAGCCGGTCAGATAGGGTTTAGAATCCTCTAAGCGAAGTTATATAATTTTAAATTAGTATCAATCTCTATCTCAACCTCGGCCTCAACCACAACCTGAGTTAAATAAAAGTTAATTCCTTTGATACAAAACCGCCAAAACCCGACAATATTTCTTAATTTAGCATTACCTTAAATTTCAGGTAAATTCATTAACCCCATCATACCATGTCTGGCAAAGAAATAAATCTGATCCGCGAAATCATGGATCGCCTCAACGAAAATCCTTTCGATCTGCAATCCTGGAAAACCAACGCCATCATGATTCTTGGGCGGATTTTCGGGGAAAACTCGCGCAAAACCGATCTGATCAGGTCAATACAGCCCGATTACAGCTCCTGGTCGCTGCGCGATGCAACCGGAAGAATTTCACAGATTGAGGAATGCAAAAAAATGGCCAGGGAGGTGCTGGAGGCAAGCATAGCGGAGTTGGAAGCCTTTGGTTTGCCCGAAAAAACCGACCCTGACACCAATCCGGCCATTGTGGCCATGGAGGAGTACGTCACCGTGAAACAATCAAGAGACATCATTGATGTTTTAAAGTCAGACATTACCAGAGAAGAGAAACTGGCAAAAATTACAACCATACTTAAAAATCTCGATCAGGTAGATCTTCTGGGGATAGTTGCCAAAGCGCTTGTGGGCTGATTTGTGTGATTATTTCCAAAATATATAAAATATGCATTCCCCTTTTTTCAAATGATTCCCCGCGCAACCTTCCGGCTGTTAAAGACACGTCAATTCCAAAACAACTTAATCCTATCTTTGCAGTCACTTTATAATGATTTATGATAGAACACACTCCAATAACCGAAACCGCCGTTCTGGTTGGGTTAATTACATACAAACAAAACGAAAACCGTTTGAATGAGACGCTTGACGAATTGGAATTTTTGCTTGAAACAGCCGGTGGCGCATCGGTAAAAAGATTCATTCAGAAACTTGAAAAACCCGATACCCGAACATTTGTTGGTTCAGGAAAACTCGAAGAAATTAATGCCTACATCAAAAATGAAAATGTGGGAACAGTTGTATTCGATGATGAATTAAGTCCATCTCAGCTCAGAAATATTGAAAAAGAACTTGATTGCAAGGTTCTTGACCGCACCACACTCATCCTCGATATTTTTGCCAAACGGGCACGCACGGCTACTGCACGAACTCAGGTTGAACTGGCTCAATACCAGTACCTGCTCCCCAGGCTATCGCGCATGTGGACCCACCTCGAAAAGCAACGCGGAGGCATTGGAATGCGTGGCCCCGGTGAAAAGGAAATTGAAACCGACCGCCGGATTATCAGGGATAAAATATCTCTGCTAAAGGATAAATTAAAAGATATTGACAAACAGAAGGTTACACAAAGAAGTGGAAGAGAAAAGCTGGTCAGAGTGGCACTTATCGGTTATACCAATGTGGGCAAATCCACCCTGATGAACCTGCTGAGCAAATCTGATGTTTTTGCCGAAAACAAGCTCTTTGCCACACTTGATACCACAGTGAGAAAAGTAGTCATTGAAAATCTCCCGTTTCTTCTTACCGATACGGTAGGTTTTATCCGTAAGTTGCCCCACAACCTGGTAGAATCCTTTAAATCAACCCTCGATGAAGTCCGCGAAGCCGACCTTTTACTTCACATTGTTGATATTTCACACCCGGGTTTTGAAGATCAAATTGATGTGGTTAACCAAACGCTGACTGAAATCGGGGTAGCCGATAAGCCGACTATGATGGTATTTAATAAAATTGATGCTTATACCTTTTCGGAAAAGGAAGCTGATGACCTGAGCCCCGAAACCAGCGAAAATATTACGCTTGAGGAACTCAAACGCACCTGGATTGCCAAAGTAAACACTTCAGCACAGTTCATTTCAGCAAAGCACCGCACCAACCTCGAAGAGTTTAAAAAGGATCTTTATCAGTCCATTCATGAACTACATGTGGTCAGATATCCATATAATAAGCTTCTCTATTAATCAGAGAATAAAAAATTTAACGCTGGTAAATTAAGCAATAAATCTTTCCCATCTTTCCATCCATACTGGTTATATCTGATTATTATACATCTGAGCCTCACTTCCAATCAGTGACAGTTTTCGCAACCAATTGCATTTGCAGGGAAGTTGTAATAACTAATGTTATATCCAGATAGATATAAAATTTTAGGCAAAAAAAGGGCCCCTTCCGGAGCCCTTTTTCAATTACATCGATTTAACGATTATTTGATAACAACAACTTTTTTGGTGAAGCTTTCGCCTGCACTGGTTACAAATTTAACCAGATAAGCACCTGATTCATAGTTGTTAACATTCAGCTGGATGGTTCCGGCTTTGGTGTTGTTCTGTTCAAATACAACCTGGCCAACATAATTGTAAACAATTACGCGGCTGATGCTATTTGTAAGATCAATGTTTACAATGCTGTTCGATGGGTTAGGATAAACCTTAACTGTCGAAAGATCATTGTTCTCAACACCGGTAACGAAATCAACACATGCTTCGTTTGAAGGTTCTGACTCTCCACAGAGGCTATAAACAGCTGTTACAGTGTAGCAGGATGATCCGGCTGCACCTTCGAGGTAGGTATAGGTTGTGGTTTGTACGTTGCTAACGAGCAGTGAACCGTTTCTGTAAATGTTGAATCCTGTGAATTCTCTTGAAGAATTAGCTACATCGGTTGACCACCTTGGTTCGCCGGCATTAACTGGCTGAGCAAGTTCGGTCATAGTAAGTAATCCCGAGTTTCCGGTAGCAGGAGTAGCAGGAACTGCGTATGATACAG
>JAHYJC010000010.1 GCA_019429275.1 Lentimicrobium sp. | reverse complement strand
CCTTTGCCCTATGCCCTTTGCCCTTTGCCCTATGCCCTTTGCCCTTTGCCCTTTGCCCTATGCCCTTTGCCCTTTGCCCTTTGCCCTATGCCCTGTGCCCAGCGCCCTGTGCCCTATGCCCTACGCCCTTTGCCCTGCGCCCTTTGCCCTGCGCCATTTAGTTAAGTTTTATGATATTCCCATTCAAAATAACCGTTGCAACCTTGGTGCTTCCATAGGCATAAGGCATGAATTCGTAGGTCGGAATTGGTTTTGTGATAAAAAAGTTGGCTTTTTTTCCTATGGCTATGCTGCCATACTGGTCGCTTAATCCCATGGCATAGGCTCCATTGATTGTGCAGGCATTCAGAGCCTCTTCGGGAGTCATTCTGAACATGATGCAACCCATTGAAAGAATAAGTTGCATATTGCCCGAAGGTGAGGAGCCGGGATTAAAATCGGAAGCCAGGGCAATGGGTAATCCTTTTTCTATCATTTTACGGGCTGGCGCATGAATCATGTTAAGAAAGAATGCAGCGCCGGGCAAAAGGGTGGGCATGGTATCCGATTCAAGTAAGGCTTCAATCTCATCATCACCGGTAAATTCAAGGTGATCAACCGATAAAGCATTGTATTTTACGCCAACCTGAATTCCGCCGGAATAATCTAGTTCATTGGCGTGAATTTTTGGCTTCATTCCATATTTCATCCCTGCCATCAAAATGCGTTCGGTATCATCGGGAGTGAAAAATCCACGATCGCAGAAAACATCAATAAAATCAGCCAGATTCGCACCAGCTACCTGGGGAATCATTTCGTTGATGATAAGATCAACATACTCACTTTGCTTTCCTTTAAATTCAAGTGGAACAGCATGTGCTCCCAAAAATGTAGATTTGATGGTTAAAGGACTGAGCATTTTAAGCTGGTGAATAACCCGTAACATTTTTAATTCATCTTCGGTGTTCAAACCATAACCGCTTTTAATTTCAACGGCTCCGGTTCCGAATGCTATTATTTCATTCAAACGTTCAAGCGCCTGCTCCACAAGCTCTTCTTCAGATGTTTCATGCAGGCGTTTTGCCGAATTCAGGATTCCTCCGCCACGCTTTGCTATCTCTTCATACGAAAGTCCCCTGATTTTATCAACATATTCAATTTCACGACTTCCGGCATAAACAAGGTGTGTGTGTGAATCACAAAATGAAGGGAATACCATTCTTCCGCGGGCATCAATTATTCTCAAATCATCTTCATCTTCAACAACATTATCAAGTTCATGCATGGGTCCAAAGGCTGAAATTGAGCTGCCTTCTGTTAAAAGGTATGCGTTTTCAATGCAATTCCATTCCGACATCTGCTTTCCAGCAACCAGCATGTTATCATTGTCTTTTATTCCATTCAACAATCTGATGTTAACAATCAGCAACCTGTTGATTCTGCTCATGATAAATCCCGTCTGTGTTAATTAATGAAGCTGCAAAGGTATTAAATTTGAAGTTTTATCAGATTCAGTTATTGAGCTCTTTGTGCAAATCAAAGCAAAGCTGAATCAATTTTTTTTGTCCGGGATTTTTCAGGGATTCATTTTTCAGGATTTTTTTATACTTTTGTAATTGATAATGTCTGCCGTTTTTGTTAATCTTCTGATTGAAAATTGTTTTTCCATTAAACAATACTTCTGAGTTGATTTCTAAACAGACAGTTGACAAGTGCCTTGTTTCTGGCAACCTTTGTTGTCGTTGAGGTTTTTTCTCGTAATTATTTATTCACAAACATTCTATGAAAACAAAATTTTACACCGGAATTTTAACTTTAAAGGGTTTAGCCCTTTTGACTCTGATATTGTTAACATTTGGCAGTAATTCAGTTGCCCAGACATTTGACAGAAATTTCCAGGACGGACGATTGTACTTTAAGTTTAAGGACAATGTCAATGTTAATATTAATGTGAGGTCAGATAATTCGCTTGCATTGGAAGAAATTCCTTTTGTTGAAGCCCTTAGTTCAAATTACCGGATAAGTAAACTTGAAAGGCCTTTCGATTTGAACCAGGATAGTAAACTGATGCGGACATTCATGATTGAGATTGAAGAATTTTCAAGGGTAGACGAATTGCTGAATGAACTCAAAAATCAGCCCGATCTTGAATACGTTGAGAAAGTACCTATGGATTACATCTCCTATGTGCCCAACGATTCCATTTATAATGTTTATAATGGCCCCAGTAAATGGAATTGGCATATGGATGTTATTCAGGCTGAAAAAGCCTGGGACATTTCAAAAGGCTCGGCCGATATTAAGGTTGCCATTGTTGACAATGCTGTATGGGCTGATCATCCCGATCTGGCAGCGAAAATTGTTCTGCAGCGCGACACCTATTACAATAATAACAGTTCCAATCCTCCCGCTACCGGTAATCCTAATGATTGGTCTCATGGCACACATTGTGCAGGGTTGGCTGCAGCCATTTCCGACAATGGAATTGGTATAGCCTCAATAGGTTTCAACGTGAGCATAATTGCTGTAAAAGCAGCACAAAATACAAACCCTAATGGCGTTTACGGCTATCCGGGTATTCAGTGGGCAGCCAACAACGGAGCCAATGTAATCAATATGTCGTGGGGAGGACCCGGTTATTCTGCAACCAACCAGAATCTGATCAACTCAATCGCCAATATGGGTGTTGTTTTGGTTGCCGCTGCAGGTAACGATAATACTTCGACTCCACATTATCCTTCGGGTTACAATAATGTGATTTCTGTTGCCTCTATCAATTCAGATGACAGAAAAACTGATTTTTCCAATTTCGGTACCACAGTTGATGTTTCAGCTCCGGGTGGCTACAGTTTTCCCGGCCCTACAGGTTTGCTGAGTACCACATGGAGCACCGGAACCTTTGGCAATTATGGATTGATGTACGGAACTTCAATGGCCTCTCCGGTTACAGCCGGTTTGGCAGGACTGATACTATCAATCAATCCGCTGCTTACCTCTGAGCAGGTAACCAACATTATGAAAAATACCACTGATAATATTGATGAACTCAATCCTGATTATATTGGTTTGATCGGCACCGGAAGAATCAATGCATTCAGGGCAGCTTCCAATACCCCATATCAGCCTACCGCCGGATTTACTACTCCGGTTACTACCATTCTACCTGCCACTGGTATTGATTTTACAGATCTTTCAAGTGGAGTTCCTTCGACCTGGTCATGGACATTTCAGGGAGGAACACCTTCAAGTTCTACACAGCAGCATCCGGCCAATATTGTTTACAACAATGCCGGTGTTTATGACGTAACGCTTGAGGTTACGAATGAATTTGGCACCAGCACACTGGTTTTGGAAGATTATGTGACCGTAACCTCTTCACCACTGCCTTACATTGGTTTTAGTGTCAGCGATTCTATGCCCTGTATTCAAAGCGAGATAACTCTTTTTGATAATTCACTTTACGATCCTACGAGTTGGCAATGGGAAATCACACCCAATCATTTTGAGTTTGTAAATGGAACCAGCAGTTCATCTCAAAATCCTCAGGTAAAGTTCCTTGAACCGGGGCTGTATTCTGTAGACTTCACCGCAACCAACACCAATGGATCTTCAAACACAAGCGTAACCGACCTTATTGATGTTTCAGGAGCATTTCCAACCTACTTCGTGGATATGGAGGATGGAACTGCTGGTTATTTTATGATTTGGGATACAGTTAAATCTCAATCAAAAATAGATGTCCGCTCAGCATTTGAAAGCAACTTTGGCCTTCATTTTCATGGAGATCCGGTGCCCACCGGTTGGGCTGGAAGCTCAACATCAGGAACAGCTGCCCAGGCCTGGGAATCAAATCTGGCATTTCATGGCAAAGCTATGTTATGCGCTGTTGATGCAACCAACATGGATAATGTAGCCCTGACGCTCGATTTGCGTCAAACTTACTCGCTAGGCCCACGTTTCAGCTGGTTCAGGGTACTTGTCAATGGCGAACAGGTTGCCGATCAGGAAGGTACGCTGGATTTCAATCCTTTAACAGCAAACGAAGACCCATGGAGGAGTTTGGTTTTTGATCTTTCTGCTTATGCAGGAACCATCTTTGACCTTACCCTGCAAACGGCTACCCGTTTTGCCGACAGAATGCAGGGTGAAGGTGATAATGTTTTTATTGACAACATCAGTATCACAAATACCACTCAAACAAAAACAAGTGTCAACAAACCGGCCGGATTCAGGGTTTACCCGAATCCTTCTGAAGGGCAATTTACAGTTGATCTGGAAAAATCTGAAGGTTCATATACTTTAAAAGTTTTATCACTGACCGGAAACGTGGTTTATTCGTTAAATGGCGAATCAAATGGTAACATTCACAGGACACTTGACCTTAGTCATTTACCAACCGGTGTTTACTTACTGAGCATTTCTGATAATCGTCAGCAACTGAATCAACGTATTGTAATCAGGTAAACTATTTATATTGATTCTAAATGCCTCTGTTCCCTGTCGGGTTCAGAGGCTTTTTTTTTACTTTTGGCACCATTATATTTATTTCCAACTCTCTTTCGATGAAATCAAAACTTTTTCTTTTTCTGATTTTAATTTTAATGCCGCTGGTGAAAAGCCTTGCAGCCAATGTTGAACGTGAAACTGCAGCCATAGTAGCCCAAAACTTTTTTTATGAAAAACAGTTGCAGTCCGGAGTAAACAGCAATATTTTTGAATTAACACCTTTGTGGAAAGAAACCAGGATGTCAAATGGACAGCCTGTTTTTCACATTTTCAATTTTGAGCAGGGAGGTTTTGTTATCATTTCGGCCGAAGACTGCTATATACCTGTACTGGGTTATTCTATATCAGGGAACTTTCCGGCAGGTCAACTTGAACCCAACTATAGCAGTTTTCTGAAAAGCTATGAAGAGCAGATTGATTTTATCCGCGAAAATGGAATTCAGCAAACGGCTGAAATCAAAGAATCATGGGGAACTTATGAATCCATTAATACACCCCGAATGTCATTTCTGGGCGATAGGGATATTGCCCCGCTGATGTCAATTTTGTGGAATCAGGACTATCCATACAATGCTTATTGCCCTGAAAGCGCCGGAGGCCCCGGTGGGCGTGTTTATGCAGGCTGTGTTGCCACCGCCATGTCGATGATTATGGCGCATTACCGTTATCCAGAGCAAGGAACAGGAAGCCACAGCTACTATTACGGGTCATATGGGAACATCAGTGCAAATTTTGGTCAGACTTATTATGATTGGGATGCCATGCTCAATTCTATAAGCACTGGAAGCGGCAGAGCCATCAACGCAATTGCTGAACTGCAGTTTCATTGCGGAGTAAGCGTTGATATGATGTACGCTCCTGATGGTTCAGGTGCTTATAGTGAGGATGTACCTTATGCCATGCGGACTTACTTCGGATATTCTCCCATAATTCAACATTTGAGAAAAAATAATTACTCAGCAGCCGTATGGGAAAATTTTGTCGTTGCAAGCCTTGAGGCAAAGCAACCTTTATATTACTCAGGGCAAAGCAGTGAAGGCGGTCATGCTTTTGTACTTGATGGCTTCGAAACATCAGGAACAGGAAAGATGTTTCATTTTAATTTTGGCTGGAGCGGAAGCGGTAACGGATATTATACACTGGCAGATGTTAACGGATTCAGCAGTTATCAGGGAATGGTCAGGAATTTTATTCCTCACCCTGATAATTATCCCCTGGGTTGCAACAATCATGTTATTACCTCTCCATTGGGAATATTCGAAGACAGAAGTGGCCCTATTAATGATTATCAGCCAAATAAATCCTGTTCATGGCTGATTGCCCCCGAAGATTCCGTTACCTCGATCACGATCAAATTCAATCTTTTCGATATTGGTTTGGGCGATGTAGTTAATATTTATGATGGAGAAAATGTGAGTTCACCCTTGTTGGCATCATATACCCAGGGTTCATCACCCGAAACACTCAACTCAAGCGGTGACAGATTGTACGTTGAATTCCTTACCGATGCTGTTGGCGAAGCTCCGGGCTTTATTGCTGAATTTATTTCAGCTTTTCCCGAATATTGCAGTGGAACAGTTACTATGAACGATCCGGTAGGTTCATTCAGCGATGGAAGCGGTGATAACAGGTACAACAACAATTCGATGTGTAAATGGAGAATTGAACCAGGTACTTACACAAGCAATCTAACCCTCGCATTTAGCTCATTTGACCTTGAAGAAGGACAGGATTTCCTAAAAGTTTATGCACTCCCTGCAAATCAGTTGCTTGCAAATTTAACCGGTACTGAAATTCCGGCACCCATTGTTGCTCCAACGGGGAGGCTGCTGCTTCTGTTTACCTCAAACGGTTTCAATAACAGAAACGGATTTAATGCTGAATATTTTATTGATAATGTAGGAGTTACAAATCCTGAATTTTCCGAAAATCTGTCGGTTTATCCAAATCCTGCAAAGGGTTTCACTGAAGTTGCTTTTGTTAACAAGGAGGCTTCAACAACATTATTTGCAATCACTGATCTTTCAGGTAGAGTCGTTTACCAAAGCGAATTCTTCCTGAATTCCGGAATCAACAATACCATTTTGAGGTTTGGCGATCTGAAAGCCGGAATTTATATTCTTAATATCAGGAATAAAAATGGTTCTGTTTCGCGAAAATTAGCATTAGAATAGAGTTGCAAAGATTCTTTTGTCTTTAAAAAGGTAGTTGAATAAATTTGAACTGCCTTTTTTTATTTGCAATAACTTGATTTTGTATTTTTGAAGTCTAAAAA
Source organism: Lentimicrobium sp. (assembly GCA_019429275.1). Classification (GTDB taxonomy): domain Bacteria; phylum Bacteroidota; class Bacteroidia; order Bacteroidales; family Lentimicrobiaceae; genus Lentimicrobium. The sequence goes on along the minus strand of JAHYJC010000010.1, from coordinate 100,976 downwards.
TTTAAAGGATGATAAAAAGAACTACTACCTTATTGATTTTTTTATTAATGTTGACCATTGGTTTTGCCGGAGAAATACCTCAAAATCTCGCCGATAAAGTTGCTAAAGTATTTCTGCACAGCAGAGCAGGCAATACTGCCACTTACAATCCCGAATTGCTTCAGACAAAGCCTGCCATTGTTGTTGGTACTGGCTTTCCTCTTTTTTATGCCATCAATTTTTCAGAAGGCGGATTTGTTTTGGTTTCGGCCACTGATGGGTCCATTCCTGTGTTGGGATATTCACCGGTTGGTGAGTTTTCGCTTATAAATCAATCTCCATCCTTGCTGCACTGGATTGAGGGTTACGAACTTCAGCTTCAGGAAATCATTACCGGCGAAATTGCACCAACCCCCGAAATAACAGCTGCCTGGGATGATTTGTTGAACTACGAGCCCGGAAAATCAGCATTTGGCCGAAGCAACAGGCAGGTCGAGCCTATGTTGCCCTGCACCTGGAATCAGGGCGCACCTTATAATGACTTGTGCCCTGAAGATATAAGCGGTCCGGGAGGACACGTTTATTCAGGTTGCGTTGCCACTGCCATGTCACAGATTATGTATTACTGGCGTCATCCGCGACAGGGTACCGGATCAAACGGATACTATTCCGGTTATGGTTACCTTTTTGTGGATTTCAGTCAGGCTGATTACAACTATGAAGAAATGACCAACGCCATAGGAAGTGAAGGTAATTACGAAATGGCTGAAATACAGTATCATTGTGGCGTTGCCGTTGACATGATGTATTCGCCTACCGGCTCCGGAGCCTATAGCTTTGACGCTGCTTCTGCACTCCGCAATAATTTTGGGTATTCAAACAGCCTTTCACTTAAATCAAAGGATAATTATACCAATGCCGCCTGGGCCGAATTGATGATCCAGAACCTTGAAAATGGCTGGCCTATGTACTACAATGGCTACGGATCAGGTGGACATGCCTTTAATCTCGACGGTTTTCAGGGCGACGATTATTTTCACTTCAACTGGGGCTGGGGTGGTTCTTCAAATGGTTATTATTACCTGAATAACCTTAATCCGGGTGGAAGCAATTTTACTGACGGACAGGGTGCCATTATTAATTTTTTCCCGGCAGGGAATTATCCGGATTATTGCGATGGCGTAAAAACACTGACCTTAAGAAGCGGCACCATTGAAGACGGTTCCGGACCGGTTAATCCTTACATTTCGGGTTTGAACTGCGGATGGGTAATTGCTCCGGCTGATTCAGTAACCGGACTTACCTTAAATTTTGAGAAGTTTGATCTTACCGATGGAATGGATGTTTTGAATGTTTTTGACGGACCTGATGCTTCATATCCGCTCCTGGCAAGTTTGACAGGGAGTGATGTGCCATCACCGGTAAATGCTTCAGGAGATAAACTGTATATCGAATTTATGACTTCGGGTGAAGAAGGGAGTGGATTCAGGCTTTCCTATACCAGTAATTTTGCAGTTTATTGTTCAGGACAAACCTTGCTTTCTGATCCTGAAGGTATGATAACCGATGGAAGCGGAACAAGGAATTATAACAATAACAGTGTTTGCAAATTCCGTGTTGAACCCGAAGGTGCCACTTCAATCACTTTTACCTTTACTTTTCTGGATACTGAACCCGTGGCAGATGCCGTCAAGATTTACGACCTGGTTTCTCAGACTCTGATAGGCTCATTTTCGGGAAATACCCTTCCTGATCCTGTTACGGTGCCATCAGGTAAAGCCATGCTGCTTTTTGTAACCAACAATGAAATTACCGGCGAAGGCTGGGAAGTGGAATATACCAGTGCTTCAACTACGGTAGGAACAAGCCATTATGCTTTTGGCGATGATCTGAACCTCAATATTTATCCGGTTCCGGCCAAAGATTTACTCAGGGTTGATCTTCAGAGTTCTGTGTCAACTGAAGTTACACTTACTATTTTCGACATATCGGGCAGAATGGTTGCTGATCAGAGTGCAGTTAAATTTGATGGAAAAAAGTCAGTGATCATTTCGGTAAGCAGCTTATCCGATGGAATTTATTACCTCAGGTATGTGTCCGATGGGGTTTCAGGTACCCGTAAGGTGATTATAAAAAATTAGTTCTTCAATAAAGCTCTATATAGCCGAAGGAGAATATTTTTTTGCTTCGAGTTTTAAGAGGTAAGGCTGAGGTTGAGCATGCCTTACTGTTAAGAACTTCCCATAACAGGTTCAGCGACATCAAATTTAGTATCAATCTCAACCTGAGTTACATAAGAGGAAAGTGAAAAAAATCAGGATTCAGGTGAGGATTCAGGCTTCAACTTTTTTGATTCCTGCTGATTATCAATGCCATCATAAGCTTTTATAATACGGGTAACCAGCTTGTGCCTAACTACATCCGACTCATCAAGTGTGATGAAATCGATACCCGGAATATCTTTGAGGATTCGCGATGCCTGGGTAAGCCCCGATTGTTGGTGACGTGGAAGGTCAATCTGGGTGATGTCTCCGGTAATGAAGAACTTTGCCGATCGTCCCATGCGGGTCAAAAACATCTTCAGCTGACTCGAAGATGCATTCTGGGCTTCGTCAAGGATTGCAAATACATTATCGAGCGTGCGCCCACGCATAAATGCAAGGGGTGCAATTTCAATGGTTCCGTCTTCGAGGTAAGTGAGTAGTTTCTGCGGAGGTAGCATATCGCGCAAAGCATCATACAGCGGTTGCATGTAAGGATCAAGCTTCTCCTTCATATCGCCGGGCAAAAAGCCAAGATTTTCTCCTGCTTCAACAGCGGGCCGTGTAAGAATGATGCGTTTAACTTCCCTGTTTTTTAGCGCGCGTACGGCCAAAGCAACCGCAGTGTAAGTTTTGCCTGTTCCGGCGGGGCCAATGGCAAAAACCATATCATTCTTCTCAACGCTTTCTACAATCTTAATCTGGTTGGGTGTGCGGGCTTTTATTACCATTCCGTTGCGGCCATGAACCAGCACATCGGGCGAAGAATTTTTTACAACAGCCTCAGCGCCACCCGGAGCAAACAGTTGTTTGATTTCGTGCTCACCGATGGTTCCAAAACGATCGAAATGAATGATCAGCAAACTGAAAAAATCTTCAAATGCAATTACTTCGGCAGGTTCGCCAATGACTTTAAGAAATTCGCCACGGGCAATGATTTTGAGTTTTGGATGTAAATCTTTGATGATGTTGAGGTTACGGTCTCCCACGCCATAAAATTCAAGAGGGCTGAGAGATTCGATGCTGAAGACTTTTTCGCTCATAAAAATTCAAAATTGTAATAACATCATGAAGTAAATGTTTTACCCGATGGCACACAGCAAAAGTAGCTGATTTTTCAGAGCGAATCGCTGATTTCCTGCATCTTTTCCGCGATCAGTTTCATGAGTTTGTCCTTCTTAACCTTATCAAGAATGCCGGTTTCAAGGTTTATTGTGACTTTTTTATGGCCCTGCTTCATTTTCCATGTTTTAACAGCAGGATTGTTCGAAGGTTTTTTCAGCAGTATGGCCAGTTCCTTGCGACTCATCTTGGTGAACAACACTTTTCTGTATAGTTCCCATTGAGCTTCAGACACGCCGTTTTTATCGACAGGCTTATATAGCCTGATCAACCGCAACAGCCTGAGGTCTTTGATAAGGTTGTTTTTTGCTAAATCCTCAATAATCCGGCTATCGAGTTGAAGGGTGGAAAGCAGATCACCAATATACGTTTCATCTTTTCCGATGGCTTTTGAAAGTTCTCGTTTGTCTTTGAAAATTCCGGAATCAAGCATCTTCTGATAGGTGAGTGCCAGTTCAATCGGCTTAAGGTTCTTGCGCTGCAGATTGCCTATCACATGCATAATCTGTGCATCACGGTCATTTACATCCCTTACAATGGCCAGGATTTGTCCCCTGCCGAGCTTTCGCATGGCCTCAATGCGTCGGTGGCCATCAATGACTTCATATCCACCTTCTACCGGACGAACGATGATGGGCTGTATCAGGCCGGTCTTATCAATGCTTACTGCCAGTTCATCAATGTTCTGGAGTTTTGAGGGAGTGCCTTTTTGAGCGGTAATGTCCTCGAACCTCGATTGCCAGGGTGAGTCTTTCAGATCGGTTAGTTTCAGGAATATGGTAAGATCTTTGTTTTTTGGGGTGTTTTCGTCCATTGTATAGAATTTTACTTGTTATTTTTTTAGTATTTCACGAACAAACCACAATTCATAGGCAGGATCCAGAAATTCGGTATCCTTCCCTTGAGTTTCAACTAATTCTTTTTCAACCAGTGCCTTTCTGAGCTTGCTTACATTCGCGGAACTGCCTAACTTAAATTTAAGCAAGTTTTTCTGGCTGCTGAAACCACGGGTAATGCCCGATGCCAGCGCTTTCATAAAGTTAAGTTGGGTTTCGCTAAGCATTTCGGTATCACGCTGGTAAAGCATTGCATTCTGTGATAAAAGATCATCAAGTGCTGCTATTAGTATATCCTCATTAGCCTTATTTGTTGTACGCTGCCAAACAAGATGCGACAATTGCTGCACATAGTAGGAATGACATTTAACCGCTGATGCTATTTTCTGAGCCATAGAGTTGTCAATCGACTTACCAGTGTGTTGAAACTGATTTGTGATGAATGAAACCCAATCTAAATTAGAAATTTTACCAATATGAAAAGTTTCACCAAATTTATAAAATGGCATAGATTGTTTTTCGAAAAGCGCCGACATCATGTGCTGTTTGCTGCCATAGATGCAATAAGTAACCATCTGCTGGTTTTGCCAGGCAGTGCGCAGCCGTTTGTGAAACAAGGCCGATTCACTAAAATTGGCAGTATTCTGAAATTCATCAATACAAATAACCAACCTGATCTTTTTATCAATTGCTATTTTTTCAGGCAATTCAAGTATTTCCTGATAGTTTCTTTCCACTGAATCCATCTCAAACGACAATTCAAACGAAGTAAATGGGTCGGTCCCAAACGAGAACCGCGGCGACAAATGTGAAAAGAATCTCTTAACATACTCAACCCAAGTCTCTATCTTATTGGATGTGCCTTTTATTACTTCAGTAGCCATCATAGTGTAGAATTCACCTGCATCGCGCAAATTGAAGGCATCGATATAAATAACCTTGATGATTTCGCTGTTTGTTAAATCGCCGGCTTTTTTGACCAAGGATGATTTACCCCACCGTCTCGGGGAGATCAGTACAGTATTAACCCGGTTCCTGAAATTTGACAATAGCCTTTCAGTTTCTTTTTCCCTGTCAGTAAAACTGTTTCCGGTTGCTTTCCTGCCAAATATAAAAGGGCTTTCATTGTTATTCATGATAATTCGTAGTTTTGTTTAATGCAAATATAAGATAATTTTTCAACTAACCAACTAGTTACTAACCAATTGGTTACTAACCAATCGGTTAGTTTTTTAAAATACTGAAAAACAGGTATATAACGATATAAAAATATCAATTTACAACAGTTTAATATCAGTTTTAAAACCATTACAGTATAAATCAACTCCTGCCTGGCACTAATTACTAATTGGTGTGAAATACTTAATTTACTAATTACCAATTAGTATAAAATATCCACCAAGCAAACTACGTGAACTTTTCTCAAAAGGAACCGGGATTTTATTCTGCATAGCTAAAATTTTACTATGTATTTTATTCTGTATGTCGAACAAGATCAATATTACTTATTTAAATCATTGATAATCATTATATTAAACAAACCCGGTCATGACCGAACATTATGAATGATACTCCAGGATATCCTTATCCTTGAACTCAAAATATAAGTGATTGTATAATTGTTTATGGATGGACATGTACAGGAGAATACCAAGCATTTGGTTGGGTTAGTAACGACGGGCATTTTACGGAGAATGTTACTACTAATTTTACAAATACTTTATGCTGTAAAAATCTTATTAATAAAAATACTTGTGGTTTTAGTTTCAGGTATGGTTCTGATGGTTCTTTAATTCAAGGTCATGTTTCCAGTAACAGCACAATAAGCACAGGAAAAACTATCCAAATGGGATTCAACGACCCTTGTTTTTTAAAAAAAAATTGTGACTTAACTAACAATGAAATATGTTTATTTAAAGTCTGCGAAACTGCAGGTTGCAGAATAGGCTCTGAAACAGGCAGAGTAGACAGCTCACACATCGCAGATTGCAACACTCCTAATTTTCCATTCGCTAACACATTTACCAAACAAGTATGTTGCAAATCCGAACCAATAGCACCCACACCAGAAAACTGCGCCGATGGTGTTGATAATAATGGTAATGGTTTTATTGATTGTGCTGATCCTGAGTGTCATCCGAGGACTTATGTTGATCCTTTGTCTGGTGATTTTGTTTCTCAGTCTCCTCAGCAGTGTGATCCTGATCCTATTCCTGGTAATTTTCAGACTGCGAGTAATTGTGTTATTGGTTATGATCCTTCTACGTTTGAGCCTATTTTCAATGATTCTTGTGTGGGTCCAGATTCTGAAAATCCTGAAATGTTTCCTGTTGTGAATCAGTCTTTTTATTGTAGTTATGGTTTTAATGATGATTCTTCTATTCCGCCGGGTTTTTGTTGTCCTGCGGGTACTTACTATGATTTTGTGTTTATGGAATGTTCGCCTTTCCAAGTGTGTGGTTTGGGTTCTGATTTTTTTTGTATTTTTAATTTTTTTAATCAACAATTTGAGTGGTTAAATAGTTTTTATGATGGATCTTACAATTGGTGTCAGAGTTATTTGCCTAACATAAGAACTGTTCTTGGTGTTTCGAGTAGTGAGGCTTGTTGTCCTGTATTTGCTATGGGTACTTTTGGTTTTTATATTGTGGATGAGAATGTTAAGATTTTTGGTGCTGAATAATTTTTTTTATTCTTTGTATTCGTAGATTATTTCTTGGTTTTTTGTAGATGTTGTTGTTTGTTTTGTTTGTGTTAGTATATTTATTCTTGTTCCTTTTTTTAATTGGTTTCTGTATAATATTAATGCTTTTCCTATGTGATTTATTGTTGTTGAATCTCCAGCAGAGTATAATAAGTATGCGCCTGAGCTTGTTCCTGGAGGGTCGGCCATTGCGAACCATCCTTCATACACTTCTTCAATAACTTGACCCACTCCGGGTATTGTTGGTGGTCCTCTTGCTGAACCACTACTAATTGTGAATCCTGATGTAAAGCTTGTGCTGTTTACTGCCATTGTTATGTTGCTGTCTGAAACTATTCTCATGGTGTTTCTGAATTGTGGGTTTCTGTTTTGTGCTTCTATGTATAATGGGTCTTGTATTGAGTTTATTGTGTGTATTTCGTATTCTATTGTTGGTTGTCCGTCATTTCTAACGCTTGCTTCTATGCTTTTGTTCAATCCGTAATACCAAGTATCTGTAACTACTTGAGGGTCTGGTATTCCTGTTATTATGTCGAAGGGCATCATGAATATTTGGAATTTGGCTACGATTGTGTCTCCGTTTTCTATGTATGGTTGATGTTGACATATGTATCCGCTTGATTTATTTGCTGTTATTTTTCTTAGTGTGTCGTTGTTTGTGTGTAGGATTCCTTGTGTTGGGTGTTCGAAGTAGTTATACATTGCGAGTATTTCTAGGTTGTGTTTGTTGTTTACGAGTGTGGTGTTTACGTATAGTGTGTCGAATGGTTCTGTTGTTTTTGTTCTTCTTAGTGTCATGTTGTTGTTTGTGAATGCGGTTTCTAGTCCGGGTCTGTTTTGGTTTGTGAATGCTACGAGTTCGTTGTATATTGGTGTGTTTTGGTTTGCGAGTTCTGGGTTGGGGCTTAGTGGTGGTTCGATCCAGATTTTGAAATAATCATCATTTGTTTCTGTTGTTATATTTACGTTTATTTCTTCTTGGTTTCCTATGATGATTGTTTCTGTGTGGTTTCCGAATTTTATTTTGTATTTGTTTTCTGGGTGTTGTGCGTCTCCTGTGATTGTTAGTGGTTTGAATGTGAAGTTTAGGTTTATTTGTTCTGCTTGCATTGTGATTTCGCCGAAGTTTATGATGTCTTCGAGGTTTCTTGGTGTGGTTGTTGTGGTTTGGTATCCTTCTTTGTTTATTTCTGCGTGTATGTTTGGGGGTGTTGTGATTTTTTCTTGGTTGTTTTCGGGGTTTGTGTATTCTGTGTAGTTCATGTTTGTTTGGAATGTTCCTGTGTTTGTTGTTTGTGTTGTTGTGTATTCGGTGTTTTCGTGTTTTATTTTTACGTTGGCGTTTTGTATTGGGTTGGTTTGTGTGTCTTTTACGGTTCCGTTTATTTGTGCGTTTTTGTTTTGTGGTATTTGTGTCATTTCTAATAAAACTGAGTTTGCGTTATTTGAAGTGTTTATTTGAGTATTTTGGTAATTAGTTCGGGTTGCTTTAATTTTTATTGTTGGAATTGTGAAAACTGTGTCGTTAAGATTTTCCCAATTCACGAAGTATTCGTGTTCAAAACTTCCGGTGAAGATTCCTTGATTATTTGTTGTGCCTTGTGTGAGTAAAGAATTGTTATTTGGGTTGAGGTATTGTATGTTCACTCCTGGAATTCTTGCATTAAATAAAGGATCAGTTGTCTTTGTGTTTTTGTTTCTTGTACCGGTTTCTGGTATTTGTTGTATAACGTAATCAACAATCATGTCGGTTTGTGGTGGTTGTTCCTCTGTGTGTGGTTCGTGTCCTGTGGCTGTGAATTCAAAAACTAAGTTTTCTGAAGAAGAACTCACTGCTCCGCTTTTTAGTTTAGGATTACTATAACTTACGTTACTGTTTTCTTTTAGATTTATGTTTGGATTATATTTATTGCTTTGTTGAACTAATTTTATGGTTTGAGAATTATTATTTGTTTTTATATTAACAAGACTCAAACCTCTGCCAAGACCGGACACGTTTAAAGTATAAGCATTATTATTAAGATCGTGATTTTGTTGAGCTATCAAAGATCCTTTGGTGTCAAAAACACTAACAACGGTATTGCCATTAGCAACAAAATCTATATTCGCGTAATCCACGAAAGGATTGGGATATGCTTTAAACTCAGGTAACTCGACATCGCTAACTTTGGTTAAAATCACGCTTAAATTGTATGAGCCGTCTGGATTAGTTTGGGTATTGCCAATTAATTCTCCGAGATAATAAACATTAACATTTACTGGTGGATTGTTATTGAAAGGTAAATTATAGCCTGATCCTTGAATAAATACATTTTGATCTAAAAATTTTAATTCCTTGTTTGGATTAAATGAACTGAGAACTGCTAACGCGGACGTGCCAATAATGATATTCTTTACGCCTTTAACTACGGGCTTTAATAAATTCTTAGCATCTGATATGATGTTTTCTAATGTGTTGTTGTATGGGTTGCCTTTAACTGTTCCGTTGATGTAAATGATATTTTCAAGTCCTGCTTTTAAACCATTGCCTTTCCCAAATATGGAATCAGCAAAGGAAATATCTGCTGTTTTATGATATTTACTTTGAGCAATAGCTGCCATCTGTTGCGAGATGGCAATACGGTTCATTGCGGTTGAAAATGAGGTAGTATTTTCGACTGCCGCATAAAGATTTCCAAGCACCAGGGTAAGGAAAAACGAAGCTGCCAGCCTGAATGCATGGAATGTAAGCGTCATGCGCCTACTGAACCGTTTATCGAATACTGTTTCTTTGGGTGTTGCCAGATGAGCCAGGGCTTCATCGAAACGTTTGTTACATTGAATGGCATGTATTTTTTGTCTCAGCGCATGGTCTGGATAATGGCTCTCCATGCTCCGCCAGAGATGACCTATAAGCTTCTGCTTTGGGATATGTCCATGATGAAGACCTCTGCCATTGTTTGTGAACTTATGGACTGACCATCTGACTGATCTTAAGCTTCTTTCATGCTTTCCCATAAGACAATGTATTTAAGGAGGTTAACAATGGGGCTCGGACATGACCGAAGACTATATAATATATTGATAATCAATAACATATATTTTGATTATTGAATATATGTCGTAAATTTACAATAAAAAAGCGTAAATTATACTTAGAATAGATTTTTTTTTTCAGAGATGAAAAAAATCAGATAAAATGAAAGGTGGTGGCCGGAATTGCATTGGGTTTCCTTAGGTCTCGACTTCGCCTGTCTACCTTAGGTCTCGACTCCGCCTGTTTACCTTAGGTCTCGACTCCGCTCGACCTGCGGGAGAAAGGGTATTTGTTTACCTTAGGTCTCGACTTCGCCTGTCTACCTTAGGTCTCGACTCCGCTCGACCTGCGGGATAAAGGGCATTTGTTTACCTTAGGTCTCGACTTCGCCTGTTTACCTTAGGTCTCGACTCCGCTCGACCTGCGTAGGAAATGGCATTTGTTTACCTTAGGTCTCGACTTCGCCTGTCTACCTTAGGTCTCGACTCCGCTCGACCTGCGGGAGAAAGGGCATTTGTTTATCTTAGGTCTCGGCCAAGCCTGTCTACCTTAGGTCTCGACTCCGCTCGACCTGCGAGGGAAATGGTATTTGTCTACCTTAGGTCTCGACTTCGCCTGTCTACCTTAGGTCTCGACTCCGCTCGACCTGCGGACTAGGGTAGCGGAGTCGCCGGTGGTCGAGCGGAGTCGAGACCATCCGGTTGAAGAATATCTTACACCTTTCCCAACCATCAAACCATTATTATTCTTAATTTTGAAAAGGTTTCTGAAAATTATTCACGTTTTGCTCTGATCTGAAATATAACCAATCAATACATGTCGAAAGGAAAAGACACCAAACCCCATATAGGCATTTTTGGCCGCCGGAACAATGGAAAAAGTTCGCTCATCAACGCCCTGGCAGGGCAGGAGCTGGCCATTGTTTCACAGATTGCCGGTACCACAACCGATCCGGTGAAAAAGTCGATGGAAATTCCGGGCATTGGTCCGGTAATTCTGATTGACACGGCCGGAATTGACGATGCCGGTGAACTCGGCGCAAAAAGAGTTGCAAAAACCAGAGAGATTCTGAAAATCATTGATTTTGCGGTACTTGTTATTGCTGAAAACACCTTCGGGAAGACAGAACAGGATCTGATAGACGAGTTTGAAGATAAAGTGGTGCCTTTTCTCATCGTTCACAATAAATGCGATCTGTTTCCAATTACAACATCCCTGCAGGTTGAACTGACCGGAAAGTTCAGGGTTCCGGTTTTTGATTTCAGCTCGACACAGAAGCCTGATACTGAAAAACTGGTCACAGCTCTGCGACTGAAGATCCCTGAATCAGCCTATATTGCTCCTCCCTTGCTTGGCGATCTGATTTCACCAGGCGATATTGTGCTGCTGATTACACCCATTGATTTTGAGGCGCCTGAAGGCAGAATGATCCTGCCTCAGGTACAGGCCATCCGCGATACACTCGATCATAACGGGATCAATGTAGTTTGCAAAGAAACTGAAGTTGCTGATTTGATAAAAGTTCTGCATCCAAAACCAGTGCTTGCTGTAACCGACAGTCAGGTGTTTCCAAAAGCTGATGCCGTAGTGCCCAAAGACATCATGTTGACCAGTTTCAGTATTTTACTTGCCCGGCAGCGGGGCGATTTTCAGAATTACCTGAAAGGCACTCCAAAGATCGATGATCTGAAAGATGGGGACCGCATTCTGATTTTGGAATCCTGCACGCATCATGTAACCTGCGATGATATTGGCAGAGAAAAAATTCCCAACTGGCTTGGTAAATACACTGGTAAGAAACTTGAATTTGAAGTTGTGTCAGGATTAAGCAGAATTCCGCGCGAGATTACTGAATATGTCATGGTTATTCAGTGTGGCGGTTGCATGATTACCCGGAAGCAGATTGTAAATCGCTTAAAACCTGCTGTAGATGCCGGTATTCCGGTGACCAATTATGGCATGGCCATTGCGTGGGTGCATGGTATTTATAATCGGGCAGTGGCGCCGTTTGTGCATGGAAATGAAAGGCCGGGGGATTGTATGTGAAAGGGGAGGCTAAGTAAAAAGTAAACCTCAACCTTAACCTCAACCTCAACCTTAACCTCAACCTCAACCTCAACCTCAACCTCAACCTCAACCTTAACCTCAACCTCAACCTTAACCTCAACCTTAACCTCAACCTCAACCTCAACCTTAACCTCAACCTCAACCTTAACCTTAACCTCAACCTCAACCTTAACCTCAACCTCAACCTTAACCTCAACCTTAATCTGAATATGAATATAATAATAACTGGAGCATCTTCAGGCGTCGGCCGCGAAACAGCAAAAATTCTGGCCGATATTCCCGGCAATAAATTGATTGTTATTGCCCGTAGTGGAATGAAAATTCAGTCACTTTCGGGTGAATGCAACATTAAACGGCAGGAGACGGTGGTTCAGCCCATTCAGTTCGATCTGGCCAATGGTGATTTTGAACAACTTGCTCAACAGATCAACCGGCAATTTGGACGAATTGATGTTTTGATTAATAATGCAGGATCACTTCTGAACAAGCCTTTCGGGCAAATTACTCCTGATGAAATAGATGAAGTATTCAGTGTAAACCTTAAAGCTCCGCTCCTTCTGACCCAGGCTTTGCTTCCTTTCATGAATTCCGGAGCACACATCGTAAATATTAGCAGCATGGGTGGCGTTCAGGGTAGCGTTAAATTTCCCGGGCTGTCGGTTTACAGTGCCAGCAAAGGGGCTTTGGCGGTACTTACAGAATGTCTGGCGCTTGAACTGGCCGAAAAAAATATCTCAGTCAATTGCCTGGCTTTTGGGGCGGTGCAGACAGAAATGCTTTCAAAGGCTTTCCCGGGATATGAAGCGCCTGTTTCCGCGCAAAAAATGGCGGAATTTGTTGCAGATTTTGCAATTAACGGATACAAATTTTTTAACGGAAAAGTTTTGCCGGTATCTTTGTCAACACCTTAATCAATTTCAAAATAAATAAAATGTCAACGAGTCCTGATTGTGTTGCCAAAGCCGGAGTTGTTCAAAGCATTGAAAGCCGGAAAGTAATAGTTAAAATTGTAAGTTTGAGTGCATGCGCTTCGTGCCATGCCAATGGAGCCTGCACAGCTTCCGATACCAGCGAAAAATTAATTGAAGTTGATCTGGCTGATGCCGGAGATGTGAAACCTGGCCAGTCAGTAACTGTCAACGTTGAATCTTCGGCCGGAAACCTTGCACTTTTTTATGGCTATGTTATGCCTTTCCTTCTTGTATTTATTTCGCTGATTCTCGCAGTTTATTTCGTTTCCGAATTGGTTGCCGGATTGATTGCTCTTGGCGTTCTTGTTCCTTATTATGGCGCTTTGTATCTGTTGAGAGATCGGATGGGAAAGCGGTTCCGATTTACCTTAAGCCATTAAACAACAAATCATTATCTGGTCAATATTAACCTTGAGTATAATATTATGCCCAACCCCTGGCTCGAAATTCCTTACTCTGATTACGAAAACCGCATGTCAGAAGTAGGACAATCTCAGATTCTGAGCCGGTTATTCTCCGATTGTTTGAGCATTTATAAGCCTGCCCATGTTGCGTTGCCCGGGTGCGCTACCGGAAATGGACTGGAGCATATATCCGGTCACAAGGTACATTCAGTTCATGCAGTTGACATCAATCCTCTGTTTCTTGATCAGCTGAGGCAACGCTTCGCAGAAACCATTCCAGGGTTATTGACCTATTGTATTGATCTTCAGAATGAAGAACTGCCATTTTCGGATATCGATCTCATATTTTGCGGATTGTTGCTTGAGTACGTAAATCCGGAAATTGTTATACCAAAAATGGCCGGAGTGCTTGCCGGGGGCGGAGTCATTGTATTGGTAATTCAACAGTCGCTCAGGAGTTCATTTGTTACAAAAACCAGATTCACCTCTCTGGAGAAGCTATCAGAAATTGGCAGGGAAATTTATTTCAATGATGTGACCAAAATCCTGTTTAAATCGGATATGGTTATTGTTAAAAGTTATGATATTCAATTAAATGAAAGTAAATTCTTTAAAGTACTTGCTTGCAAAAAAGCAGGAAAGGATTGATTCTGTTAATTTATTCAGATAATTTTAGATTTCGGAAGCTACCTCGTTTACTTAGACTTATTATAATGTTCATTCTTTGATGTAATTTATATCAATTCTAAATTAATATTTAAAGCATTGAAATACAGAATTATGAAATTGATACAGAATCATGTGATATATTTAAAAAAGTGTATATTGCTGAAATACAGTTACATGTAGTTTATGCGCATTTTGGGTTCAATTACTGACTATTTTTTCAATTGTTGCTACATTTGTCGCATTCTGAAAATTGGCTTCAGAAACCTTAATAAATTAGCACCTAAAAGGAACTGACAGTGAACGAAACCATTGTTTTTGCTGTAATTTCGCTAAGCGCAATAGGTAGCATCTCTGCGGTGATACTGTATTTTGTAGCTCAGAAATTCAAAGTCATTGAAGATCCCCGGATTGACATTGTAAATGAAAAACTTCCGGGAGCCAATTGTGGCGGATGCGGTCTGGCTGGCTGTCGGGCTTTTGCTGAGGAGTTGGTCAAGACCGGCGACTTATCAAAGCTGAACTGTCCTGTTGGAGGTAGTGAGACCATGAGGCAAATTGCCGAAGTCCTGGGACTTGTGGCCGAGGAAAAAGATCCTTTGATTGCTGTAATCCGCTGCAACGGAAGCCGGGCAAATGCGCCGGTAAAGGTCAGCTATGAAGGAGCTTCATCGTGTGCTTTTGCTCATGTACTCACCGCAGGTGAAAGTGGTTGCCCCAATGGATGTCTTGGTTTAGGCGATTGTGTGGTTTCATGCCAGTTCGATGCCATTTATATCGATGACATTACAGGGTTGCCGGTCGTAAGCAATGAGAAATGTATAGCATGCGGAGCGTGTGTAACAGCCTGCCCGCGAAGCATTATTGAACTGAGGAAAAAAGGTAAAAAAGACCGTCGCATTTTTGTATCCTGCATAAATACCGAAAAGGGCGGGCCAGCAAGGAAAAACTGCCAGGTTGCCTGTATAGGTTGCGGAAAGTGTGTGAAAGAATGTGCCTACGATGCCATCACACTTCAGAATAACCTTGCTTATATCGATCACGAAAAGTGTAAACTTTGCCGGAAATGTGAACCGGTTTGCCCCACAGGATCAATTCTTGAACTTAATTTTCCACCCCGAAAAGAAAAAGCAGGTGAAACGCTGAAAACTACAGAACCTGTGACCGTGGAATAGTTCTTTTCCAATTATTCGAAAAAATTAACTTTAACCAATAAGCGGAGGCCATTAATTTGAAAACTTTTAAACTTGGCGGTGTTCATCCGGAAGAGAATAAAATTTCTGCCAATAAAGCCATAGAGGTTTTTCCATTGCCCGAAAAGGTTTACGTCCCGGTTTCACAAAGCCTGGGAGCGCCTTCAAAGGTAGTTGTTGAGAAAGGTGCTGTGGTTAAAACCGGGCAGCTGCTTGCCAAAGGAGAATCGTTTATATCAGCAAACGTACATTGCCCGGTTTCCGGAAAGGTCACAAGAATAGACGATATTATTGATTCTTCGGGATACAAAAGGCAGGCTGTATATATTGATGTTGCAGGAGATGAATGGGAAGAGTCGATTGATCGGTCACCTGACATTATATATGAAATTTCGGCAGACAGGGATACCATCATTAAAAAAATCAACGAGATGGGTGTTGTGGGCCTTGGAGGTGCTACTTTTCCATCACATGTTAAACTGATGGTTCCTGATGGTAAAAAAGCCCAATACCTTCTTATTAATGGGGTAGAATGTGAACCCTATCTTACAGCCGACCACCGGTTGATGCTTGAAAGGGGTGAAGAGATGCTCATTGGCACAGCCATCCTGAAAAAGGCGTTGGGCGTTGAAAAGGCTTTTATCGGAATAGAAAGAAACAAGCCCGATGCAATAGAGCACCTCAGCCGACTTTGTGCAAAATTCAAGGGTATTGAAGTTATGCCTTTAAAGGTAAAATATCCACAGGGAGGTGAAAAACAGTTGATTAAAGCTGTTGTAAATCTTGAAGTTCCCAGTGGAAAACTTCCGATTGAAGTTGGTTGCGTTGTAAACAATGTAGGTACTGCTTTTGCCGTTTACGAAGCCATTCAAAAGAATAAGCCCTTGATTGAGCGCGTTGTTACCGTTACCGGGAAATCGGTTTTAAATCCAGCTAATTTTCTGGTTCGCATAGGAACTCCGGTTTCACTGCTTATTGAAAGGGCAGGAGGTTTGCCTGAGGACACCGGAAAAGTCATTAGTGGCGGACCTATGATGGGCAAAGCACTGACATCTCTTGAAGTTCCTGTAGTAAAAGGAACTTCAGGCATACTCATCATGCCTGGCCAGGAAAGCAAACGCACCACAGTGTTGAGTTGCATCCGTTGCGGCCGCTGCATCACAGCCTGCCCCATGGGATTAGAGCCTGTATTGCTTGCTCAGCTAAGCGAGAGCCAATTGTTTGAAAAGGCTGAAAAAGAAAAGATTATGGATTGCATTGAATGTGGTTCTTGTCATTATACCTGTCCGGCCGGTCGTCCTTTGCTTGATTACCTGAGGCTGGGTAAAAACAAAACCGGATTACTCATCAGAAATAGGGGGAAGAAATAATATGAGCTTACTTACCATTTCGGGTTCACCCCATGTGCATACTCAGCAAAGCGTGAAGTCAATTATGTATGGTGTGGTTATCGCTATGATACCGGCCATTTTTGTTTCGGTTTACTTCTTTGGCATCGATGCTGCCCGTGTAATGTTGATTTCGGTGCTGGGCTGTTTGTTTTTTGAATGGGTTATTCAAAAATATCTGATAAAGGGGCCGGTTACCATTAACGACGGAAGTGCCCTTGTTACAGGTATTTTACTTGCTTTCAATGTGCCGGCCAATCTACCCTGGTGGATTTTAATAATTGGCGCTTTGGTCTCTATTGGAATCGGTAAAATGTCTTTTGGGGGCCTTGGAAAAAATCCCTTTAATCCAGCTCTTGTTGGCAGGGTGTTTCTTTTGATTTCTTTCCCTGTTCAAATGACCTCCTGGCCAATGCCTAAAGCTTTGTTTGCCGAAGGAATAACAGATGCCATAACAGGGCCAACTACACTGGGAATTATTAAAGAAGGGCTTTCTGCAGGTAAAACCATTCAGGAAATAATGGCTTCTCCTGATTTTCCGGGCTATTTGAACGATATGATGGGCGTGCAGGGTGGCTCTCTGGGTGAAATATCAGCACTTGCGCTTTTACTGGGTGCTTTATTTATGTTTACCCGCAAAATCATTACCTGGCACATTCCAACAGCATACATTGGATCAGCTGTGATTTTTTCGGGCATTTTATGGCTGATTGATCCTACACAGTATATTGATCCACTCATGCATCTTTTGGCAGGAGGAATGATACTGGGCGTTTTCTATATGGCTACAGATATGGTTTCATCACCCATGACAGCAAGAGGCCAGATAGTATTTGGAGTGGGAGCCGGACTGCTCACCATTCTGATAAGGGTATGGGGCGCATATCCCGAAGGTGTTTCGTTTGCCATACTGATTATGAATGCCTTTACACCACTTATAAATAGTTATTTTAAACCCAAAAGATTCGGGGAGGTAGTTAAACATGGCTAAGACAGAATCATCATTTAAAAACATGGTGCTTGTTCTGCTGGGCATCACCTTTATAGCATCCTTTTCGCTGGGTGCTGTATATAATCTGACCAAAGAGCCAATTGCTAAAGCTCAGCAGGCAAAAAAGGAGGCAGCCATTAAAATGGTTGTACCTGAATTTGACAATCTTGAGCCAGTTACCGTAACACCCGATGGTGGCGGTGACCCCCTGATAATCAATAAAGCGCTGAAAGATAGTGCTGTTGTGGGTTATGCAGTTGAAACATATACAGACAAGGGTTTTGGCGGACGAATTTTGCTGATGGTAGGATTTTTACCCGATGGAACCATAGTGAACACCGCTGTTTTAAAACACACCGAAACGCCCGGACTGGGAGACAAAATGGATGCTTCAAAATCAGACTTTTCAGAACAGTTTAAGAATCAGAATCCAGAATCTTATATGCTGAAAGTAACAAAAGACGGAGGAAAGGTTGATGCCATTACAGCGGCCACGATTACTTCAAGGGCTTTTTGCGATGGTGTTCAGCGCGCCTGGGATGTGGTAAAAAAGGAAGGAGGCTCAAAATGAACCAGATGCAAAATTTTACCAAGGGATTCATCAAAAACAATCCTGTATTTGCTCTACTGCTTGGTATGTGTCCCACACTTGGAGTAACTACTTCAGCAATAAATGGACTGGGAATGGGACTGGCAACCACTTTTGTTCTGGTTGCTGCCAATGTAGTTATCTCTCTTATCAAAAACATTATTCCTGATAAAGTCAGAATACCGGCATTTATTGTAGTAATTGCTTCATTTGTTACCATTGTTGATCTCGTGATGGCGGGTTATGCTCCTGCACTGCATGAACAACTGGGCCTTTTTATCCCCCTTATCGTTGTTAACTGCATAGTACTTGGCCGTGCAGAGGCTTTCGCTTCTAAAAACGGCGTCTTTTCTTCATTTATTGATGGATTTGGAATGGGACTGGGCTTCGCCTTTGCGTTGACTTTGCTCGGTGGAATCCGCGAGATTCTTGGAAGCGGAGCAATCTTCGGCTTTAAATTTATTCCCGGCGATGCAATATTGGTATTCGTGCTAGCTCCAGGTGCATTCATCGCCCTGGGTTACCTGATAGCACTCATCAATAAACTGCGTAGTGCCTGAATTGGTTGATTAACAAGCAACAACAAAAGATATGGAATACATCATAATCATCATTTCTGCAATCTTTGTCAACAACATTGTTTTTGCACAGTTTTTGGGAATTTGTCCATTTTTGGGTGTATCGAACAAACTTTCCACCTCAGTTGGAATGGGGGGAGCCGTTGTTTTTGTGATGACACTGGCCACAATAGTCACCTATCTTATTTATCAGTTTATTCTGATTCCTTTGGGAATTGGTTTCCTGCAAACCATCAGCTATATTCTGGTAATTGCTGCTTTGGTTCAGATGGTTGAAATAATTCTGAAAAAAGTCAGCCCTTCCATGTATCAGGCTTTGGGAATTTTTCTTCCTTTGATTACTACAAATTGTGCTGTGCTTGGCGTTGCCATACTCGTAATACAGAAAAATCTGAATTTGCTCGAAAGTGTTGTGTTTGCTGTAGCTAACGCTGTAGGTTTTACTCTTGCCCTTGTTGTTTTTGCTGGAATCAGGGAGCACATGGAGTTGATGGGCGTCCCCAAAGGCATGCGTGGCATTCCTATAGCTCTTGTGGTAGCCGGATTACTCTCCCTCGCTTTCATGGGATTTGCCGGATTGGTTTAATAATTGGAATCAAAATATTGCAAAGGCCCGGATAAACCCGGGTTTTTTCTTGACTGATGTCAATTCTGAATTTTCTGATTTGTTTTCCAGAATCCTTAAAACTTTATCTCTGTCACGAATGATGTGTCAGATAATCATAAATTTGTAAATTCTCAAACAGGCAAAATTATCTGAAATGAAACGATTTAACCTGATTATTCTTCTCATCTCCTGTATTCTTATTAATGCCAGAGCCCAGGGTTTTCTGCATACATCCGGAAAAAAAATTGTAAACGAAAATGGTGAAGAAGTTATACTTCGTGGCATCGGCACCGGTAATTGGCTGCTGAATGAAGGGTATATGATGAAGTCGGAAGATGTAGCCGGCACGCACACAGGCTTTAGACAAAAACTGACCGAAACCATAGGTGAAGCATTGACTGCTCAGTTTTATTCAACATGGCTCGACAACCACTTCACGCGCACCGATGTTGACAGTTTAAAGTCCTGGGGTTTCAACAGTGTGAGGGTGGCCATGCACTACAAATGGTTTACGCTTCCTATTGAAGACGAACCCGTTACCGGACAGGATACCTGGTTCGAGGATGGTTTTGTAAGGATTGATAGTTTGTTGCACTGGTGTAGCAATAATCAGATGTACCTGATTCTTGACTTGCACGGAGCTCCCGGCGGACAGGGAAAAGATGCAAATATTTCGGATTACGATCCCACAAAACCTTCATTATGGGAAAGTGCTGAAAACCGCAGAAAAACTGTTGCATTGTGGGCCAGACTTGCTGAACGTTTCGCTGATGAGCCCTGGTTGGGAGGTTACGACCTGATCAATGAACCCAACTGGGAACTTCCGGGAGGAACCTTGCTCAGGCAGTTGTATGGTCAAATAACCAATGCCATTCGGGAGGTAGATCAAAACCATATGATTATTATCGAAGGCAACTGGTTTGCCAACGATTACACAGGACTTACTCCACCCTGGGACAACAATATGATTTATAGCCCTCATAAATACTGGAATTACAACACTCAGAGTGAAATTAACTGGATGATCAATCTGCGTAATACATGGAATATCCCAATATGGCTGGGCGAAACCGGCGAAAATTCTAATTCATGGTTTACTGACCTGATTGCCCTGCTTGAACAAAATAACATTGGCTGGTCGTGGTGGCCGGTTAAAAAAGCCGGAATTAATAATGTTTTACAGGTTCCCGAAAGTCAGAGTTACAATAATCTGATGAATTTCTGGAGAAGCGGGACTCCTTTTATGACTTCCGATCAGGCATTTGATGCAGTGATGGAATGGGCTGACAATCATAATATTGAAAATTGTGATGTAAAATACGATGTCATCGATGCCATGATCAGGCAACCATTCTCCACAGAAACTCTTCCTTTCAAAATCCATCAACCGCTACAGGCAATCAATGCAGTGAATTATGACCTTGGCCGGAGTTCTTTTGCTTACCGCGATGCCGATTCGGCAAATTACCGGCTAAATACCGGTACTTTCACAAACTGGAACAAGGGTTGGGTTTACCGCAATGATGGTGTGGATATCGATAAATGTCTGGATACTTTCGCTGGCAGCAATGGATATAATGTAGGTTGGACAGAGAATAATGAATGGATGCAATATACTGTTCAAACCGATACAGCCGCAGCTTATACGCTTAATTTCCGCACTGCTTCAAATTATAACCAGCCCGGCATTGTCAGATTGTCAATTGATGGAGGTGATATCATCAGCCTTCTGGCATTGCCTTTTACCGGAGGGTGGCAAAACTGGAATACCAGCTCGGTGAGCGGAGTAATTCTTCCGGCCGGAGAACACAAAATCAGGCTGTTTTTCGATCGTGGTGGTTCAAATGTAAATTTATTCAGCTTTATCAATCCCGTTCCCGTTGAAAGTGTACCATTCCAGTTTATTTCTGCAACTACCAATGCATCAGGAAATGAAATTGTGGTTACATTGAATAAGGAAATAACAGAATTAAATGCTGTTCCTGCTGATTTTCAGGTTACAGCAGGTGGAAATACCATTGACATAACTGATGTGTTGATGGTTTCCGGATTCCCGCGAAAACTGGTTTTTTCTCTTTCAACTGAAGTTAATTTCGGGCAGGATGTGCGTATTAGCTACAGTGGCAATTCTGTCTATAGTGGCGCCAATCTTCTGGAGATATTCAGCAATAAGCCGGTTAAGAATATCTTACCTGTCAGATATACCCTGCCCGCAAAAATTGAAGCAGAAAATTTTTATTATAACAGCGGTTTTCAGTTTGAGGATTGTAGTGATGTTGGAGGAGGCCTCAATCTGGGATATGCAAATAATGGCGATTACATCGATTATCTGATCAAAGTTCCGGAAGCGGGTGAATATGAGATAATCTTCAGAATTGCATCAATTTATTCCAATGGACGGATCAGCATAAGAGCTTCAACCGGTGGACCATTTCAAACTTACGGCACAATGAATGTTTCGGCCACCGGAGGCTGGCAAACCTGGCAGAATCAGAGTATTCGGGTGAATTTACCTGCCGGAAATGTTACCCTAAGGCTGTTTTCCTTTGCTGGTGAGTACAACATAAACTGGTTCGATATTTCCAGGTCAATGGGTGTCAATGATAATAAAACCAAAGGTTCATTAAGAGTCTACCCAAATCCCGGGAAAGGTATTTTCAGGATTGAACCTAATGATTTGTTGCACGGAGAACATAATCTGATGGTTACTGACATGACCGGGCGTCCGGTTTTCAGTAAAAATTTTTCAGGACAGGCTGAAAATGATCTTCAACTCGACCTGAGCCACCTGGTTGCCGGTTTGTATTTAATTCAACTCAAATCACGCGATAAAATGCTGGATACAAGGTTGCTGATTCAGTAGGCTAGGTAGCAACCTTATGAGAAGTGGAATTTTGCTTTTTCTTCTGAAACAGTTTCAGGCTGAATTCCGTCCTGCATTTATGTTGCCATACAATGATCGGGTAAGCAGTTTCTCATAAGTTTCCTTGTTTTCTGAACTTTCACTGATTTTCTGAAGTGCATATTGCTGAATTACCAGCAGTGGCAAGGCTATTTTTTCGCGTATTTTTATCGAGCCTTTTGCCACAGGCTCTTCTTCCATGAGTTCGTTGTATCCTGAAATGAGTAACAGCATTTTTATTGAAAGCATGTATTCATTGTGCAGAATTTGCCAGAACTCACTGTATTCAGGATCATCTTTAATGTAAGAAGTAAGATCAAAGTTGCATTTTGTCAATGACATCATACTGTTAAGTATCAATGCCTTAAAAAAAGCCACCTGGTTGAAGAGTTTTTTAAGTTCATCAAGTTTTCCTTCACTTACCATTTTTTGAATGGCAGAGCCGGTTCCAAAATAACCCGGAACATTTTGCTTCAACTGACTCCATGAACCAACAAACGAAATGGCCCTGAGATCGGTCAACTCAAGTTTTGATTTACTGCCCCGTTTTCCTGGTCTGCTGCCAATGTTTGCTTTATCGTAATATTTCAGTGTGCTTTTGTTTTCGAGATAGGGAATGAACTTCTCATGTTCCTTCAGACTAAGGTATTTTGTATAACTGAGATCAGCCATTTCTTCAAGCAGTGCTCTCAGATCATCCGGTATATCATGTTTCCCTTCAGCAAAACTGTTCGATAATCCTGCAGTCAAAAGTTGTTCGCAGTTGTGGATGAATTTTTCCTTTGTTGCGTAGGTACTTGTTATGGTCTGCCCCTGTATGGTGAGTTGTATTTCATGGTTGGCAATTTTCCGGCTCTGAGCGGCATAAAACCTGTGGGTTTTGCCACCTCCGCGGGCAGGCGGACCACCGCGTCCATCAAAAAAAATAGCTTTTATGTTGTTCCTGCCGCAAACTTCCGACAGAATTTCTTTGGTTCTGAAAATAGACCAGTTGGCGCGGAGATATCCCCCATCCTTGGTTCCGTCAGAGTATCCAAGCATAATCGTTTGTTTGTTATTGCGTTGGGCTATATGCGCCCGGTATTCCGGAATGCTGAAAAGTTCCTGCATGGTTGCCCCTGAAACCTGCATGCCTTCCATGGTTTCAAAAAGCGGGATGATGTCAATAGTAATTTTCTGATCATCCCAGCCACACCACCTGAAAAGTGCATAAACAAAAAGCACCGAGTAAATATCTTCAGAATTGCTTATGATGTATCGGTTACAGCCTTCTTCACCATTCTTGATTTGAATGCTGTTGAGTTGCGAAATATTGAGAATGGTATCTTTTATCAGTTCATCTTCGTAATCGGCGGCATTCAGGCTGAACTTTTTGTGAAGAAGCAATTCAGTCAGTTCATCTTTTGTCAATTCTTCAAGTCCTGATGAAATGATGCCTTCGCATTTCAGAATTTCCTCAACAACTTTGCGATGTATGCTGTTGTCTTGCCGGATATCAAGACTCGCAAAATGAATGCCGAAAATGTTAACCTTGTCTATCAGCTTATCCAGATCATTCAGGTAAAGCCCGTGGTAATTGTTGATAATGAGCTGCCTGATTTCGGAAAGTGGATTAATAATTTCTTCCCATTTCATGATCTCATCCGGATTGAACATGGCATTATAAAGTTTTTCTCTGAGCAGAACCAGTGGTTTTTCAACTGCCCTGAAGGTGAGTCTCTGCTGAAGGTTTTTTACATCCTGATAGTAACATTTCATCAATGTCATGCGGAGTTCGTCGGCTACTTGCATAGTGATGTCCGCAGTTACAAAAGGATTGCCATCCCTGTCACCGCCCGGCCAGAAACCAAGCTTGATGATGTTTGGATTGCTAAAATTTTTGTTCCCGGTGTGCTCCTTTATAGAACCATAAAGTTCTCCAACAGCATCATAATAAACATTGCGCAAAAAGTAAATGATGTTTCGGGCTTCATCAAGCGGAGTTGGTTTTTTGGAATTGATCAGCGAGGTTAGTCCCAGTTGCTGGAGAGTCACGTCAATTTCATTGATTCTGTTTTCTGCAATCAGTTTTCGAAGGGTGCTTATGATGTCGAGCACTGAAGGTGGATAAAACTGGGTCGGATGCGCTGTAAATACAATCCGCGCACTAAAAGTAGAGAGTTTTTCGGAGATGTTGCTCCAGTTTTTCTTGCTGTCAATCAGTTGAAAAAAGTCCTTTACCAGAAGGTAATTGCCCAGGTCACAGAGATCAGAAAATGCTGCATCTTCCACACTGTCGAAAAGCACCACCTGTCGTTCAACATATTGTATTACCCTGAACATAAATTCAATCTTTTCTTTTTCATCACGAATGTTGGTAAAATTGCTGAAAAAGGAATTAAGTATATCCTTAGGATGATGTCCACTTTCAAGCTCCTGTTTGCATTGCTGATAAAGTACAGGAATGAGTATACCAATATTGCTGTCCTTTCTGTAAGGCAGGTTAAGGAACATACTATTGAATATATTGAATTTGTTTTGGACAGATTTTTCAAATGCCTCAACTCTTTTTGACTGTTTCATAAATGTATTTTTTTGTAGTCTTATTGCATTGCCGGGCTTATAGTCAAATCCTGAGCCTGCCTGCGATAAAAGTTAAACAATTAATGAGTGAAAAAGGATTTTGGGGAGAGATTTTGTCTATAGCACACAGATCTCGTCTATGGCTGAGACTCGGAGACAAAGATTCGACGGATAATCACAGATAAGAATAAAAAATCCGTAAAAATCAGTTAAATCCGCCTCATCTGTGTGCCATTAAAACCGCAGATGTCTTTACCCAATCTCAATATTGTATTTTGCTAGCAAGCCCAGTGCACCTTCGGGTGAAAATCTTGCTTTCTTAATTCTGTTTCTCTCAGGGTCAAGAATTATGTTGATTGCAGTTCTGAAATCTGTTTTCTCAAGCAAAGTATGAAAAAATACGGCATTGTAAAGATTACATTTGTCGAAAACTGCCATGGTCAGATCTGCTTCTGTAAAGTCTGCTTCTTTCAACGAGCAGTCAACAAACCTGGTTTTTTTCATCGCTATTTTCAAAAATGAAGTATAATCCAGATTACAGCTCCGAAAATTTACGGAGAACAGAAAGCTGGAACACTCATTGAAACTGACTCCTATTAGCTTACAATTAGTAAATCCGGCATTCTTTAATCCGGAATTTGACAACTTTGCCATCGAAAAATTGCAATCGTTGAAACTGCAATCCGAAAAGTCATTGTTTGATAAGTCGCTTTTTGTAAAATTGCAGTTCAGGAAATTGCAATTGATAAATTTTCGGTTTCTAAGATCTTTTTCAGAATAATCTATGTTCTTAAATTCTTTATCCTCGTGAAATATTGTTTCCATGGGTCGCTGTTTTTTCTTTCATTGGAAGAGTTCTTAAAGTATTCCCTTTGCTGAAAATGGTCAGGGAATCACAGTTTCAATCGAAGCCGGTAATGTCAGTTAGTGAAATTCAGATCAGGATTTTTGCTTTATTCCTGATTGATCAGTTGATCAATTTCATTCAGGTGAAGTCTGACATGTTCCAGATAATGATTGATCATAGATTTGAGCGAAACCTTTTGTTTTAATTCCGTTATCCACTCATTGCTGAGTTTTTCGGCATTTACCTGATTGATCACATGTTTGATATGCAGGTTGTAGAATTTCCAGAGCTGTGCCAGATTGTACCAGTTTTCTTCCTGATATTTCTGAATAGCTATCCATCGGTCATTGTTTCCATTGTTGGCATAATCCGGGAAGATCAATGGATCAGGCTGATACTGAAGATGAATGATCCGGTGGGTGTTGTTGGAAACAGAATCGATCAGATGCCCGGTAATTTCTCTGATGCTTCGGTTCTGTAAATTGCGCCGCCCGGATATTACTTCTTCTTCAAGGGACAATAATTTGGGTTCCCAGAATGTAATCAGTTGAAGCAATTCCTGATTGTTTGCCTCAAATTCATGTGTTTGTTCCATTGGTTTGTTCTCTGGAAGCCTTGTGTATTTGAAAATTTAGCCTGAATCCCCAACATATTTCTATGCTGTGAATTGCAGGCTAAAATGAGTTAAATTGTGCGTTGGAGTTTACGCTTTAGCTTCTGTATAAGCTGAAACCGGGGCACAGGTACATATCAGATTTCTGTCGCCGAAGGCATCGTCGATACGGGTTACCGATGGCCAATATTTTCCTGATTTTTCGCAGGGAAGAGGGAAGGCTGCCTTTTCACGTGAATAAGGTAGTTCCCATTTGTCGGCAGTAACCATACAAAGCGTATGCGGTGCTTTTTTTATCACATTTACCTGTCGGTCAACTTTTCCTTCAGCAATCTCATCGATTTCTTTTCTGATAGCTATCATGGCATCGACAAAGCGGTCGAGCTCTTCCATTGGTTCACTTTCTGAAGGTTCAACCATTAAGGTTCCGTGCACAGGGAATGCAACGGTTGGTGCATGAAATCCATAATCCATCAATCGCTTGGCGAGATCAATTGCTTGCAAATCGGCAGTTTTGGTAAACTCATTACAATCAAGAATCATTTCATGAGCTACTCTGCCCCCTTTACCTGTATAGAGAATTTTATAGTGCCCTTCAAGTTTGTTTTTCAAATAATTGGCGTTAAGTATTGCCAGTCTTGTTGCTTCGGTAAGGCCTTCGCCACCCAGCAATTTTATATAGCCGTAGGATATAGGAAGTATGGAAGCACTTCCAAAAGGAGCTGCGGCAACTGCAGTGATGGCTTGATCGCCACCTGTGCTCACCAGTTTATGTCCCGGAAGGAAGGGTTTCAGATGCCTTGCAACACCAATAGGGCCTACACCCGGTCCACCACCGCCATGAGGAATGGCGAAAGTTTTGTGTAAGTTCAAATGGCAAACATCAGCACCAATAAAACCCGGGCTGGTTAGTCCAACCTGTGCATTCATATTGGCACCATCCATGTAAACCTGGCCACCATTTTCGTGCATAATTTTTATCAGCTCAAAAATTCCTTCTTCAAAAACTCCATGAGTTGAGGGGTAGGTTACCATACAAGCGGAAAGCGTGTCTTTGAATTTTTCAGCTTTTTCTTTCAAATCATTGAGATCAATATTGCCATTTGGATCGGTCTTTATGACCACAACGGTCATGCCGGCCATTGCGGCACTGGCAGGATTGGTTCCATGAGCAGAGGCTGGAATCAGGCAAACATTCCGGTGAGATTCTCCACGGCTTTGATGATATGCTCTGATGACAAGCAGACCGGTGTATTCGCCCGAAGCACCTGAATTGGGTTGAAATGACATGGCTGCAAAGCCGGTGATCTCGCAAAGTGCCTTTTCCAGTTCCTTGATAAGTATATGATATCCTTCGACCTGATCTTCGGGTACAAACGGGTGTATGCTGTTAAAACTTGGCCAGCTGAGTGCAAACAGCTCCGCAGCAGCATTGAGTTTCATGGTACATGATCCCAGAGGTATCATGGAGCGGTTTAGTGATAGGTCTTTATCTTCCAGTTTTTTCAGAAAACGCATCATGGCTGTTTCTGAATGATAGCTATTGAAAACTTTGTCCTGAAGATATTTTGAAGTTCTGAACAGGTTTTTAGGAATAGTTTTAATACGGTCACATTTCTCAGGAATACAAACGTACTCACTGAATTGTTTTTTGGCAGCTGAAGCGAAAATATTGACCAGTGTATTGACATCTTCCAGATTGGTGGTTTCATCAAGGCTGATCATGATTTCCCTTTCGCTTATATAGCGGAAGTTGATTTCGTTTTCGAGAGCCAGCTTATGAAATTCAGCCATTCTGACATTTTCAGGAATTTCTATTCTGACTGTGTCAAAGTAACTGGTATTTAATTGTTTGTATCCATATTTCAGCACTTCTGTAGCCAGAACGCCAGCCAGAACATTGATTCTTTCACCAATCTGACGAATGCCTTCAGGTCCATGATAAACTCCATACATTCCGCTCATAATGGCCAGCAGAGCCTGAGCTGTGCAAATGTTTGAAGTGGCACGTTCGCGCTTTATGTGTTGTTCGCGGGTTTGAAGCGCCATACGCAATGCACGGTTGCCCTGAGCATCAACAGAAATGCCAATGATTCGCCCTGGCATATTCCTTTTATATTCTTCGCGGGTGGCAAAATATCCGGCATGTGGGCCGCCAAATCCCATAGGAAGTCCAAAGCGCTGTGTGGTTCCAACCACAACATCGGCGCCCCATTCACCAGGAGGTGTAAGCAGTGACAGACTCATTAGGTCGGCTGCTACGGCTACCATAACCCCTTTTTCATGAGCTTTTGCAACAAAACCGCTATAATCGTGAATTTCACCAACTTCATCAGGATATTGAACAATGGCTCCGAACCATGAATTGTCAAACCCGATATTTTGCCAATCGCCGGTTTCCACAATTATGCCTAAAGGCTCAGCACGGGTTAAAAGTACATCGCGGGTTTGAGGAAATACTTTATCAGAAATAAAAAAGCGGTTCGAACCGGTTTTCACTGCTTCGCGCGAGCGGGAGTTGAAAAGCATAATCATGGCTTCAGCAGCTGAAGTAGCTTCATCGAGCAAAGAGGCATTGGCCAATGGCATACCCGTCAGGTCACTAATCATGGTTTGATAAATAAGTAGTGCTTCCAGCCTGCCTTGAGAAATTTCGGCCTGATAGGGAGTGTATGAGGTGTACCAGCCCGGAT
Organism: Lentimicrobium sp.; assembly: GCA_019429275.1. GTDB lineage: Bacteria > Bacteroidota > Bacteroidia > Bacteroidales > Lentimicrobiaceae > Lentimicrobium. The sequence continues at coordinate 71,987 of JAHYJC010000010.1, read as the reverse complement.
TTTCAAGAATGTTTCGTTGAATCACGCCCGGAGTGATGCAATTGTAGTAGCCCATTCCAATGTATGATTTAAAAAGCTTATTTTTTGCACCCAACTGAGTAAGGTGATTCAGGTATTCATATTCATTGAGCGCCTCCGGAATGTTAAGTGGCTTTGGAAGCCTTATTGAAGCAGGTAATGTTTCGTCAATAAGCGCATTAAGGCTTGCAACTCCAATACTTTTAAGCATTGATTCGACCTCATGTTTCCTTGGGCCATTGTGACGATTAATGAAATTGTTGGTAAGTTTCGACATAGTTAGAAATATTATTGCAGAAGAAAGAAACAGGTAAAATTTGCGGCAAAGATAAAGATTATCAGTTTCGCAATTTATTTTTACTATTAAAGTTTTTTATATTTAAATAACTGAATACTAATTATATATAACTATCTACATGTGAATGAAATTGTTTACATAAGAAAGAGTTTTTATTTTACAATTTAACCCGAACGCATGAAAAAAAACAGTTTGTACATTTATTGAAACCTATGGCCAAAAACTTGTTTTTAATTAAAATTAATTATAGGTTTGTATGATCAAATAATATTAATATGAGCATAAAACGATATCTTTATTTATCAATGACTCCAGAGGCTCTCATTTCTTCGATGCTGCCTCCCGAAGAATTTGGCGTGTACTACGCTGTTGGAACCAATAAACGAACTAAGGGACAAGCGCTGTTTTTTGAAATTGTGCCTGACTTTGAAAGCGATTATTTCAACCTTGCAAGTATCGAAACCCGTTGTGTTCCCCATGTTGACGGGAAACCCAAGCGTTCTGTTTATTTGTCAACCTACAGGGTGCTCGAGAACATTCCGTTGAAAGCCTTTAAAAATCTTTATCTGACCACGGCTGACGGTAAGGTTTTGGAATTGACCAAATCTGAGTATAACCCTGAAGAGAAGCCTTTGCTTCATTTTTACCAGCAGTTATGCCCGGTTACACCCAGAGTGGTAAGTAAACTCGACCCGCCAAAATATACCCAGTGGGTTACTGATAAAAATAATCCGATCTATTTTCCAAAAATTGTTTTTGTTGAATTGATTCTTAACCGTTTGGCCGAAGATCCATTGACGGCTCCTGTTGGTAATTTGCCTTATTCAAACAAGGATCACCTGCGTGATTGTTTAATTGGCTTGCACATGGGCTATGAAAAACCAACAAAAACGGTAAACCGTTTCTATCAGGGCGATGTGCTTTACCGAACCGTAAAAAACGGCTTCTTTGTGGGTGATAAATTCGGTTTTATTTTTTATAAATTTCCTGAAACTGATGAGCTCCAGAAACTTTATTATCCATGGTGGCGATCAGCGCTGAATCTAGAATTTCCTGAAAAATAGGGTTTGGTTTTACACAAATAAATCATTTACACAAGATTTAACTGCCGGATTTTTCTCCGGCAGTTTTTTTTGGATAATCTTAATCGTCAATATCTGATTTGGAAAATTGATAGCAAAATCGAAAAAAGGCCGGAAAGATTAATGCTTTCCGGCCTTTTTATTAATCTGTATTGATTTTATTTCTTGATACGCATGCTATAGAATGAGCGATAAACAAAGTATAACCCAACAATCAGAAATAAAACACCAATTATTGCAGACCAGTCAGTTGCCCCTTCGGCCTTTGCCTGCTGACTCATTTTTATAGCGATTTCTACTGCCAGTAATCCAAAAAGGGTAGAGAACTTAATGATAGGATTGAGCGCAACTGATGAAGTATCTTTGTAAGGATCGCCAACGGTATCACCAATTACGGTAGCATCGTGAAGCGGAGTGCCTTTTTCTTTTAAATCTACTTCAACAACTTTTTTTGCATTATCCCAGGCTCCACCTGCATTGGCCATATACATTGCCTGAAAAAGTCCGAATACAGCGATGGAAATAAGGTATGCAACAAAAAAGTTGGGATCGAAGAATGCAAAAGCAAGTGTGAGTGAGAAAATTACAGCAAAAATATTCCACATACCGGTTTGAGCGTACTGCGTACAAATTTTTACAACCGCTTTCGAATCTTCAATATCTGCTTCCTCTTTATCGAGTTTGATGTTACGTTTAATAAATTCAACAGCCCTGTAAGCGCCAGTAGTTACCGCCTGAATTGAGGCTCCTGAGAACCAGAAAATTACTGCTCCACCAGCAATAAATCCCAGAAGAACCGGTGCATCGGTCAAACTAAGTGAGAGCAACCCCATTTGCTCTAGCATAAGAATAATGGCGAAAATCATAGTTGTTGCACCAATTACTGCTGTTCCTATCAATACAGGCTTTGCTGTTGCTTTAAATGTGTTTCCGGCTGAATCGTTAGCTTCAAGGTAGTGTTTTCCACGGGTAAAATCAGGAGTAAATCCAAAGTCGCGTTTAATTTCTTCTGAAATATCATGGCGTTTTTCGATCTGTGAAAGTTCAAAAACCGATTGTGCATTGTCGGTTACCGGCCCATAGCTATCAACTGCAATAGTCACCGGACCCATGCCGAGAAATCCGAAAGCAACCAACCCGAAAGAGAAGATGGCAGGGTAGGTCATAATTGCATCAAGCCCCATTTTTGAAATGGCAAATGCTCCTGCCATCAGACCCATCATTACCATTCCCTTCCAAAAAGCGCTGAAGTTTCCTGCAACTATTCCCGAAAGGATGGTGAGTGAAGCACCACCTTCGCGTGAGGCGGTTACAATTTCGTTTACGTGCCTTGATTTGGAACTGGTAAAAGCCTTGGTAAATTCTGGGATAATGGCCGCTGCAAGGGTTCCAAAACTGATGATTGAAGAGAGTTTCCACCAGAGTCCTGAACCTGGCATGAGGTCGCCAATGAGCAAATAACTTAAAATATAGGTAACTACAATTGAGATAATGGATGTAATCCAAACCAGGCTGGTCAAAGGAGCTTCGAAATCAAAATCGTTCTTATCCTTAAATCGGGCAACTGAAATGGCCTGATTTATCTGATATGAGAATATTGAAGTGAAAACCATGAGGATTCGCATGGCAAAAATCCAGACGATCAGGATACTTTGAAATTCAAGTCCCATGGCAAGTACAATGAAAGAAATAAGTGCAACTCCGGTAACTCCGTAGGTTTCGAAACCATCAGCAGTAGGCCCTACACTGTCGCCGGCATTATCGCCAACACAGTCAGCAATTACACCGGGATTACGAGGATCGTCTTCGCCAATGGCAAAAACAATTTTCATAAGGTCGGCTCCGATGTCAGCGATTTTAGTGAAAATTCCTCCTGCAATTCTGAGGGCTGAGGCTCCAAGCGATTCACCAATGGCAAATCCGATAAAGCATGCACCTGCACTTTCGCCGGGAACAAACAGAAGAATAAAGAGCATCATAATCAACTCAACAGTAATCAGCAGAACACCGACACTCATTCCGGCCTGCAAAGGAATAGAAACTACACTCCACGGCTTCGATCTGAGTGCTGCAAAAGAGGTGCGGCTATTGGCCAGTGTATTGATGCGGATACCAAACCAGGCAACGCTGTATGACCCGAGTATACCTAAAACAGACCAAACCAGAACCAGCATTACTTTGCTGAACCCCATGTGATTTAGTCCGTAGAAATAGTAAAAAATGAGAGAACCTATAATTGCAAAGAGTATAATGAGAAATTTTCCCTGTTGCAGCATATAAGTTTTACATGTTTCATAAATTATGTTCGAAACTGCAAGCATGGATTTATGGGCAGGCAATTTTTTAATCTGAATAAATTGTAACAAACCGAAAAGCATTCCAAAAACAATAATTAAAATTCCCCAGGTCAGAAGTGTGTGCCCGTTCATTCCAAAAACCTGAAAATAGCTGTTTCCAAGATCGGGTATTGGCAGGTCGGCTTCGCTAGCCTTTGATATAAAAGGAAGCATGACCGCTAACATCAGAATGATTATCTTCTTCATAAAAAAATATTGGATTAATGATACATGGTTTGTTTAAGTGCACAAATATAGAAAAGTATATATTCATACTTGCTTCATGGCTACTCATTTTTTTATGGAAATGTCTGAATAATTGATGATTTCAGGCTTTATCTCTGTTCCAGAAATATGCTTTTACCCTCATTTTCTGTTATTTCTGCAATCGATTGCAAAATGATGAATTTTATAATTTTTTTTTATTTTTTTTGAATAGAGATATTTAAACCACAAGTAATTTTGATTTTGACCAAATCATAAGGAAAACTAAAACATTTTAATTTATTTGTCAGGCCGGCTTGGATTATCAGTAAATTAATTAATTTTATCGGCCTTAAGCATGAAACCAATCCAGGATGGACAAAATTGCACTTAAACTTTTGGGCATGATCAACAGCCAGTCGCAAAGCGGTGCCTATACGCTGATACTTGGTGAAGTTGAAGGAAAAAGACGGTTGCCTATATTGATAAATGGATTTGAAGCCCAGGCCATTCTGTTTCACATTGAGCAAATTAAAATTCCACGTCCTCTTACTCATGACCTTTTTAAAAACTTCTCTGATTCATTTGGCATTGAATTCAGGCATGTTATTATTAGCAAATTTGCTCAGGGTATTTTTTATTCAACATTGATTTGCGATGATGGAAGCGGAGCCAAGGAAATAGATTCGCGTACTTCCGATGCAATAGCCCTGGCTGTGCGATTTAATTGTCCCATTTATACTTACGAAGATGTAATGAGCGCAGCAGGTGTTTCTGTTGATGATGAGCCTGACATTGATGATCTGGCAACGGGAATAATCGGAAACGACTCAGAAGGTTACGATTATGATAAGTTTACTCTCGACGAACTGGAAGAAATGCTCAATGAAGCCATTGAAAATGAAGAATACGAAAGAGCTTCCCAAATCAGAGATGTGATTAATAACCGTCAGGCAGAATAATTTTTTCATCTTATATTATAATGTAATGATCAGGACTCTTAAAATTTTCACAATAATCCTTTTTATCTTTTTGCTTCCCTTTTCGGGAGCTGTAGCTCAGATTACTGCTGATTCAGCTTCAATTGGCGATAGTGTTACTGCGGTTCAGAATGAAGTTTCTAAACTTGAACTTCATCAAGTCAGTGAACTGGGAATGGGATTTACATTTCAAGGACTGTTGCGCGGACTTTTGGGAATGATCGTGCTGATTGGAATAGCCTGGCTATTCAGTACAAACCGTAAAGCTGTTTCCTGGAAAATTGTAGGTATAGGATTATTGATTCAGGCGAGTCTGGCCTTAGGTATTCTTCATATTGAACCCATCAGGTTGATTTTTGAATTTGTTGGAAAAATATTTGTTGAGATTCTCAATTTTACCAAAGCTGGCAGTGAATTTCTGCTCGGTGGGCTTTTAAATGCTGACACCTATGGTTTCATCTTTGCTTTTCAGGTATTGCCGACCATCATTTTCTTTTCAGCACTGACAAGCTTATTGTTTTACATGGGAATAATTCAAAAAGTAGTTTACGGGCTGGCATGGCTAATGACCAAAGCGCTTCGTATTTCCGGAGCAGAGAGCCTGTCGGTTGCCGGAAATATATTTCTTGGACAAACAGAATCTCCACTTATGATCAAGGCCTACCTCGAAAAGATGAACAGGTCTGAGATTTTGCTGGTTATGATTGGAGGTATGGCTACACTTGCCGGTGGAGTGCTTGCAGCCTATATTAGTTTTCTTGGCGGCACCGATCCTGCTCAAAGACTTATGTTTGCCAAGCATCTTCTGGCAGCATCCGTAATGGCAGCACCCGGTGCAGTCACCATTTCAAAAATACTCGTTCCACAGACTGAACCCATCAACAGTACCGTTGAAATTACCAAAGAAAAAGTAGGAAGTAATGTTTTGGATGCCATCTCAAACGGGACAACCGAAGGGCTGAAACTGGCGGTAAATGTTGGCGCAATGCTTCTTGTTTTTATCGCTTTCATAGCTTTTGCAAATTTTATACTTGTCAAACTCGGAGGGTGGTTCAACCTTAATCCTCTCATCGAATCTGCAACCTCAGGTCAGTATAAAGAGTTATCGCTTCAGGTATTACTTGGATATATTTTTGCGCCGCTGATGTGGCTGATAGGAGTGAACTCCAGCGATATAATTATGCTGGGGCAACTGCTGGGAGAAAAGTTGATTCTAACAGAATTTATAGGTTATGTGAGTTTAGCCGATTTGAAAGAATCAGCCAGACTTACAAACCCTAAAAGTATTATTATGGCTACGTATATGCTTTGCGGATTTGCCAATTTTGCCTCTATTGGAATACAGATCGGAGGAATCGGCTCCCTTGCCCCAGGAAAGCGGGTATTGCTCTCGGAATTTGGAATGCGGGCTCTGCTGGGCGGTACCCTTGCCTCATTGCTGTCAGCCACAATGATTGGTGTTATACTTGGATGATGAAACTGATTAAATAATAACAACAATGGCAAGCTGCGGGCTGCCATTATTGTTATAAGAATCGAAGTCCGGTATTTGTTGCTCTCAGTCTATTGCTCAGGAGAGTTCAAAACATAAATTTATCCGGTTTCTGACTTTTTATATGGTATTCATGATTCAGTGTCCGGGCCTGATTTGGCCGAAAAGTTACAATCAAGATATTGCCTTGCAATTTGTGTAGTGTCGAAAGGGATGTCATCAATATAGCTTTCTGGCTCAGGTGCAATTTCGGGAAGAATCCTGTTCAGATATCGGTCGGCGATGGTTTTTGTGTCAAATGGAAAATCATCAAAAGGTAATTCTTCGTCAGGTTTTGGCAGAATGCTGACAAAATATTCAGCGCTTACAGCCCGGTATCAAAAGGTATATCATCAACATAGGTTTCTTCCGTAGTTTTTGGAAGCGCGACGTCTGTAAATGAAAATATTGCCAGCGTATCAGCTAAAACATTATCCAGGGTGAAGTTATTTAAGGCTAAAGTTTTTATGCCTGCTGAAACTGAACCAAAGCAGGTTAGCGTAAGTGCACTTGCTGATAAATATGTCAAAAGTGTTTTCATAGCTGTACTTTTTTGTGGGTCACTACAAGGGTATGACCAATATTATGCCAATGTTTATAACATAATGATAATGAATAATATACAATTAATTTTGACGTTTATTCAATTGTAAAAAATATCATTAGAACGAAAACAAGACATCGATCTGCTGGCTCACTGGTCTTTGTAATGTACAGGATTTTAGTAAGATATGTCTTTGGAGCCTTTCGGAAAATTATCAGAACATTTTATCTTGTTGTAATATAAATAGTCGCGTTAAAGTGTCCGTTTTCGGATAGTATTCGCGCATATCTGAACAACCTTATTCTGGCTGTTGTGTTTTTAACAGGCTACTAAAAAGCAGGAGGTAAAATAAAATAACAAAGGCGATGCTTATGGTATAGTAAAAATGGCAGATCCGGTATCCTTATTACTTTTGATTCTTATAAAGTAGTTCCCGGATTTTAAACCCGATGTATTAATTATCAGGTGATCTTTCTCCGATTTAACTGTTCTGTTTTCAAGCATTTGTCCATTGATATCAAAGATTGTGACCTCAGCGGTTTCATTTAAATCCTGAAATTCGACAATTAATATATCCTTAGCGGGATTCGGAAAAATGCTGAGTTTGCGGATATAATTCATGTTAATGCCCTGACAATTAAGAAACTGAACGTTAACTTCATCAAAACCTACACACGGTCCATGAGTGTATTCAACCCTAACTTTAACATTGTTTGAATTTACTAAGCTGGTATCTAAAGTGACAAAGGTTTCATGCGAAACCAGTGCATCGTCAAAATACCATTTAACCTGGTCATACATGCCTCCGGCATTAAAAGAAATGCTGTTCCCCGCACACACGAGTGTATCAGCTCCTAAATATAACCTGTTGAAGGGTAATACAGTTACAGTTAAATTTCCGTTCGCTACTTCATTCTGCGCATCAATCACCAGAACAGAGTATGCTTCGGTTTCATCAGGTGAAACTGTTATTGTGCTGGTCTGGGCTCCGGTGCTCCATAAATAATTGTAAGGGGGAGTACCACCAATAGCAAACACGGTAAGCGTTGCTGTATCTCCCTGGCAAATGGTTTTATCTTCAGCAATGATTGAAAGTGTACCGCTACTTTGAACGAAATCTTTGTAACTGGCCACTGTAAATTGTCCTTCAACTGTTATTGTAAGCAGTGGAATACCCTGTCCTTTTCCAAGCCATTGGTATTCAATATAATTTCTTATTATTGGCAGACCTGTCTGAATTGAATCAATGTAAATGCTGTCACGTTCGAAAATAGTAGATTTCACCCTAAGCACTTCAAAAGTTCCGAAAGGCGTGGTAAGGCTACCCCAACCATTCACTTCATTAATCCTTTTTCTTTCAATACTCAGATATCCAACGTTGGGCAATCCCAGGCTATAGTTTGAAATACTGGAGTCTTTTGTTGAAGTTGAAGTGAGGGGAAATGAGTATAAAAGTTCGGGTTGGTCAAATTTCATAGGTAGGGGTAGGCCCATCATTGTAACCGCATATCCTGGCCTAAGGTAGTTGCCTGAATTTTTTTTATAAAACATGTAGGCGTCGGTCAGTTCAACTCCGGGAAGAAAACCAATAGCATCAATCGGATAAGCAAGGTTTGCAACATTCTGATTAAAGATAAACTGATAAAAAATTGGTGTTGTATTCACATTCAGATAACGCTCAACTGTTTGATTGTCGGGCTGTAACTGGGTGTAATCCCAGATGTAACCAGGGCCTGTAAGCGAAGGGTCCACGCCTTGCAGGTTTGCTGTTATACTTATCCTTAAAGTGTCGCCAATTAAGGGCATGTCATCACTTGTAACTGTGATCTGAGCACCCGCAGATAGTGAGATCAAAAAGCAAAGAAATAAAATCGGTTTATTTTTCATTTTAGATGTCTTTATCAGGATAATAAAATCAGAATCATGGGTTATCTGGGACTGAATTTGACTTCAGACGCTTTTTGACTCCTGAATATTTCGGAAAATTTGTCAAATTCGTATCGGTAATAGATACCGACACCTTGTTTGTAATTTGCGTTATACGAAGTGACTTCAAACGGGTTATTTGATTTATTGTATGCTTTTACCCTGAATCTTCCGTCTCTGGTAATTTTGACGTCGATTACAACATCTCCGATAATGTTGCTGGTATTTTGTGTAGAACCAGAATTTATCAGTCCAAAGTTACCATCAATGGTTACGCGATCGTCAAACAAATGCGTTGATAAAGCAACCTCAACAGCTTCAGAAGTGAGAGCATCCCCTGACCGGTAATTCAAGCCAATATCAACATCTTTACTTATCTGGGAAAGCATTCCGCTCAACTGACTGGTTAGTAATTCGAGTGAGGAAGCGCCAAAACTTCCTGCTAATCCAGTGTTTCCGGTAAAACTAAATGATTTCAGGAGTAAAAGTGAAACCATTTGCTGTGTCATTACAACATCATTAGTGGTATCAATGGCAGCAAATACCAATTGTCTGAGGTTGTCTTCAACATCAGGCAGCCTTATGCTAAATGCAATATCAGGATTGTACAGGTTGTTTTTTAGATAAATGATGCAGTCAACCGGAACATTACGGCCGGCATAGTCAGGATTGGAAGCAAGTTCGGGTATTCCGCCCAGTGAAGCCCTTATTTTATAAACGGCTTTTACATTGAGGTCAGCTTCGTATGGGCTTCCATTGAATGAAATTTTACTACCTTGCTCAATTAGAAATAAGCGATTTATGATATTTTGGAATGTAAATAAAAAGGTTCCCGATTCGATGTTGTAGTCACCGAATGTAGTTATTTCACCCCTGGTATCTATACCCATTTGAATTTTTCCATTTCCGTTTGCCTTGATATTCCCAATGTCTTCGGGCAGGAAAATCTGAATTCCGGCATCTTTTGTTACATCAATCTGCATGTCGAGGTTAATGCCGGAAGTGACAGGTTCAAATACTTCAATTTTTTCTTCTTGTTCGTCGGTATTGACAAATTTTATGTATTTGTTTTCAGTCGCGTCAACATTCAGATTAATGGGAATGAATATGTTTGTGCCTTTTTCTGATTTTACTTTCATCACCATCCTTAAATCGTCGAACGGACCACTGATATTTACATTTCCTGAGGCAACAGCATTGCCATAGAATAATTCATTGTCCTTGAAACTTGTATGGAGCCCTGACAGGTTATTAGCCTGCAAATCGAGATACAACCTCATGTCTCTGAAGAATTTATGCGATAATCTGAAATTGCAGAGCCCGGTATTTCCAAGTGAGTCGTATATAATTACACCTGAAGCACTTATTAAATCGGGCTTTACTTCAACTTTGTCGGCTAATGAATAAATTACGTTTAAATAGTCAATTTTTACCTGTGTACGCAAGAGCTCTATATTGCCACTGAAAGCAGGTTCGCTGAATGTTCCTTCAAGTCTGAGTTTACCGTTTGAATAACCTTTTAAGCCGGAAGCAAAGCCCTTTAAAAACGGATTTAAGGGAACAAGGTTAAAGTTCGTAATTCCAAGGTCAAGATCAAAATTATTGTCTCTGCCTTTTTCAGGGTAAATGTATCCTGTTACAGATATCGGTTTGTGAGTGCCTATATTGCCTTTGTAAATTACATCGGCATTGACTTCCAGCCCTTCCTTCAGGTAATTCCAGCGGGTTATAATAAATGCATCGCCCAACCTTTCCTTATTAAATGCAAAATCCATGACCGAAACATCGGCTTGTATTTTTTGCGTTCCATACAAATCCTCTATTGAGATATTTCCGTTCAAAAAACCATCAAAATCCAGGCCTTCCTGCGAAAGAAGAAGATCGGCATTTGAAATATTAAGGTTTTCAAAGCTGATGTTGAGAATGTCATTGGGATCTGAACTAATCTTACCTTCTACCTTCATATCCTGATTTAATGCATCAAAATGCAGGTTATTTATAAATACTGATGTACTGTCGATTATAATTTCACCTACCTGAGCAATAGAAAAAGAAGTATCATTGATGGCAAAATCAGCATTTTGCAACATCGCTTTTATATATGGCTTTTCAGAAAATGAAAAATATCCTTCAATTTTTCCAAAGTTTCTTTTTCCAGTGAGTCCATCTTTCCATTTAATCATGTATCTTATGCTATCGCCTTCCACAAGAGTTTCAACAGAGAAGTTTTCAAGGCCAAGCTGAACCGAATTCTTTGCATCAGACTCATACATATCAATAGCAGAGGATCCTGTGATGAGCTGAAGCGAATTTCCTTCATTTTGTCCCCGAATGTACCAATTGTTAATTGTAATTCCTTTATAATCAAATTGATCTGCTTGTCCATTTAACAATATTGTTTTACTTACCGAGTTGTAGCTTCCAAAAAGGTAAGCGGAAGAATTGATTTTTAAGTCAGGCAAAAAAAGCTCGGTAATTGGATTTACATCCTTTATCTGTATTGAATAATCGAATACATGTTCTTGTTTAACAGCGAGTTCAATTGACGGACTGGTTCTTAAAGAAGGCAAATAAGCATTCAGGATATTGATGAGTGAAGAATAAAAATCGGCAAAAGTGAACAGACCTGAAAAATTAATGTCTGCAAAATCAGAAACCAGCGTAAGATTTTTGGTGTTGTTTGTCGAAACTGTTGTAGCCAGTTCAATAATTCTGGCTGGATAGGTTATTCCTTTTTCAGTATAATAAGTATTTGTAAACTTCAGGAATCCGAGGAGGTTATCGATATTTGACCCTGTAAAGTTAAGATCCATAGTTGTGCTAATCTTTGCAGAACTATCCCTTTCAATAAGGTTTAAGCGGCTTAAGTAGGCATTTTCAACTGTTGAAGTAAAATTGAAAACAGGAGGGTCGGCCGAAAAATCAACAAGTCCGTTAAAATCCAGATCAACCAATTCATCTCTCAATGCCAGTGTGCCATTAAACAGCCTGTTTGCAAATTTTCCTTCCAGTTTAATATCATTGAACTCATTGCCCATGAGACCCATACTGTTAACTTTTCCTTTTAAAAGTGCAACTATGCCAGTTTTCTGATGGTAACTGCCGGCAATTTCCGAGTCAAAGTCAAGTTTGCCCAGTTGCTCCTGAGCATCAAAACTTTTACCCAAATCCCAATCAATAATGCTGATAAGGCCTTTGTAGAATAATTTATTGTTTTGTACTGTTTTAAGGCTGACGTCTGTTGTAATTTTTCCGATGTCTGTGGTAAAAGTAGCTGCCGAAACAAAATCATAAAAGAATCCTGTAAAAAAGCCCTTAATTCTGATGTTTCCCAGGTTTTTAACCTGTTCAGGAACTTCAAGAGGTTGGCCATCAGGCAGGCTTAAACCTATAATATCTTTGTAATTGGTGCGAAAATCTTTAATGTTCAAATGGATAAATGTCTCAGCAATATCAGGCAATCCATCCATATTTATATCGCCTTCAAAGTAGGTATACTTCCCAAACCCAAATCTTATTTTTTTTGCTTTTAGCGAAGAAATTGTTCCGCTTACCGGTCCGTGTATTTTCAGAACCTCATTTATTTGTGATAGTTCTGACGCAAAATACCCCAGATCGCTAACCCTGAGACTGGATTGATCAAATAGCGCATTAATTCTGACTTCGTTAACGAAGTCGCTATAAGCTGTGTAATCTTTGTGGCTGAATTTCAGGTTTAAATGGAGGTCGCTTTCAGGTGTTTTGATTTGCAGATTTTTCGCTACAATCGAATCTTTAGTTACCTGCATTTCTGCTGAAAGCAAGCTTAACTTAAACCCTGAGCTTTCATTGAAATTCAGATAGCTGACATTGCCTGTAATGTTTTGGCCATCCATTTTCAAACGTCGCAAATCAAGGTCAAGGCTGTCAAGGGCAAGATAATTATAATCAATGCCGATATCTGCTGAATCTTTTAACTGGTCGGAATAGCTAAATGATGCATTTGAAAGCTTAACTCCTGATAAGCCAATTTTCCACTTTATGGCTGTGGAGTCTTTTACAGGCTTTTTGCTACTGCCAAAATAATCGGCGAAAAATTTAAAGTTCAACAGGCTATCGGACCTATACCTGATGATATCTATATTAGCATTATAAATAGCTATGCCATAAATTCCCAGATATTTCCGTTTTATATTTACTTTGCCCACATCGAGCCAGATTCTGTCTGCTGAAAGCAGATTTTCATTCTTTAAATCCTTGATGGTAACCTCTTCGAGTTCTATATTCAGAAACCAGCTGATATCAAGCCCACCGATTTTTATTTCGGTTCCCAACTCTTTTGAAAGATAATGTGCGGCTATTCCTGCAATTTTAGTTTGAATATATGAAGTTCTGAAAATGCCATACATGGCCAGCATTGATATTGTGGCGGTTAAAATAGTCAGACCCGATATGTAAAGTGTCTTTTTAATAACTTTGCAGGCTTAAGATTTGTTAAAGATTGAAGTCGGACAGCCGAATGTTTGCATAACTTGCAAAGGTCACAAAAATCAGGCAAAATCCTGGGCTTTCTTATTTTTTTTTGCGTTACTTCATAAGATAATCTAAATGTCAGTTTTCATACTTGGAATTGAGTCTTCATGCGATGATACCTCAGCGGCTGTTTTACAGGATACCCGAATCTTATCCAATATCATTGCAAATCAGCAGGTTCATTCCCGTTTTGGCGGTGTTGTCCCCGAACTTGCTTCCCGTGCTCATCAGCAAAACATAATACCTGTGGTTCACGAAGCACTGAAAATGGCAGGTGTCGATAAATCTCAACTCAGCGCAATTGCTTTCACGCTGGGTCCGGGCCTTCTCGGTTCATTGCTTGTTGGCTCTTCATTTGCAAAATCCCTGGCATGGGCACTTAATATTCCGCTTATCGAAGTTGACCACATGCAGGCTCACATTCTGGCCCATTTTATAACCAAAGGTGAAGAGGGCGATCGTGTTCCCGAATTTCCGTTCATTTGCCTGACTGTTTCAGGTGGCCATACACAAATTGTGAGAATTGATGATTATTTTTCAATGAAAATTATCGGCCAAACCATTGATGATGCTGCCGGTGAAGCTTTTGATAAAGCTGCCAAAATTATGGGTTTGCCATACCCGGGTGGCCCGCTCATCGACAAAATGGCTAAAGATGGCAACGACAAAGCATTTACTTTTGCAAAACCAAACATTCCTTTATTTGATTACAGTTTCAGTGGGTTGAAAACTTCGTTTCTCTATTTTTTAAGAGATAACCTGAAAACAAATCCTCATTTCATTGAGGAAAATATGGCCGATCTCAGCGCTTCCATTCAAAAAGCCATCGTTGATACGTTGATGGACAAACTTGTTAAAGCTGTGAAACAAACCGGAATCAGGCAGGTAGCAATTGCCGGTGGAGTTTCGGCCAATTCAGTCTTCAGGAGTGCAATACTTCAAAAACAGCACGAAGGCGTCTTCGAAGCTTTTATTCCTGAATTTCAGTACACTACCGATAACGCAGCCATGATTGCAATTGCCGGATATTATAGGTTTCTTCAAGGTTCATTTTCCGATTACTCTATCAAACCATATTCAAGAAGCGTAAAAATGTAGATTGGTTCTTTGTCGGGAATGCAGTTTTTTGGCTACAAATTACAATCCTCAGGTTAAAGCGTTGTTTATCAAATACAATATTTCATGAAGAAGAATTTCATAATCAGAGTGCTTAATTTTCTGAAATACCGGATTATGCCTCCTCATAATATGCTTACACACAAAGCCGAAAAATTCTATTTTGAAGAGTACATGCATTATATTTCCCGATATTTTGTAAAAGGGAAGGATTTGCTTGATATCGGCTGTCAGATGGGTAGATTTGCAATTCCTGCCGCTCTTACAGGTGCAAATGTGGTTGCCACCGACATCAGAAAAAGATATTTTCATTCCATTAGCAAAATAATTGATGGAAGGGCCAACATCGCCTTCAGGCACGAGACGCTTAACCAGTCGGTTAACAATCTTCCTCATCAAAAATTTGATGTTGTGTTGTGCCTTGAGTTGCTTTATAATCTGCCCGATCCGGAAACTAACATCAAAAAACTGGCATTATTGCTGAAACCCGGCGGATACCTGATTACTTCGCACCGAACCCCAGGTTATTATATGTATAGGTTTATCCGTGAAAAGAATTTTGATTCGGTCAGTCAGATTCTCACCAAAACCCACCCTGATTATAATGCTCAAACTGCAGGTGAAATCAAGGCAATTTGCGAAGCTGCCGGACTAAAACCTCTTAAAATTGTTCCAATTGGAATTTTTTCAGGATTTGGCAGCGATGCTTTTTCAGGAATTGCCAATCCAGCAAAAATGTCAGAGAAAATTAGAAAACAGTTGTTCCTGTTAGAAACCAATCCAGAACTAATGAGATTATTCGAAAATTCAGCCAGGTATAACCTCCTGATTGCACAGCGGCCTGATCTGGCAACCAGTTTATCAGGTTGATAACCTGCCAATTATTAAGAACCACTCTGAATTCGGTAACCTTTCGTTTTTCCTTCCTATCTTTACGCCATCAAAATGCCGGCTATGGAACCCAATACAATAGTTGATCTTAAAAATATCAGCGTTTTTCAGCGCGAGAATCTGGTTTTATCTGATGTGAATTTAAAAGTAATTCAGGGTGAATTCGTTTACCTTATCGGTAAAACCGGAACCGGTAAGAGCAGCTTATTGAAAACACTTTATGCTGAACTCCCAATTACACAGGGAAGCGCTACGGTTTGCGGATACGATCTGATTACCCTGAAACGCAAAGAGGTTCCATATCTCCGCCGGAGGCTGGGCATTGTTTTTCAGGATTTTCAGCTGATGTCCGACAGAAGTGTTCTTTCAAATCTTTTATTTGTACTCAGGGCAACCGGCTGGAAAGATAAAGTAGCTATGAATGAGCGTATTGAGCAGGTTTTGCATAAAGTCGGATTGGCCACCAAGGGCTTCAAAATGCCTCACCAGTTGTCGGGAGGCGAACAACAGCGCGTTTCCATAGCAAGAGCACTGCTTAACGACCCTGAACTCATTCTGGCTGATGAACCCACCGGAAACCTCGATCCTGAAACGTCAATAGGAATAATGAATTTACTACTTGACATCAGTCAGTCAGACCGTACAGTGCTTATGGCTTCACATAACCATGCTTTGATGGAAAAATTTCCATCACGCACTGTAAAATGTGAAGGAGGAAAAGTTTTACCTTTTAAAAACAGCTTCGATCAACCGATCAGCATTGCCTGAATTTGAGAAAGCAATTTCAAGTATTTGTTTCCTTTTTGATATTTCTTTCTCAGTAAATGGTTTTTTGCTCAATTCATGCAATTTCATAACCAGCTGATCAGAAGTTTCGGCAATATGACAAAGCGACTCCAGACCGGTTCCGTTGAGCATAGCCTGGTTTACCAGGCAGTGCCGGCCATTGTATAACGTATTGAGTAATTTGAGTTTCAATCCTGTAGCCTGAAATGTAACTAGAATATTAACCTGAGCATTCCTGATAAGTGAAAATAAAGTTTCATCATCAGGATTTGCAACAACAGAAATATTTTCATATTTTTTTGCAAGGTCAGTAATGCGCTTTGGCGGATTCATTCCGGCGATTATTAGCCTGTGCCGGCTATTTACAAAAACTTTGGTGATCAAAAAAGCTGCTGCTGCTTCATTTTCGGGCACTTCTATATTGCCATGATATAAAACATAGTCACCCGATCCCGTCCTAATATTCAGATTTTCATTGGAATGAAAGCTTGGCAGAAATCTAATGTCGTTGTCAGGAAATTTACTTTCTAAATAACGGGTATCCCATTCCGAAACCACAAGCATGAGTGAAGCATGTTTGAGTTTGCGCTGAAAAAGCAATAAGCGGGCGCTTTCAGTAAGGAAATATACTTTTTTTGCTATACTTCGCTCTGCTTTGAACAGATTGAGATAGTATTGATGTTCTATGTTGCTTTCGCGATAAATGAGCATTCGGTTTCTTAGCCTTTGATCATCAAGATAATAGCAGGAGTGGAGTCCTTCGAAAAGAATCGGATGGTTGTCCGCCAAAAGATTTTCAATCATTTCTTCAGAACGGCGGCTTTTGACAATATAAGGCAAATGGCTTATGGCCGAATTCAATCCGCATTTACGGGAATAGTAATAGACTTTTTCGCAGTATGCTTCAAGTTGTGGGGCTCTTTCGCGGCCTGGATATTCAAAATTGTGGAGAATTATTTTTATTCCTTTGTTATACAAGGCTTTTATCTTGTAGAAAACATCGATTACTCCTCCATAATTGGGAGGGTAGGATACATCAAACGAAACAATGTGCAGGTAGCGATCAGACATATTTTTGATAGAGTTCAATCAGTGTTTTTTCTTCTTTCTCCCAGTTTAATTCCTTTGCTGCAGAAATAAGATTGGTTTTCCAGATTTTATTCTGAACTTCATCGTTCAGCATTTCATTTATCAAATTTGCAATGTGTTTAGGTTCATGGCTTTCAGTAATCCGGCCTATGTTATAGCCTTCTACAATTTTAGCGATTTCCGGCAGCCGGCTGGCCAGCACAGGAATTCCGGCATGAATATAATCAAAAAGTTTGTTTGGTAGGCTGTAGTGGTAGTTTAAATTGGTGTCTTTATCCAGCGTAATTCCCAGATCGGCAAGCCTTGTATATTGAATTAATTTAGGGTAGGGCAATCTTTTAATAAATTTTACCTTGTCCTGCAAGCCTAATTCTTCAACCTTAATTTTGAGTGTTTCCAATACATCGCCGCTTCCTATAATGAGCAGCAAAGCATTGGGTATATATAACATGGCTTCAACAGCTTCCTCAGCTCCACGCTGTATGTTTATGCCTGCACCCTGAAGCACAATTATTTTCTGGTTAACAGGTAAACCCAGACTTTCTCTGTCTGCATCTGCTTTTAAGGATGGTGTCCTGGGAACATTTCTTACAACCTTTAGCACCTTATTGTATTTTTCCTGATAAAGTTTCGCAATGGACTCGTTAACCGTAATAATGTCGGTTAGTTTTGGGAAAATATATTCTTCAATAAACTCCCAAATGCCTCTAACTGCAGGACGATTAACCAACTCAGGCGTCTCGGTATAGAACTCGTGAGAATCGTAAACAATGGGCACTCTTTTCAGCCGGTGAGCCACAAAATTTGCAGGTAAAGTATCAAGATCGTTGGAGACCAATAAGTGACAACGATGAATAAGCAAAAAGAAAAGCAGCCGGATATTATACTCAGCATAAAACAGCGGACCGCGTCTGAAGATCAATGTCATCCGGTGTGTTTCGTAAGGCCGGTCATCAAGCGCAAGGCATCCGGGTAACCAACGCCCAACCAGAAGCACACTAAAACCCATTTTTGATAAAGTGCGGCATACTTTATCAACTCGCTGATCTGAGCTTAAATCATTGGTAACAGAAACGATGGTTTTTTTCAAAATGCGGAAAGCAACACGATTTGGTTCGCAAAAATACCTGATTTTATCTAAATTTTATTGTTATTACGTAAAATTATGCTTTGAGGTATTTTCTTTCGCCTTTTTTTATTTTTTCTGATGAGAATCGAAGTTAAAACATTCTGATAAAAATCATTGTAGATTTTTTCTTTAAATTAAAATTCAACTGGTATTTTTAGCATTATAGGATTAATTATGTAGCTTAACACCAATAAAATCAGCTGATAAATCCGGTTTGATTTTCACTCAATCTGCATACATTTGCAATATGAACAGAATTTCGTCTTTGGCAATCTATAAAGATTTCAACCTTAAGGCTTACAACACCTTCGGGATGGATGTGAAAGCTTCGGATTTTGCAAAAATTGATTCCGAAAAGCAGATACCGGAATTACTCAGAGAAATAAACGGGAGGAATGAAAAAGTGCTTTTTCTGGGCGGAGGAAGTAATGTTTTATTTGCCGGAAATTATGAAGGTCTCGTGGTTCATATCGCCACCAAAGGTATTGAAATTGTTGATCAGGATGATGAGTTCGTTTACGTAAGTGGAATGGCCGGTGAAAATTGGAATGATTTCGTACAATATTGTGTTCTTCATAATTTTGGCGGACTGGAAAACCTTAGCCTTATTCCCGGCAACGTGGGTAGTGCCCCCATACAGAATATTGGAGCCTACGGAGTTGAGATTAAAGATACGTTCTACATGCTGGATGCTG
Organism: Lentimicrobium sp.; assembly: GCA_019429275.1. Classification (GTDB taxonomy): domain Bacteria; phylum Bacteroidota; class Bacteroidia; order Bacteroidales; family Lentimicrobiaceae; genus Lentimicrobium. The sequence goes on along the minus strand of JAHYJC010000010.1, from coordinate 52,850 downwards.
TTTCATTGAAGAGTGGTGAGTTTCGCGAATTTAGCAATGCAGAATGTAGGTTTGGTTACCGAAACAGTATTTTTAAATCAGAACTCAAAGGACAATACCTGATACTTTCAGTAACATTCCGTCTCGAAAAAAAACCAACCATCAATACTACGTATGGTGCAATCAACGAGCAACTGGCTATGATGAAAAAGCCAGCTGATATAAGGTCGGTTGCTGAAGCTGTAATCAACATAAGAACAAGCAAATTGCCTGATCCGAAGGAGATTGGAAATGCAGGCAGTTTTTTCAAGAATCCTGTTATCAGCATGGAAAAGTTCCTTTCTTTGAAGGAGAAATATCCTGATATACCTTCATATCCATCAGTTGAGGGTGTTAAGTTGGCTGCCGGCTGGATGATTGAAAAATGTGGATGGAAGGGCTACAGGGAAGGTGATGCCGGTGTTCACAAAAATCAGGCTTTGGTTCTTGTTAATTATGGTAACGCATCCGGAAAAGAGATAGTTTCATTGGCTTCCAGAATTATTTTATCTGTAAATGATAAATTTGGAATTCATCTGGAGCCGGAAGTGAATATCGTATGATCTTACTATGTGTTGAATTTTTTCTGTAACTGTTGTTTTATCTCCTGAAAACTTTCAGATAAATTAGCAGGCAGAAACTGAAGACTATATAATATGAGCGCAACTTTAATTGGATTTATCATATATCTGATTGTCATGATGGGCATTGGCATTTTTGCTTATCGAAGAAATGAAACCAATGCTGATTATTTTTTGGGTGGCCGAAAAATGAATTCATGGGTTGTTGCACTTTCTGAGCGATCTTCGGGTGAATCGGCCTGGCTTTTGCTCGGATTGCCGGGAGCCGCCCTTGCTTTGGGAATAGTTGAAATCTGGACAGCTATGGGTTGCCTGATGGGTATATTTTTTTACTGGTATACAGTTGCGGAACAAATCAGAAGGCAGTCTGAAAAATTTAATGCCATTACACTTCCCGATGTTTTTGCCAACCACTTTCCTAAAGGAAACCTGATTGTGCGGTTCACCGCCATGCTCATTATTATCTTTTTCTTTACTTTTTACCTGGCAGCACAATTCAACGGGGCTGGCAAAGTGTTGAATGTTACTTTTGGCATCAATCCATACACGGGAATGATTTTGGGCGCTGTTGTGATCATTTTATACACAATGCTGGGCGGTTTTGTCGCCGTAGTCTGGACAGATTTTGTGCAGGCATTGCTGATGTTTGGTGCTCTTGTGTTGGTTCCGGTAGTAGGTTTAATAGAAGTTTCTTCAGAAGGGTACACTCTTCAGTCGGCGATTAGAAGCGTTGGAGGATCTTACCTTGACCTTACCGGAGGAAAACACGGCTGGGCCGCAGTTGCTACAGTCATTGGCGGTTTAAGCTGGGCGTTTGGTTATATGGGGCAGCCTCATCTTTTAACCAAGTTCATGTCTATAAAAGATCCCGGTAAAATAAAAAAAAGCAGGCGGATCGCTTTTATGTGGGCAGTGCCGGCATTTGCCGGAGCATTTATTATCGGTTTGGTAGGCCTGGCCTTATTTGGACAAGGCTACTTTGATGATGTTGAAAAAGTTATGCCCCACCTTGCTAATCATCTTCTGCCACCCTGGATTGCCGGTCTGTTGATTTCAGCTGCCATTGCCGCCATGATGTCAACAGCCGATGGACAACTTCTGGTTATTTCTTCAACAGTTTCTGAAGATTTTTTCCGTAACATATTGAAGGTTAAACTGTCACCTAAATCAATGGTTAACTTGAGCAGGATTGTTACTCTTCTTGTAGGTTTGGCAGCATTTGCGGTGGCAGCCACTTCAGGCAAACTCATTTTTTCAATGGTTTCCTATGCCTGGGCGGGATTGGGATCTGCTTTCGGGCCAGCACTCTTGTTGATGCTTTGGTGGAAGAAAATCACATGGCAGGGAGTATTTGCTGGAATGGTAACCGGCACAGTTGTTACCATTGTCTGGACAGAAATTTCATTGCTTGATCAAAACCTTTCGGCGCGCTTTGCTTCTTTTGTGCTTGCTTTTGCAGCAGCTGTTGTCGTTAGCCTGATTACATTCAGTAAATCAGAAAGTCCTATTCAGGCCTGAGTACCTTTTCAATGCACTGCCACAGCCTTTCAGCCGATTTATTCCAGGTAAATACCTTCGCCCTTACAAAGCCCTCCTGTATTAAACGGTTTCTGAGACTTTCATCTTTTACTACCTCTTTCATGGCTCTGGCAATATCCTCAGGATTGAAAGGATCTGTTAATAAAACCGCATTTCCACCTACTTCGGGCATTGAGGTGCAATTGGAAGTAATTACCGGTGTGCCACATCTGAATGCCTCAACAATTGGAATTCCAAAGCCTTCAAAGTATGACACATAAGTTAAAGCCTCGGCCGAACCCATAACATTGTTCATTTCTTCAGACGATAACCTTCCGGCAAAAATAATGGTGTCCTTGTTTTTCATTGACTCATAAACAGAAGCGATCTCTCCTGTCCACCATTTTTTTGCGCCAGCGAGTAAAAGTACATGTTCGGTTTGATTCTCCTCTTTAAACAAATCGAAAGCTCTGAACAGGTTCACTAAATTTTTTCTGGGATGCAGTGAACCGACAAAGAAAAAATAAGGACGACCATTGGTAAAACTGTTGCGGGTTGCTACTTTTATTTCTTCATTCACCGGGCAGTAAAACTCGCCGGCACCGTTATAAACCACATCAATTTTCGACTCATCGATGCCGTATTGCTTTTGTATATCATTTTTTGAAAATTCGGAAACCGTAGCAATCCGATTTGCCTTTTTTGCGTATTTTCTGAAAAAAGTCCGGTAATACCATCGCTCTGCAAAAGGCAGGTCGGCTGGGTAGTGCTCAAAATTTAGATCATGGAAAACGGCAATGGAAGGTACTTTCGATCCCAGTGAGAGATAGCCATCGGGCGAAAGGAACAGATCGGCCTTGAGTTTATTGAGCATATACCTCACCGAAACCTCAAACCAAATAAAGTAAAGCAACGGATGGCGTGCCGGTGGACCAATAACTATAGGTGTAATGTTGTGGCTGAAAATAAATTCTTTGTGGTATGGCCTGTCAAATAAAAAGAAAAAATTATGCTCGGGATGAGCAAGTACTATTCGTTGTAAGTTTTCATAAGTAAACCAGCCAATACCCTCAAGCCGGCCATGAAGCAATAATCGTGTATTTACAACAATGTTCAATGCGTATTAATTTTGGTTTTGTTTTATTCACCAAAGGTGAAAGAATATTAAATATTAATTATATTTTTGTGCAAATTTAAGCATAATTGCTTAGTAAAAGCTGCTCGTGCAGTTAAGGGTAAGCTCAGTCAGACCATAATATTAATGGTCAAATAAAAAAGCATGCAACGAAAATTTATAACCAATCTGGGTTTTCTTCTGTTTCTGAACCTTTTAATCAAACCCTTCTGGATATTTGGGGTTGATCGTACAGTGCAGAATGTGGTTGGAGCTGAGGATTTTGGCTTCTATTTCGTTGTGTTTAATTTTTCTTTTCTGTTTAATATTCTTCTTGATTTTGGAATAACCAATTTCAATAATAAGAATATAGCGCAAAACACTCAACTGCTGAACAAGCATTTTTCAAGCATACTTATCATAAAGTTATTGCTTGCAATTGTTTATTTTTTAGTGACTTTTTTGTCAGGTATTTTATGGGGTTTCAGGGGAAATGAATTATGGATTCTTGCATTACTGGGATTAAATCAGTTTTTTATATCCTTTATTTTGTATCTGCGGTCTAATATCTCAGCGCTATTGCTTTTTAAGACAGACAGTGTTATTTCGGTGCTCGACAGAATTCTGATGATTGTAATATGTAGTGTTTTACTCTGGGGCAGAGTAACTGAAAAACAATTCAGGATAGAGTGGTTTGTTTATGCGCAAACGGCATCCTACCTTGTAACTGCAATGGTTGCGCTATGGATAGTTATTCGCAAAGCCTCCTTCAGAAAACTAAACTGGAATTATCCTTTTTTCATGGTGATTGTTAAGCAAAGTCTTCCTTTTGCTATACTTGTACTTCTTATGACTTTCTATAACCGCATCGATTCGGTTATGCTTAAAGGGCTTTTGCCGAAGGATGAAGGAAACTTACAGGCCGGAATCTACGCACATGCATATCGGCTGCTGGATGCCCTGAACAATATCGCTTACCTTTTTTCTGTGCTCTTGTTACCAATTTTTGCGCGGTTAATTAAGAAAAGTGAACGCGTTGACGATCTTTCAAAATTGTCGTTTACTTTACTTTTTGTTGTATCGGTTATTTTTTCTGTAACCTCATATTTTTACAGCTATCCAATTATGGATTTGATGTATGAGCATTATATTTATGAGTCGGCTAAGGTTTTTAGTATTTTAATGGGATGTTTTATAGCCATATCAACTACCTATATTTTTGGTACCCTCCTTACGGCAAACGGTAACCTCAAACAATTGAATTTTGTAGCTGCAGGAGGCATGATCCTGAATATTTCGCTGAATCTGGTGCTGATTCCCAGATATGGAGCCCTGGGTTCGGCATGGACAAGTTTAATTACTCAAGGGGTAATGGCTGTGGTTCAGGTAATTCTGGCAACGATCTTCTTTGGTTTCAAAATTAATTTCAGTTTTATTCTTCGATTATTGGTATTTTTTACAGGAGTAATTTCTATCAATAGTTTCGCACAAATGCTTCCATTTTCCTGGATAAAATCAGTTTTTATTGTCATTTTTGCTTCTGTTATTTTGGCCGGACTTCTTAGGTTGCTTAATATAAAGACTTTCATAGGTATACTAAAGGGAACCATTATATGATTTTCTGCAGTTTATGTTTTTTATTTTTTGTTGTGGAATTTTTCTTTTGATAAAATCTGAAAATATATCATTATATGAAACTGGCTTTTGGTTTAAAATAGTGAATTATTTTTATATCTTTGGCACCCTTAAACGAACCAACATTCCACATGTCGGAGAAAAAGTTTTCAGAAATCAGGGATTTTGACTCATCCAGTCTTGGAATGTTTCTATACTCTTGGCGTAAACACCTGATTATCATCAGCTTGATTGCGGCAATTCTTGCTGTTTTATTTTCTTCTCCATGGTTTATTACACCACTTTATAGGTCAACAGTTGTTTTATTTCCTGTTTCAAGTAACTCTGTATCCAGAGCGCTACTTACAGATCAGCCTGCCGCTAAAACCGATATTCTCGAATTCGGAGAGGATGAACAAACTGAACAAATGTTGCAAATTCTCAGTTCCAGTAAGATCAGGGATAAAGTCATTGAAAAATTCGATCTTTTAAAGCATTATAGGATTAGTCCGACTTCAAAGTTTAAGAACACTGAACTAAACCGAAGGTATGAAAGTAATATTACTTTCAGAAGAACTGAATTTATGGCTGTCAAAATCACTGTATTGGACCGTGATCCTCAAATGGCAGCAAATATTGCAAATTCAATCTCCGAGTTGTTGGATTCTACCAAAAATGCCATGCAAAAAGAGAGGGCAATTAAAGGGTTTCAAATTGTTGAACAGGAATATTTCAAACTCAGAAATGAAATTGCGTTTATGGAAGATTCATTACGCAAAATCAGAGAATTAGGAGTTTACGATTATGAATCTCAATCCGAAATGCTGAATCAGCAGCTTGCCATTGAAATTGCCCGCGGAAATACTTCAGGTATAAATGCTCTTGAGGACAGACTTTCGGTTTTGGCCAGGTTTGGTGGAGCCTATGTTTCATTGCGCGATATGCTGGAGCATGAGAAAAAACAGTTGAGCTACCTGAAAGCTCGTTACGAAGAAGCTAAAGTTGATGCCAGTGAAAATCTGCCTCAGAAATTTGTTGTTGAATCAGCTTATAAAGCCGAGAAAAAATCTTACCCTGTGCGTTGGATTATTGTTTTAGTTTCAACCATTTCAGCATTCCTTATTTCTGTTCTGGTCATCATCAGTCTGGAAAAATTAGGGAAAACCAGTTTATTAAAAAAAAAAGCTCATTTGATTTAAAAAGACTTAAAATCAGCATAATGGACAACATCAAGCCCGACATGGATAATTATTTCAGTAACATCCATATGATGAAAATCTTTCTGAAATGGAAGTGGCATTTGATTGCTATTGCTGTTATTGCCGCACTATTTGCCGCTATTTTTTCCAGTTCATTTTTTATTAAACCCCGCTTTAAGTCATACGCTTTGGTGTATCCTTCAAACATTGCACCATACTCTGACGAGAGTGAATCAGAACAAATGTTGCAATGGCTTCAGTCTCAGGATATCAGGGACAGTATAATGAAAAAGTTCGATCTGGCTAAACATTATCGTATTGATACTAATTACAGGTATTATCAATCTACCATGCAATACCTTTATAATAAAAATGTTAAAATAAGCAAGACACAGTGGGAGTCAATTGAAATTGTGGTTACCGATACCGATCCCGTTATTGCTCGCGACATGGTTTTGGCCATTATTGATTTTTGTAATGCAAAGATCCGATCAATTCACCGCGAAAAATATACTGAAGTTGCAATTAGCATGGGAAATACATTGCGTGAGAAAAAAGCCCAGCTTGATAGTGTTGAAAGTGAACTTTCAGAATTGCGACAAACCTATGAGTTGATTGATTATGAATCGCAGGCCAGGGAAATAACACGTGGTTATTTGCGAACAGTTGACGGATCAAACTCCACAAATATCAATATGAAAGATGTGCTCCGCATGAAGGAGAATTTTGAATCAAAATCAGGTCAAATGGCAATTCTAACTCAAAGACGAAATGACATCCTGCGGATATATTCAGAATTTGAGCTTGCTTTTGACAAGGCAGTCTATGATGCTTCAAAAAACTTTACTTTTACCAATATAATCACTCCACCGGTAATTGCTGATAAAAAATCTACTCCTGTTCGCTGGCTTATCGTCCTTTATTCTGTAGCGGCCTCTTTGTTTTTTGCGGTAGTTATTATCTCTGTTATGGAAAACAGAAAGATTAACGATGAATTGAAACAGGTAATAGGAAAGAATCCTAACGATTAAACTTCTACACCGGTGTTGGCTAATCTCAAACTCAGGTGGTTTTATTTATTCAGCGGACTTTTTATTCTGTTGAACTCACTTCTTATTGCCAAAGAGTTTTTTTGGGGTATTGCCATTCCTGTTGCAATTATCATTGCTTTGATGTATCTGTTTTGGCTCGATAAACTCATTTTGTTTATCGTATTTGTTACTCCTCTTGCCATCAATATTGCCGATAGTGAATTAGGAATAGGAATTTCTCTGCCATCAGAACCTCTTATGGTTGGGGTTATGATCATTTTTATCCTTAAAACATTATTTACCAATCACTACGACCGCCGAATTCTTACTCATCCGGTTTCTATTGCTATATTTTTCAGCCTTGTATGGATGCTAATCACGAGCATAACAAGTGAACTGCCTTTGGTTTCATTCAAATCGTATGCTGCCAGGCTTTGGTTTGTTATACCTTTTTATTTCATTGGAATCCTTCTATTTAAGGATGTTAAAAATATTTCCAGATTCAAGTGGTTATATATGGCAAGTCTGACCATAGTTATCATTTACACAACCTTTCATCATTCATCTTTCGGTTTTGCTGAAAAACAAGGCCATTGGGTAATGAAACCTTTCTTTAATGATCATACCGCTTATGGAGCCATTCTTGCATTCTTTGTGCCTGTTTTTGTGGGTTTTATCTTTAACCGTGAACGCTCAAGAACATACAGGCTCTATGCTGCTCTTGCATCAGTAATATTGCTTGGTGCCTTGTATCTTTCGTTCAGCAGGGCGGCATGGGTCAGTGTTGCAGGCTCTGTTGTTGTTGCTGTGCTGGTAGTTTACAAAATCAAATTCAGATGGATATTTGGAAGTATCATTATCCTTATTTCTTCATTTTATATATTTAAATCTGATATTCTATACGCTCTCGAGAAAAATAAACAGGATTCATCTGCCAATTTTATTGAACACGTTCAATCTATTTATAACATTTCGTCCGATGCATCTAACCTTGAAAGGATCAATCGATGGCAATCGGCTTTGAGAATGTTTGAAGAACGTCCTGTTTTTGGCTGGGGCCCCGGAACTTACCAGTTTATTTATGCTCCTTTTCAGCGATCCAAAGAAAGAACAATTATCAGTACCAATGCCGGTGATTTGGGCAATGCTCACAGTGAATACATCGGCCCGCTTTCTGAACAGGGAGTTTTTGGAACCCTAAGTATTTTATGGATTGGAATTGCAGTTATTATAACTGGTATCAGGGTTTACAAAAAAGCTAGGAATCGAGAAGTCAGACTTTATAGCCTTGTTTCGGTGCTTGCTTTGGTTACCTATTTTATTCATGGTTTTCTGAATAACTTTCTCGATACAGATAAAGCATCGGTGCCATTCTGGGGGTTTATTGCCATGGTAGTGGCACTCGATATCTTCCACAAAGATTCCGAATTTGTTAACACAGGCTCAATTCACGCCCTCAAACCTTCCAATACCGAAATCTCTGAGTAATTCTGCTTCTTTTTCCCGAAGTATTTAATTCCTGGTTTACTTTTAAAATATTTTCATCTTTGCGATCTGTGAAGATCCTGAACTTTCCCATGAAAATATAGTATAACAATCTGTGGAATAGACCAATCAAGCGAAGTTTATATTTAAACTCAGGACCTGTAAGTAAGAGATAGGTAATTTTACAAGGAGATCAGATGCATTCCAAAATAAACAAAACAGGATTGCGGAAGGACAATAAAATCTTAAGGGTTGACCGGGATTTTTGATTCATGGAGGATGCAATAATAAATAGAGACAAACAGTTTCACTATTTATTATTCTCCTCAAGCAGATCCAATATAGATGGCAATTTGCGCATGGCAGCAATTTCACGCCATTTTTTGCGTGCTTCGTCTACCGGCACGCCAAAATAAGTTTTCCCGCCTTCAAGGCTCTTATCCACTCCTGAGGTAGCAAGTATTATAGCACCTTTGCCAATTACGATATCTTTATTGATAGCGACTTTTCCCCACAATATAACGTCATCCTCTATTCTCGTTACACCTGCAATTGCACAATGAGAGCCAATCAAGCAGTTGTTTCCAATGTAGGTATCATGCCCTACCTGAACATGATTGTCAAATTTGGTACCTGCCCCAATAAAAGTGTTACCCGATACTCCCCGGTCAATGGCGCAGAGTGCACCAATTTCAACATTGTCACTTAAAACTACTTTCCCGCACGATTCAAATTTTCTGTAACCTTCGGATTTGCGTTGAAAATAAAATCCATCGGCTCCAATAACACTTCCTGAGTGAATGATGACATTGTCGCCAATTTCAGTATGATCATAAATACTAACATTGGGTTGAATAATACAGTTTTTTCCAATTTTAACATGATTGCCTATAAATGCATTCGGCTGTATAACAGTGCCTTTGCCAATGGTTGCAGTAGGACTTATCAAGGCTACTGCAGGCTCAAATGGCCTGAATTTTTTTACCAATGAAATAAATGCTGCAAAAGGATCGTCATGAAAAATGAGCGCTTTTCCATCGGGACATTCAACTTCCTTATTAATAATAATAGTGCTAGCCTTTGATGTCAGCGCTTTATTATAATACTTGGGGTGATCTACAAAAGTCAGGTCACCTGCTTCAACCATATGAATTTCATTAAGTCCTGATACAATAAAATTTGAGTTGCCTGAATATTTCGATCCAATTATTTCAGCAACAGTGGCTAAAGTTAAAGTCGGAATCAGTTGCATTTCCTGTTTTCTTATTTGTGAAAAACCGGACTACAATGGTTGAAGACCGGTTTTTGATTAATTCATAAACACTTACAATAATAATTTAGACTTTTCAAAGGAGCAGAGATGGCTTTTAAAATCATTTTAAAATTGCTTTGAAAAGTAAGAAAAATCAGAACATTTTACCTCTAGAGTAAACATCTTGACTAAATTCAGGATTAATGCAAGCTTTATTAAAATAAAATTGCATTATATCACATAAAATCAGGGTATTACCCTTTTACTCTTTCAGAATAAACTCCGGTTCGGGTATCAACTTTAATACGTTCCCCATCACCGATAAACAAAGGAACATGAACAGTTGCACCGGTATCAACAGTGGCAGGTTTTAGCGTATTGGTAGCAGTGTCACCACGAAGTCCTGGTTCAGTATAGGTTACAATCAATTCTACAAATGGAGGCAACTCGCAATTGAGAGGGGTCTCGGTTTCGGCATGAAAAACTATCTCGACCGACTGTCCTTCTTTTAGGAATTGAGGTGCATTAATTATACTCTCTTCAATATGAACCTGTTCATAGGTTTCGATATGCATAAAGTTATATCCATCCTCATCTTTATAAAGAAACTGGTATGGACGTCGTTCAACCCTTGCAATATCAATTTTTACACCGGCACTGAAAGTGTTAGGAATCACTTTTCCGGTTTTAAGGTTACGGAGTTTTGTTCTTACAAATGCTGCGCCTTTCCCGGGTTTTACATGCTGGAATTCTACCAGTGTATATAATTCCCCGTTGAAATCAATGCAAATGCCATTCTTAAAATCAGCGGTAGTTGCCATATAATATGTTAATAATTAATTTTTTGAGTCGGCAAAGGTAAGATATTTGCTTTAGGTTTTTGCAATAATTCTACAATTGTCATTGCAATTCTTTGCATGAAGTAAACAGTTAAAATTATGAAATAAACTGAAAAACAAGGCTATAAATAGATGGGTAATTGCTCAGCAGTTGATATTTTTTTATAATCTTCCATCCTGATTTGCTGCTTGCAAAAATCAAATTCATCAGCAATAGAGTTGGAACTGATTACTACAATCCGGTTGGATGAATTTTTCTCAATAAGTTCCCTGAACCAGTCAATTCCTGTGCGATCGAGGTTGGTGACTGGTTCGTCGAGCAGTAGTGCTGGTGTATCGCTTAAAATAGCCAGAGCAAGCCTGACCCTTTGTTTCATTCCTGATGAGAAATGTTTTATGGCCTTATCAGCATTTTCGGAAAGGTAACTGGCCCTGATAAATTCCGGTGTCGACATGTTTCTAATCAGGGGTTTCATACGGCGATGGAAGCATACCATTTCAGTCAGGGTAAAATCTTCAATCAATTCAATGTAGGGGGCTGCTATTGACATGAGTCTGAATGCATGCTCCGGCCTTACTTCCTGACCATTCATGTTGTATTTTAAATTTCCGCTGCTTGGCATAATGGCTGAGGAGATAACCTGCAATAATGTAGATTTTCCCGAACCATTTGACCCAAGAATTGCAGTGGCAGTGTTGGTTTGGAATTCAGCAGAGAGTTCAGAAAATATCCAGGTATGATTGTACTGTTTACCTGCTTTTTCAAGTGATATTGTGAGCATTGTCTATCAAATAGTTGAGTAAAAGAGAAGTCGTGAAAATTTATGAAAAGGTTTTTTTAGACCTGTTTGGAGTAGCCTTTCATAATTCCCCGGGCAGATTTGGAGATGAACGAAAGTATTTCATCGCGTTCTGAGGTTGCCGGAAGGTTAGCTTCAATATATTCCAGGGCTTGTGTAACATTGTTACCCTTAAGGTATATTAATCGATAAATTTCCTGAATTTCATTTATCTTTTCGGGAGAAAAACCTCTTCTTCTCAAGCCAATGGAATTAATGCCGACATAGGAGAGTGGTTCCCGGGCAGCCTTTGTAAAGGGGGGTACATCTTTTCTGACCAGCGAGCCACCTGAAATCATCACATGTGCCCCAATGTTGACAAACTGATGTATGGCCGATAGTCCTCCGACTATGGCATAATCGTCGATGGTGATGTGGCCGGCAAGGGTAGCCCCGTTTGCCAGAATTACATTATTTCCGACAATGCAGTCATGAGCAACATGAACATAAGCCATGAGCAGGCAGTTATTGCCAACAACAGTTTCGTTATTTGCTTTGGTTCCCCTGTTGATGGTAACAAATTCTCTGATAACAGTATTATCGCCTATTCTAACAATGGTATCTTCGCCATCAAATTTAAGATCCTGTGGAATGGCAGAAATTACGGCGCCAGGGAAAATTTTACAGTTTTTACCGATTCGGGCGCCTTCCATGATGGTTACATTAGAACCGATCCAGGTGCCTTCACCAATCTCTACATTCTTCTCAATATTTACGAAGGGTTCAATAACTGTATTTTTGGCCACCTTGGCCTGAGGATGCACGTATGCGAGAGGTTGATTCATTTAGGATGCTATTTTTTTGGTAATTTGAGCCATAAGTTCTGCTTCAGCTACAATTTTTGTTCCGACATATGCGGTACCTTTCATATGACTTATTCCTCTGCGGAATGGAGATATAAGGTCGAGATGGAAGATGAGCGTATCTCCGGGTACTACTTTTTGTCTGAATCTGACATTGTCAATCTTCATAAAATAGGTGATGTAATTCTCAGGGTCTGGCACTGAACTCAGTACAAATATTCCGCCGGACTGTGCCATTGCCTCAATAATAAGAACTCCTGGCATTACAGGTTCATCGGGAAAATGTCCGACAAAGAACCCTTCATTCATGGTCACATTTTTCAATCCAACCACATCATGATCACTCATATTCAAAATCTTATCAACAAGAAGAAATGGCGGCCTGTGAGGTAAAATACGCTTAATGTCGTTGATATCGAAAAGGGGAGGCTTATTCAAATCAAATTTGGGTAACAGGGGTTGCGAGGTTTCGTGCCGGATGTGCTGCTTGATAATTCTCGCAAAATGAGTATTTGAAAGATGCCCGGGCCGGCTGGCTATTACGTGACCTTTGATCCTTGTACCAACCAGAGAAAGGTCGCCGACAACATCAAGTAATTTGTGTCGGGCTGGCTCATTGTTAAAAGCGAGTTGAAGATTATTGAGGATGCCTTCTTTCAGAACTTTAACTTCGGGCTTGTTAAAAAATTTTGCAAGCCTGTCAAGCTCTTCCGGTGATATTAATCTATTCACAAAAACTATGGCATTGCTAAGGTCTCCTCCTTTAATCAGGTTATTCTGAATGAGGAATTCGAGTTCATGCAGGAATACAAAAGTGCGACAGGGCGCGATTTCGTCGGCAAATTCATTGATATGGCTCAAATGAGCATTTTGTGTACCCAGTACTTTCGTATCGTAATCAATCATTACCGATACTTTGTATGTGTCATCAGGTAAGATAAGTAGCTCGGTTTTTTTCTCAGGATCTGAGTATCTGAGTACTTCTGTTATCGTGAAATATTGCCTTTCGGCTTCCTGTTCTACAACTCCGGTTTTTTTTATGGCTTCTACGTAATATCTTGCACTTCCGTCGAGAATTGGAGTCTCCTGACAGTCAAGATCAATCAGCGCATTGTCAATGTCCATTCCGGTTAAGGCAGCCAGGCAGTGCTCAACCGTACTTACTTTCACTCCTTTATATTCGAGGGTTGTTCCCCTCGAAGTGTCGGTTACCAGGTCTGCATCGGCATCAATTACAGGTTGATCGGGTAAATCAATTCTTCTGAATTTGAAACCGTGATTAATCGGAGCCGGCCTGAAAGTTAAATTAACATTCTGTCCAGTATGAAGCCCGGCACCAGAAATGGTTATGGCTTCCTTGAGTGTTTTCTGTTTATCTGACATAAGGTTTGCAAAGTTACAAATTCTATTCATTCCAATATCATTGGATAAATTTGATAAAATCAGTATGTTAGCAGAAGAATGATTGTTATTCGCTGATTTTTTTCACTTGTTTTTCAAGATTACTTATTCGATCAGCAAGTTTTGGTAAACTTCTGAAAAAAACATATGATTTTCTATAATTTGAAATATCGAAAGCAGGACTACCCATAATTATTGATCCTTTTGGAATATTGACCGAAATACCTGATTGTGCCGCAATTTTTACGTCATCGCTGATGTCAAGATGTCCGATTATACCTACCTGTCCGCCTATCATGCAATTGGCACCGATTTTTGTCGAGCCTGCTACTCCTGACTGTGCAGCAATAACTGTATTTTCACCAATCTCAACATTATGTGCAATCTGAATCAGGTTGTCAAGTTTTACGCCTTTGCGAATGATGGTTGATCCCAAAGTCGCTCTGTCGATGGTTGTATTGGATCCAATTTCTACATTATCTTCAATTATTACGTTCCCAATCTGGGCGACTTTTGCATATTGATTGTCTGTTTGTGGGGCAAAACCAAATCCATCAGCACCAATAACAACTCCTGCATGCAAATTACATGCATTGCCAATTGAACAATCATTGTAAACAGATACCCCTGAATATAAGGTACATTCACTGCCGATAACCACATTATCGCCAATGCTTGAGTTCGGGTAAATTTTTGTATGGTTTCCAATTTTTGCGTTTTCACCTATGCTTACAAAATCACCAATGTAACACCCTTCACCAATGACAGCAGTATCGGAAATGGCCGCAAATTTTGATATCCCTGTTTTCTTTGATGTTAACTTATTGTATGTTTCCAGCATTTTGGCAAAAGCATTGTATGCATTTTCAACTTTAATCAGTGTACAATGAATTTGCTGCTCTGGAACGAAATCATTGCCGACAATTATAGCTGAAGCCTTTGTTTCATATACATAGTGCGTATATTTTGGATTTCCCAGAAATGATATTGAGCCAGGCTCGCCCTGTTCAATTTTTGATAATTTAAAAATTTCAGTTGCAGCGTTTCCTTCAATTGAGCCCCCAATAAGGTCGGCAATTTGTTGTACAGTAAATTTCATCTGGGATTATTTTCGTTCAGGATTTTGTTGCTTGTCTTAAAAGTGAAATTGTTTTTATTCCGGTTTAGGATTCAGGAATGGCTTTGCAAGTTAGTGAAAATCTGCATTTCTGTTCCTTCTGCATTTAATTAAAAAACCTTCAGAGACTTTGGAAAAATGAGGAAATGCTTTGTTATCAAACCTGATAAAACCGAAACATTGATCTGGTCTGATGATTCTGTTATATCAGCTACTTGTCCATTCCTGTATAGAAGTTTGATTTTATCATTTTCGGGATTATATGCATTGTTTGCAATTTCACCTGTTTGGATGAAATACGCCAGTTCACTCTCATCAAATGTTGTCCATTCGTTTCTTAAGGCATCCTTAACGGTTTTAATTTCAATTTCAGAAAATGGTTCATTTCTAAGGATTATTCTGAATAATTTTCGTGAAATCATTCCATTACTCAGGTACGAAAGTATTGGGTCGGGGTGCATGGTCCATACTTTTATAGCTGACAATATATCATAATCGTCGAGTTGAGCATACCAATCAGCAACTTCTGGTCTGGTTTGAAAGTCAGAAGCATTCAGATTATTTTTAAGAAAAAAATCAAGGGCAGGAGTTGCGTGAAGTGGAACTCCTTTTGCAATCAGATATTTTGCTCTTTTCAAAAGGCTTATCATCATGTTTTCGGCTGCAACAACCGTCTTGTGATAATATACCTGCCAATACATAAGTCGCCTGGCAACAATAAATTTTTCAATGGAGTAAATGCCCTTGGCTTCAACCATTAACTCATCATCATGAACAGTAAGCATTTTAATGATTCGCTCGGTATTGATTACTCCTTCCGAGACACCTGTAAAGAAACTATCGCGTTTAAGGTAGTCCAGGCGATCTGTGTCAAGTTGTCCGGAAACAAGCTGATGAAGAAACTTTTTTTCGTATTTATTGGTAAAAATGTCGATTGCCATATCGAGCCTGCCATGGTTTTCTATGTTAAGCTTTTGCATGAAAAGCAACGATATTTCCTCGTGTGTAATGCCTGAAACTATGCTGTGCTCAAGTGCATGGGAGTAAGGGCCATGACCAATGTCATGCAAAAGGATGGCTGCGAGGGTTGCTTCTGCCTCCTGATCAGTAATTTCAATTCCTTTTTGCCTGAGTGTATCTATTGCATCCTGCAAAAGGTGCATTGCGCCCAGCGCATGATGAAAACGGGCATGTAAGGCTCCTGGATATACATAAGAAGTCAGGCCAAGCTGACAAATTCTTCTTAAACGCTGAAAAAGTGGATGTTCAATCAAGCCAAGCAGAAATTCACCCGAAATGCCAATAAACCCATGAACAGGGTCATTGATGATTTTTCGCAAGGGGGTGGGAGGGGTGCTCACGTTTTACCGTATATTTGTTAAGCGAAAAAATGTTAAATTATCTTTAACAATGAAATAAATAATCGTTTCCGGCATTATTAATGTGATGCGCGAAGCACTTGCAAAGGTAAGGTTTTTACAAGCCGGTTTAACAGCAAAAGTTACTAAACACATAACATGGATAAAATAACAATTCTCTGGGCTGACGATGAAATAGATCTGCTCAAACCTCATATTATGTTTCTGAAAGATAAGGGATATGATGTTTTTACTTCGAATAATGGTGTTGAAGCCATTGAAATATTAAAAACAAGGCCATTTAATATTGTCTTTCTTGATGAGCAGATGCCCGGACTTTCGGGTATTGAGACCCTGACCCAAATCAAAAATCTTTTTCCCAACCTTCCGGTTGTAATGATCACCAAGAGTGAGGAAGAAGCAATCATGGAGGATGCTATCGGATCAAAAATTTCTGATTACCTTATAAAACCTGTTAATCCAAATCAGATATTGCTCAGCCTGAAGAAAAACCTGGAAAACAAAAAACTCATAAGCGAGAAATCGACTTTTTCATACCAGCAGCAGTTCAGGAATATTGGGATGGAAATCAGTAACAGACTTTCATTTGAAGAATGGGCAGGTATTTACAGGAAATTGATTTATTGGGAATTGGAGCTGGAAAAATCTCAGGATCCGGGTATTACTGAGATTCTTAAAATGCAGAAAGAAGAAGCAGGGCAGGTTTTTAACAGGTTCATTGAGCAGAATTACCTGCAGTGGTTGAGCGGGAAAACTCAAAACAGGCCGGTGATGTCGCATACTTTGGTCAGAGATAAGCTTATTCCTTTGCTTGATCATACCTCTCAGTTATTTATGATTGTGATTGATAATCTCAGATATGATCAGTGGAAAGTTTTGCAACCCATGATCGAAGAGTTATTCAGGGTGGAAAATGAAGAGATTTATTTCAGCATTTTGCCTACTACAACTCAATATGCACGAAATGCACTATTTTCGGGCCTGCTGCCAACCGAAATTGAAAAGAAATATCCCAAATATTGGGTAAATGAGGATGAAGAAGGTTCTAAAAACCAGTTTGAAGGCGAGTTGCTGGCCGAACAGCTAAAAAGGTTTGGACGGGATATTAAGTTCAGTTATCATAAAATTCTTAACCTCAATGCAGGTAGAAAAATGGTTGAAACGCTCCCAAATATTGCAGGAAATCCTTTAAATGTTATTGTTTACAATTTCATTGACATGCTTTCGCATGCCCGCACAGAAATGGAAGTTATTAGGGAACTTGCTGATGATGAGGCTGCTTATCGTTCACTTTCTGTATCGTGGTTTGAACATTCCCCTTTGTATGATATTCTGAAGTTTCTGGCTGACAAAAAAATAAAAACCGTAATTACTACTGACCATGGCTCGGTTAAGGTTGATTCACCGGTTAAAATAATTGGTGATAAGGCTACAAATACCAACCTTCGCTATAAAACCGGCCGTAGCTTAAGTTATAATCCAAAGGAGATTTATGAGGTTAGAAATCCAGCCGATGTATTTTTGCCACGGGGCAATGTAAGCTCAAATTATGTGTTCTGCAGGGGAAATGATTTTTTTGCTTACCCCAATAATTATAATTATTATGTTAATTATTACCGGAATACTTTTCAACACGGTGGCATCTCCATGGAAGAAATTATGATTCCGTTTGTAACTTTAGCATCGAAATAGTTAAAATGAAACCTGAATCTTTTTTATGTGCAGGAATTCATGAGCTTGATGAAATAGCTGCACAAATTCTGGATCATTTCCCTAATGAAAAGGTTTTTGCTATTTCCGGATCGATGGGAGCAGGCAAAACTACTTTTATCCAGGCTTTGTGCAGAAAATTATTAGTAACAGATACTGTAACCAGTCCGACATTCTCACTTGTTAATGAATACAGAACAAGTTGCAATAACCCTGTTTTTCATTTTGATCTTTATCGTTTGCGCAAACCAGAAGAATTGCTGGATATTGGTTATGAAGAATATTTTTACAGCGGAAATTATTGTTTTATTGAATGGCCTGAAAATGCAGGTAACCTCATTCCTGAAGGTTGCCTTTACATCAATATAACAGTTGATGAATTGACAAAAGCCAGATATTTCAACGTTACTAAATAAATTTATCTGATCAATAAAACATCGGGACACAGATTATATTGAATTATTGCATAAATTAGCAATGGTAAACCAAAAATAAGTGGTCCCGATGCAAGAGCAGAATGATTATTATGTTTTCCCTTCACATTCAGTTGGTTTGATGCCTCAGGAGGAGCGGCTTGAAATTCCCAATCAATCCTGTAAACTCACATTGGGAGTGCCTAAAGAAAAAACGCATCTTGAAAACAGGGTATCACTTGTGCCTGATGCAGTTTCTTCACTGGTAATTGCCGGTCACCGGGTTTTGGTTGAATCACAGGCCGGTATTGCTGCTCATTACTCCGACAATCACTTCAGCGAAGCAGGGGCTGAGATTGTTAAAGAATCACCAGCTATTTTCCAGTGCGATGTGGTTATAAAGGTTTCTCCTCCGACAGTTGAAGAAACTGAAATGATGCGCGGCAAGCAGGTACTGCTTTCATCTCTTAATCTTTCTGGTCTAAACGAAACACATTTCAGAAAGTTATCTTCTAAAAAAATAACAGCACTGGCTTACGAATTTGTAAAAGATAAAGAAGGTAATTTTCCTGTAATCAGGGCGATGTCAGAAATAGCCGGAAATACATCAATACTCATTGCCGCCGAATACCTTAGTCATCCTGATTACGGCAGAGGGCTGATGTTTGGCGGATTAAGCGGTATTTCTCCTACAGAAGTTGTGATTTTGGGAGCCGGAACTGTGGGTGAATTTGCAACAAGGGCAGCAATGGGTATGGGTGCTCTTGTTAAGGTTTTCGATAGCTCGGTTTATCGTTTGCGCCGTTTACAGAATAATCTGGGAGCAAGAATATTTACCTCAATTTTGCAACCCAACCCAATAATCACAGCGCTGCGGACGGCAGATGTTGCAATCGGAGCAGTTCGCACCCGCGGAGGACTTTCTCCGGTTTGTGTGACGGAGGAAATGGTTCAGCAAATGAAAGGTGGAGCCATAATAATTGATGTGAGTATTGATCAGGGGGGGTGCTTTGAAACTTCTGAAATTACAAATCATAAAAATCCTGTTTTCGAAAAGTATGGGGTTACACACTATTGCGTTCCCAATATTGCTTCGAGGGTTCCAAGAACTGCTTCACAGGCACTCAGTAACCTGCTTGTGCCTATGTTACTGAAGATTGGAGAGGAGGGAGGGATAAACAACTTATTGAGAGCCGATTCCGGCGTTAGAAATGGTGTTTACCTCTACAATGGAATATCAACAAATCGCTATATCAGCGAACACTTCCATCTACCTCATAAGGATATTGATCTGCTGATTGCAGCCTTTCATTGAATTAAGGAACAGAAAAATGCTGTTTCCCCTTCAGAAACCTGGGTTTCCTGTATAGTTAAATGGATTTATTGCTTTTAGCTCTTTCTTAACTTTTTCGCTGATATTAAGTTTGTCAATAAATTCAGTGATTTCTTTTGCTGTAATCTGGTTGGATGTTCTCGAAAGGTCTTTGAGTGTCTCGTAAGGTTTTGGGTAGCCCTCTCGCCTCAGAATGGTTTGAATGGCTTCAGTAACCACTGCCCAGTTGTTTTCCAGATCGAATGAAATTTTTGAATCGTTCAAAACCAGTTTTGAAAGTCCTTTGATGATTGATTTGATGGCAATTACCGTATGTGCTGCAGGAAGGCCAATGTTTCGGGTAACAGTTGAGTCTGTGAGGTCGCGCTGAAGCCTGGAGATGGGTAGTTTTTCGGATAAGTGGTTGAAAAGTGCATTTGCAATTCCAAGATTTCCTTCAGCATTTTCAAAATCTATTGGATTTACTTTATGAGGCATGGCCGAAGATCCTACTTCGTTGTCTTTGATTTTTTGTTTAAAATAGTCCATCGACACATATGCCCATAAATCTCTGCTCATATCTATCAATATGGTATTGATTCTTTTGAGTGCATCGAATAATGCTGCAAGATTGTCGTAATGCTCAATTTGGGTAGTGACCTTCTGACGTTCAAGATTAAGATGTTCGCGGGTGAAATGGTCAGCAAAGCTGATCCAGTCAATTTCGGGATAAGCAACATAATGTGCATTGAGGTTTCCGCATGCACCTCCGAATTTTGCAGTAAAGGGAACTGCTTTCAGAAGTTTGATCTGATGCTTTAACCTTTCCACAAAAACATAAATTTCTTTACCCACGGTTGTGGGAGAAGCTGGTTGTCCATGGGTTCGGGACAGCATCGGTACAGTTTTCCAGGCTTTGGCTTTATCGGTAAGCTTTTTTACAAGTTCATCCATTAAAGGTAGTATGATATCTTCAAGGGCGAGTCTGAGGGCAAAGGGAAATGCAGTGTTATTGATGTCCTGAGATGTAAGTCCGAAATGAATGAATTCCTTGTGCTTTCCAAGGCCTAACTTTTCAAATTTCTTTTTAAGATAATATTCAATAGCTTTTACATCATGATTTGTAGTTGCCTCAATTTCTTTCACTTCGGCAGCATCAGTGAATGTAAAATCACGGCACAAAGCCCTGAGTGTTTCAAAGTCAGAAGTGGTAACATCAGCCAGTTGGGGCAAAGGAAGCTGACAAAGTGCAATAAAATATTCAACTTCAACAAATACCCTGTAATTGATCAGAGCTGCTTCTGAAAAAAAATAAGCCAGTCCCTCAACCTGTTTTCTGTATCTTCCATCGACAGGAGATATAGCATTCAATGTAGTTAATTCCATATCAATAGCTTTAAACGAACGTTCAAATGTAAGGAAGCGCAACTAAAGAATGCAAGTTTTTTGAAAAATTATTCTCTTATATCTGATATTTTTACTTATATAATTGATATACAATTGATTGAATTTAAAAAATTAACAGTAACTGTGAAAATTCAGTTTATAATCCCAGGTTTTCACCAATAATAATGACCATAGTCGGAGTGAATGACGGCCGGCGGCGGATAATTGTATATGCTCTGCATCCCCGTTCAGGCTGATTGCAATCGTGGCAAATGCCATCCTCAGTGCATGGTGTGTCCCGGTTCAGCCGTTTCATATTCATTGGAGCAGCAGTATTTTTTATTCTTTCAAGGGCAGTTTCTTCATTGCTGGTTATTTTGTTAATCCCGGCAATAACAATCACTTTTCGGGGACCAAAAATCATTGAAGCCACCCTGTTGCCATATCCATCTGCGTTTACAATGCTGCCATCAAGTGTTATGGCATTTGCGCTACTGATAAAGAGGTCACTATGAAGCTCCTGGCGCATGATTTCCAATCGTTCATCTTCGCCCAGTCCGGGTTTTCCATGATCAATTAAAACTGCACCGCTTTTCAGGGCAGCTTCTCTAAGTCCGAGTTTTCGTGCAGTAATGGAACCCCCAAAAGCGACTTTCATACCCGGATGAAATTGAGCACAAATTTCTATTATGGCCTCATTTTTCGACTCAAAGTATTTGGCTTCAAATCCGTGTTTGATCAATTTTGAAACTACTTTTTGTCCTATAGCCTTGTAGTGCCAGATATGATTTTCAGTCATGGTTATAAGGAATTAATTAGCAAAGATATTTTAATGGGAAGTTAACTCAAAAAATAAAGGCCCGCAATGCGAGCCTTTGCTGTCAACCAAAAAACATCCCTTTAATGGGAAATATTATAGAAAACTTCGCGGATTATTTCGCTGTATTTGTCGTTAAACGTAACCAAACACCAAATCTGAAGAAGAATGATCTCCTCTTTGCGCAGCCATCGCATCGATTTAATGAGTTCTTTCCGGAACAGGTCTCGATTAAAACTGACTTTTTGCAAGATGGTTTTTGAATACTCTAACATGACTCAAAGAATTTAGTGGAACATAAAATGACTTCAAGCGTAATCAACTGAAAGAATAACGTAAACCCTCAGCATTTTGTTGCTCGTTCTGATACGTTTTAACAATTATTTAGAATTGCTTCCAAACCGACTAAAATATAACATTTTAACCAGTGTAAAACCGTTAGAAATGAAACGTTTATATAAATATTAAAGAGAATTCAGGTTCAGAAAAGCAGTTAATCTATCATTTATTTTTGCGCCTTTTAATTTCGCTGCTGATGAGGCTGAGTTCACGGCTGGTTTGTCCCGAAACTGAAGTATTTTCCTCTGCCCTCCTAAACAAATAGGGCATTACTGATTTCACCGGGCCATAAGGTATGTATTTGGTAACGTTAAAACCTGCATGCGCAAGGTTAAAACTGATATGGTCGCTCATTCCGTAAAGTTGCGAAAACCAGAAGCGATTGTCTTTTCTGTCGAATTTTTTTTTAAAAATGGTTTCAGCAAATTTCAGATTACTGGTTTCATTGTGTGAGCCACAGAAAATGCTTACTATATCTGCATTTTCAATTGATATCTTTATGGCTTCGTCAAATGCAGTATCGGTTGAAAGTTTATCGGCATGAATTGGCGAGGGATAGCCCTTTTCAAAAGCCCGTTGTCGTTCTTTTTCCATATAAGCGCCCCTCACAAATTTCAATCCCAGAAAATAATTTCCTGAACGGGCTTTTGCAATGCTGTTTTTCAGAAATTCAATCCTGTCAGTGCGATACATTTGCAGGGTATTGTATACAATGGCCTTTTCACGGTTGTACCGCTTCATCATTTCTTCTATCGTATCGTCAACAAGGTATTGGTACCAGCTGTCTTCGGCATCAACCATAAGAGGCACATTCAGCTTGAAGGCTTCATCAAAGAGCACATTCAGTCTGGATCTGAATCGATAATATTCCTTTTCCATTTCTCCTTCCATTGGCTTAATCGGATCAGCATTCTCAAAAAGCTTTTGATTGGCAAATGCAGTTGGTTTAAAAACTGCAAAAGGTATTGCGTTGTTCGAAGCTGAGTTTCGGATAGATCTGAGTGT
Source organism: Lentimicrobium sp. (assembly GCA_019429275.1). Taxonomy (GTDB): domain Bacteria; phylum Bacteroidota; class Bacteroidia; order Bacteroidales; family Lentimicrobiaceae; genus Lentimicrobium. Next base: position 29,678 of record JAHYJC010000010.1, on the reverse strand, counting down.
CTCCTGAAGTGCTGCATTTATGCCTTCCTCATTGGAGCTTCCTTCGACAGAGAAATCCAGAATAGAATGAACTTTGAATTCGTTGAGTCTGGAAACAGTCGGCAGACAATCTGAAATGGTTTCTCCACCGACAAAATGCTTATAAATGGTTGGTTTAACTATCCATGAAATGGGGATTTTTAATTTTAAAGCTAACGAAGTGAGACTTTTGCTAAGGCCGACAAGAAAAGGAAATGAAATAATTTTAAACAGTAAAAAGGAACGCCATAAATCTGTATTACTTTTAATTTTAAACGCAATTTCTGTGTTTTTGAAATTTAAATCTGTCATGTATTTACCATTTAATTTAACATTCCAAAATTAAGAAAACACAGAATTCAATTGCATTTCAATACACTCAAAATAATTTTTTTTCAACTCATTCTAAAACTTGACGTAATTTTGCAATATGCCTGATAAACTTGCGAAATTAGTTATAGCCGGAAGTCCGGTATTTATCGGGGCTGCGGCTCTTGAAAGACTTGGTTCTGATTTACAGGATATTCTTTCAGGTAAGGAAACAACTTTTATACTTGCCGATGAAAATACCCTGAAATACTGCTATCCAAACATGATTTCAGCTATACCACAACTTTCAGTCGCTCATAAAATTGTAATTCATTCAGGAGAAATTAACAAAACCCTTAAGACTTGTGAGCTTGTTTGGAAGGAACTCGCAGTTTCGGGTGGCAACCGCAGATCATTGTTAATTAACCTTGGCGGCGGAATGGTTACCGACCTTGGAGGATTTGCTGCATCGGTTTTTCACCGTGGTCTTGACTTTGTAAATATTCCTACAAGCCTGATGGGAATGATCGATGCCTCTTTGGGTGGAAAAACCGGACTGGACCTTGATTCTCTGAAAAATCAGATTGGTCTTTTCTCTACGCCCAGGGCAGTTTATGTATGGCCGGGATTTTTATCTACATTGCCCCACAGGGAAATGCGTTCAGGTTATTCCGAGATGCTGAAACATGCATTGATTTATGATGCGGACTATTGGTCAGAACTGGCAGGTGCGCCCCTGTCTCTAAATGATAGCGCGGAGGGTCTGATTAAAAAATCTGTTGAAATCAAAGGGGCTATTGTGAACAGCGATCCCTATGAAATCGGCTTGCGCAGGAAACTTAATTTCGGGCATACCCTTGGCCATGCATTTGAGACATATTCATTAAGACACGATAAAAACCCGCTCACACACGGAGAAGCCATTGCCATGGGAATGATCTGTGAGGCTTACATTTCATACCGTACAATTGATTTTAGCCCTGGCCAACTAAATGAAGTTGTGAAGCTATTATTGCGGAACTTTAGTCATTATAGGATTAGTAACGAATCCATTGACGAATTGATTGAAATTTCAGGCTTCGATAAAAAAAATGAAAAAGGCAACCTCAGTCTTACCTTATTAAAAAGTATCGGAGACTCGTTAGAAGGCCGGCTGTGCAATCCGGATATCTTAAAGGAGTCATTGCTTTGGTTTATTGAATTGAAAAGCAATTCAGAATAAAAACATTTTCACAGGAAAATTCACGGCAAAATGATGAATCAGGTTATTTTTGAAGTGTGTGATGTTGATACCTGGATCATTAAATGTATTAGAGGTTATTGTAAATGCCATAAATATGATGTAGGTTTGTTCAAATTTCTCTTTTAATGGTTGTTGATATTTTTATTCCATGTTTTATTGATCAACTATATCCTGAAACCGGATATAATATGGTTAAAGTACTCGAGAAGGCAGGTGTTGATGTAAAGTATAATAAAAACCAGACCTGCTGCGGTCAGATAGCCTTCAACAGTGGTTTTTGGGATCATGCCAAAGCTATGGGTGAAAAATTTATCCGCGATTTTATGGAGAGCAAATATGTGGTTGCTCCTTCAGCATCTTGTGTGGGCATGGTCAGGAATTATTATGATGAAATGTTTTATAATTCTGCCCTTCATAATGAGTACCGTTTATTGAAAAAAAATATTTATGAATTGACCGATTTTATGGTCAATGTATTGAATGTCAAAGATATCGGTGCTACATTCAACCACACTGTAACCTATCATGATAGTTGTGCAGCACTCAGGGAATATAAACTAAACGGAGAGCCAAGGCAACTTTTGGGCCATGTTCGTGGACTAAAACTCGTTGAAATGGACAATAACACCACTTGTTGTGGATTTGGAGGAACATTTGCAGTGAAAAATGAAGCCATTTCAGTTGCCATGACCGAATACAAACTAAATCGCGCATTAGAAACCGGTGCTGAATTTATTGTTTCCACCGATTCTTCGTGCCTGATGCAAATGGATTCACTAATAAAAAAGCAGAAATTGCCTATTAAGACCATTCACATCGTTGATGTTCTGGCAAGTGGATGGTCAGAGTAATTTCATTTGTATCATTTCAAGCCAGGAATTGAATGTGCCTGTTACTTCCCCTTCAGCATCTGTTATTATCAATTGTGGTCTTTGATTTCTGCCCGTAATTTTATAGATTTTGCTTATTTCCTTCTCTGAAATAAAATAAAATGTGAAGTGGCTTAATTGAACCGGGATTTTTTCAGACTTTTTCAATATATATATCGTCTCAATTCCATCTCCGGTAGGAGTTTTATTCTGTTTCATCAGTTTCTCAAAAATCAGGTCACTCCACCTGCAATCGGCTATGGCCAGGAAAATTCTTTCAGGATTATTCCGCAAAGACAGCTTTATTTTTTTTCCGTTCTGATTTTCAAGAAAAATGTAAGGGGGCATCCGGCCGGATTGATTTTTGCCGGAGTTTCTTATTTGCCCCAGGGTTTCGCAGGGGCAACAAGGGTAAGGAATTTCTGAAAGAAATGCTGATAATGATTTATATCCAAGTGTGATGAAGCCATTGCTGAGATAACCACGCATAAAATTAAACAGGACACTGTCATTTCCGGTTGAGGCGAGTAGTCGGAAAGAAGCTTCACTGAAAATATTTTCCAGACTATCCGGATGATTGTGGATTGATAAAGCAACTGAAAGGTAGGATATGATTTTTGCTGAAATGGCGTTCGACCTTAGCAATGCAGTGTCAGAAAACATAAAATGATCTGGATAGTGATCAAAAACCCATCGATTGGCTCTTTCTTTGTTCCACGATAGATCCGGATTTGGCTCCCTGTCTATCCTGATAAAGGCTGTAGCTAAAAGGTCTGGGTGGTTTGTCAGAATCAGTTGTACATATTCCTCTTCCTGCCTCACAATATGGCTGTATTCAGCATTCAATTCCCTTGAAAACACACTTGTACTGTCGAAGGTGTAAAGTTGCTTTCTGAGTTCATCAATTCTTTTCTGGCTTTTTGCCCTGAATTTCAAATATTGATAATATACCTGGTTTTCAACAGATTCAGTGATGGTAATATCTTCGAGAAGATGCTCCAGGCTTGTGCTGAATGAAATGGTTTCTTTGGTAAATACAAAATCAAGGAATCGCCTTTCTGCAAAAATGAGTCTTAATTGTCCCGGAGCTTTTTGAAACCCCAGATTAAAGCTGAAATTTCCTGTTTTATCAGCTATAACAGAATCAATGATTGTGTTTTGATCACCATAAAATTCCTGAAGGTAAATCTTGCCTCCCGAAATGCCTTCTATTTTTCCATTTATTTTGTAATCTGCCGGATAAGCATTGTGCCAGGTAAGCAGGAAGATAAATGAGAATTGGAAAAGTTTAATCATTTGCACTTACTAAAACGAAGACTTAGGTTTTGTTTTGAAGCGCCAGACAGGTCCAGGTGTATAATTTCCGTTTGGGTCTTTGACGTAAATCTGCCAAAAATATGTCGTTTCATAGTCAAAGCCTGATAAATGGGTTACATAAACCTGCTCATTGTTAAAAATTTCGGTGTTAACAGTAATATTATCCTCGGGTTGCAGATTGTCCTCACTGTTGCCAATCCATATGTCGAAAGTCAAAGGATCATTTTCAGGGTCTCCGGCACATTTCCATTTAAAATAAATAGTGGTATCAATCCATACTTGCCAGTCTTCTGGAAAAACAACATAAGGGACTTCGGGAGTTTGATTGTTGATGTCGTTTACTACGACAACCATTTTTCTTATCGAATCTGCCATTCCCTTGCTATCGCGAACCTGCAAAAGCGGAAAGTAAAGACCGGTTTGGGAATATTGATAGGCCACTATTTTTACGGTTGAGAATTCTGTATCATAGATTCCATCATTATTCCAATCCCACCTTATCTCAAGAGATTCATCAGAGTCTTCAAAATCAGATACTTTACTGCCGTCAAACTGAAATACAGTGTTTACATCGCCTCTGTAGGCATCAACTTCGAATGCAGCAACCGGCAGATGATTTTCGGTATTATGTTCATCTTTATTGCAACCTGTCATAATCAGGAATGAAATCAACAACAGAGCCAGAAATTCAGAAAAGTATTTGAGCATAGCGAGAAAAATTTCAGAGATTGTATATTAAACCAAACGCAGACTTCTGCATTTAATTACGCAAAGTTATCAAAATTATGATTTCGAACTGATTTGATCAACACAAGCCGGGGTTTCATTTTGAAGACAAATAAAATAGAATGAATCGGAGTTATGTTAATTCCAGGCTGAAGATCTTAACGCTGTTTTATGAGTTGAAGAAACAATAGTTAATCAGTTGCTTTAAATTCCTGAAGCTACTTTAACCTTTCTGATATATGCGCTATGATCGGTTTTATTCATCAGGTTTATTTATTTAATGGCTAATTTTTTTCAAAATCTTTACGAATCTTTGTTATATTATTCAATAAGTTTATAATTTTGAAGACTTAACTCAGAATATTTCAGGGACTGAATTTTGAAGTATTTTCAGTTGATTATTCATTAAACCGGGATTAATAAATTATTTTCAGGGCAACATGCTTTATATTGATGGCCTTTCCCATCAAACAATTATTTAGTACTGTTCTTTTTTTTCGGTTTGAGATTTTAAAAAGTAAAGCGATGGAAAATTTCTTCACAATGCCTGGTATTGTCAGGCGTTCTTTATCTCTGTTCATTTTAACTCTTTTGATGATTTCTGCTGTTTCATCGCAGGAAGTAATTAAAGCAGATGATGGCAGCAGTTACATCAGGTTTGAACTGGAAGAATATTCCTATTTCAGTCGGATGGTGATCGTAAATGAATTCCTGCAATTGCAGGACGCTAAGGTTGCCATTTCAGATGAAACCGGTGTGATTTACATCTATCCGCTGGAATCGGATTTTAACACACTTCAATCCAAAGTCAGGCAGATTATAGGTGAAACTCTGATGATGGAAAAGAATTCTGATAAAGAACAACAAACGACGGAAATTTTAAAACTAAAATCAGTTTACGGAAATTTGCTTGAAAATTATGCATTGTCGGGCAAACGCTCAACCGAAAATGACTCCTGCCATACATCGCTTCCTTTCTGTACCAACTCTATTTATACTTTTCCGGCTGGCACCAATACACAATCTCAAAGTGGACCCAATTATAATTGCTTGTCCACCCAGCCCAATCCTGCCTGGTATCATTTGCGTATCCTTGATCCGGGTCCGATTACTATTTTTATGTCGAGTAGTCCTTTAAGGGATATCGATTTCTGTTTATGGGGTCCTTATGAAGATCCGATTTTGCCCTGCCCGATGACCAATACACCTGGGGGCCTTACAAGCAGCAAAGTAGTTTCCTGCAGTTATTCTCCAAATCCTACAGAAAATGCCTTAATTCCAAATGGCCAGCCCGGACAATACTACATTTTAATCATTACGAACTATTCCAATCAACCTTGCGATATTACCTTCCAGAAAACCGGAGGAACCGGTACTACCGATTGTACCATTCTTCCGCCTCCTGCTGCAAGCAACTCACCGGTTTGTGTCGGTAATACCCTGCAATTGACTGCTGCTTCGGTTGGGGGTGCGCAGTACCATTGGACAGGGCCTGGAGGATTTATCAGTAATGTACAGAATCCTCAGATACCTAATGTACAGTTTTCTCATGCAGGAACATATTCACTGACCATTACAGTCAACGGACAGACAAGTGATCCTACTACAACTGAAGTTTCAGTATATAATCCTCCGGTCGGTACACTTTCGGGCGGAGCATCCATCTGCAAAGGAGATTCCACCCAGCTGGTGGTAACTGCAACAGGGCCGGCGCCATACAGAGCATCAATCAACGCAGGCTCAGGGCCTATGATTGTTGACTTCATGAACTCACCTCACTCTTTCTGGGTAAAGCCGCTGAATACAACTACCTATTCACTGGTAGGCATCAGCAATCTGGCATGTACCGGTTCATTTTCAGGTGAAGCAATTGTTACCGTGAGGCCAACACCAATACCTGATTTTACCGCATCCAATCTCTGTAGCGGCAAACAAACCGTTTTTAATGATGAAACCGTTCTGGACTCGGGCAGCATTGCTTCCTGGGCGTGGGATTTTGGTAATGGAAATACATCTAATGTTCAAAATCCTGTTCATGTTTATAATGCAGGAAATTATAATGTAACACTTTCAGTAGTATCCAATACCGGTTGTTCTGCTGTTCATTCCGAGTCAATTACAGTAGCTCCAACCCCACAGGCCAATGCCGGTAATGACAAATCAATTCCATTTGGAACGACCACACAGCTCAATGGAAGTGCCTCAGGTGGTTCAGGAAGCCATTCTTATTTGTGGACACCTTCAGATAAGGTTGTAAATGCCGCAATTTTAACTCCGATGACCACTCAACTAGAATCAACTACCGATTTTATACTCACCGCAACCGATAATGGAAATGGGTGCCAGCAATCAGATCAGATGACGGTAACGGTTACCGGTGGGCCGCTAAATGCTCAGATACAGGCCAGTCCCCCTGAGATTTGTATCGGAGGCTCAACCTTATTAAATGCTATGATTTCGGGAGGCTCAGGAAATTACACCTATTCATGGACTTCACTTCCGGCTGGGTTTACATCTTCCCTTGAAGATGTTACGGTAAATCCTGTGGTAACAACTACTTATAAATTAAATATTTATGATGGTTTTAATAGTTTCAATCAGGAAATTCTGATTGTTGTTAATCCCTTGCCTGTTTTTAACATTACACCTGTGGCTCCGATTCCGCATGGAACAAGTACAACACTGGTTTCAAACATTGTAAGTGGAGCACAGCCATTTTTGTATCATTGGCAGCCTGAATCCAAAGTGATAAATCCAAATGCATCACAAACCCTGACCACCAACCTTTATCAATCTCAGGGTTTTACCCTCACGGTAACCGATAACAAGGGTTGTGTTTCCGGATCTCAAACCGAAGTAACCATTACCGGAACTGAGCTGGAGGTTAATCCGATAGCCGATGAGGTTGTAATTTGCCGGAATGATTCAACTACGCTCAGAGCGGTTCCGGGAGGAGGATCAAATTCTTATGTATCTTTCACCTGGTCAGGAACCGATGGTTTTTATTCAACTGAGGCTACACCAAAGGTTTCTCCTGCAATAAGTACCGATTATACGGTAACAGTAAATGACGGCTTCAATACAGTTTCAGGAAATGTCAGGGTAAATGTCAATCAGTTGCCCCAGATTGACCTGATACCCCACAATGATCCCAGGGTGCAGTTGCTCGGCAACGGGAATATCGGCATTTGTGTTTACGACACCGTTACTCTGGATGCCGGTAATCCCGGATTTGATTATAACTGGAGCAATGGTTCTTCCAATCAGACTATAATTATCAGTACTTCAGGATTGAGTTTTGATGAGCAGCACTATGAGGTTATAGTTACCAATCCTGAAACAGGCTGCCTAAACACATCTGAAATTTCAGCCTTTTTTACTTTTCAAAGCTGTAGTTACGGTATTGATGAACAGCAAATTGATCCAAGGTTGACTGTTTATCCGAATCCCTCATCCGATGGTCAATTCAATGTGATTATTACAGAATTCAAAGGAAACATGCAGATCGATATACATTCATTGATTGGGAAACTTTTATTTTCGCAGCCTGTTGAACTGAATTCCGGACTGCGTTCAGAAATTTTAATTAATCTGGCTGATTTTGCTAAAGGAATTTACATATTGAAACTTTCCGGAAATAATGAAATAATCTCACGCCCTCTCATTATTTCCCGATAATAAATTGCTTAATCTAACTGAATTATAGGCCTTAAGCTTGATTATTAGGCTAATAATCAATACCTGTTCGACTCAATGAAAATACTTTCCGCTGTTGCACTGATGCTTATTTCTTCATGTTTTTATGCCAAAGCTCAGAACAGATGCTCCTATGTTGTGCCACGCGAAGCAGATAACTGGCTTTTTTATCAAAATGTCGGTCTTAATTTTACAGATGGAGGAGTTTTAGTAAACCATCCTTCTGTTGAAAATCTGCCCGCAGGAAAAGGTGCAGCATCAATTTCGGATGTCAGTGGGAATCTGTTGCTTTACACCGATGGCATGAGGGTTTGGAACAGAAACCATGATAATATCAATTTTGGGCCAAACCTGAGCGGCGACCTAAGCTCAACCCAATCGGCACTGATTGTGCCAAAACCCGGAACTTCTCAGATGTTTTATATTTTCACTACAGATATTGTGGTTCCAACAACTTTTGGCACCACCAAAGGCCTTAACTATTCACGGGTAGATGTATCGATAAACAATAATTATGGAGCTGTAACCTCAGACCGTAACATTCAGCTACTTTCAAAGTCTGCTGAAATGCTTTCCGGAGTGAAACATGCCAATGGTAAAGATTATTGGGTGGTTGCTCATGGCCTGGATGACAATAGCTTTCATGCTTTCCTGGTTGATTCATCGGGGGTGAAGGAAATGGCAGTTTCAAGCTTCCAGGGCTCATCATTAAGCAGTGTTTATAACGACAGAGAATACATGGGAGCTATGAAAATTTCTCCAAAAGGAGATAAAATAGCTTTTACTTCATATGGGAAAGGCATTGTTGAACTATTTTCTTTCGACAATGCAACAGGTCGTGTCAGCGGTGGAGTTACATTGTCTCCACCCACAAGTAATGATCAGGGTCCCAATTATGTTGAATTTTCACCCGATGGCACTAAGCTTTATTATACAATTGTCAATCTTTCGACTGGAAGACAAAATTATTTGTATCAGTTTGATATTGTTGCCGGTGGTGGTGTGTCAGAACTTAATCCTGCCCCAATGGATTCAGATGTTTCTGCACTTCAAATTGGCAGAGATGGGAAAATTTATGTCAGTCGTGTTCAGCAGTATTGGTTGGGTGTTATTGAAAATCCAAACCGGCCCGGCCTGGCCTGTAATTACACTCAGGAAGGAGTCAATTTAGGTACAAAAAAAGGCCAGAATAGTTTTCCAAGTTTCATTCAAAGCTTTTTTGATGTGCCTCCTGTTGATTATGATACAAAATGTATACTTGATGTAACAGAATTCTGGCTGCTGAACGAGTCGAACATTGATGCTGTGGAGTGGGATTTTGGAGATCTGGCCAATCCTACACCAGGAACAGGTTTTAATCCGGTTCATGTTTATGAAAACCCCGGCATATATGATGTTTCAGTCACCGAAACTTACAATGGTGAATCTTATACAACGCATACCCAGGTAATCATCAGCCCTCTGCCGCCAAAAAGTTTTGAAAATGTAGGTGATAGCCTTTATTTGTTTCCCGGCTCAGTGATTCCGCTTGACGGAGGAGAAGGAATGTTTTCATATCTCTGGCAGGATGGTAGTAATAATCAGTTTTTTGATGTAACTGATCCTGGTGAAATAATTGTTGAGATCGAGGATTATAATTGTTGCAGGAGTTCTGATACAATTCTTATAAAATCTCTGGCAATTACCCTTCCGAATGCTTTCACTCCAAACATGGATGGGCTAAACGATATATTTATCGCCAGAGGACCCGATAAAGGGATTTCTGATTTTAATCTTGTGGTCTTTAACCGCTGGGGACAGAAGGTATGGGAAACCAACCAATTGTCCGAAGGTTGGGATGGCACCTTCAACGGACAGTTATCACCTTCAGGCCTCTATTCCTGGATTATGTCATTCAATGTCGTCGGGAATATTTCATTTACGGGAAAAGTACAATATAAAGGTAACATTACCCTGCTCCGCTAAAGTTGGTTTTGATCACTAAACTTATGGCCGGCCAATACCGGCTTTTTTTATCTTTGTAGAAAGTATTGGGATGTCAGGCAAAATGAAGGCTTTTCGCTATCTGAGCAGTTTTACCTCCGAACAATCAGTGGGTTGGTACAAGAGTAATTTTGGCCCCGATATTGAAGTTTGTCTGATTAACGGACGTTACCAGATCAATGCCGGTAGTGTAAATTACTCTTTTGGCCCGCTTCATGATGCTTTCCGACGCTATTTTCATATTGACCCACCTGAATCCGGAACTCATAATCCGGTTTTGATACTTGGGTTTGGCGGTGGCAGTGTTGCAAATATCCTGCGAAAAGAGCTAAATCTACCCAACCCTATAACTGGTGTTGAGATAGATGAAATGATTATTAAGGCTGGTTTTGAGCATTTTGATACCGATAAACTGAGAGACCTGAACCTGATTATTGACGATGCTTATGATTATGTTTTCAATTGTAAGCTAAGTTATAAACTCATCGTTGTGGATATTTATATTGACGATCAGGTGCCTGAGAAATTTGAGACAGAAGAATTCATTGCTCAGGTTAGCAGATGTCTTCAATCAGGAGGGAAGCTGGTGTTTAATAAACTCATCGATGATTTGGATGGCGAATCCGACGTAAAGAAGCTGGAAGATATTTTCTCGGTTTTTTTATCAGAAGTTAAAACATATCGTATTCCGATAAATAAAAAATCGCCCAATATAATGATTACAGGTATAAAGCAATAAAAAATGAGCCTTTCAATTATGCCAGACCAGAACAAAATATTTGCAGAATTGATTGCCCGGGAGATGAATTTGCAGCCCTGGCAGGTATTCAATACCATCAAATTGATGGAGGGCGGGGCTACAATCCCTTTTCTGGCCCGTTACCGCAAGGAATTGACCGGCAGCCTCGATGAGGTTCAATTGGCTGCCATCCGCGACAGACATCAGCAGCTCGTTGAACTTGAGAAACGCCGTGAATTTATTCTTGAAACCATTGCAGCTCAGGAAAAACTGACCCCTGAACTCGAAAAACAGATAAAAGCAGCTGAAACCTTAACCCTGCTCGAAGATCTTTACTTGCCCTATAAACCAAAGCGGAAAACCCGTGCTTCTATTGCACGTGAAAAAGGCCTTGAACCCCTTGCAGAGATCATATTAGCGCAGGGAGCGGTTGATCCCACTGAAAAGGCAGTAGCATTCATTGATCCGGAAAAGAATGTAAATAATCCTGAAGAAGCCCTTTCCGGAGCACGTGATATAATTGCCGAATGGGTAAATGAAAGCCTGCCTGCCCGTGAACGTATCCGGAATTTATTTACCAGGGAGGCTATGATCAGTTCAAAACCGGTTAAAGGACGTGAACTTGAGGGTATTCATTTTCAGAATTATTATGACACAAACGAAAATATCCTGAAAGCACCTTCGCATAGAATTCTGGCAATTTTCAGGGGAGAAGAAGAGGGATTTCTGAAACTTTCGGTAGAAGCAAACGAGGAAACCGCCATCTTTCTGCTGAACCGTATTTTTATGAAAGGAACAAATAAAGCTTCGCAACAGGTTGAAATGGCAGTTAAAGATTCTTATAAACGGCTGCTTCAACCATCAATGGATACAGAGATGCGCCAGTTGGCAAAACAAAAGGCTGATTATGAAGCTATCAAGGTTTTTGCCGGAAATCTTCGTCAGTTGCTGCTTGCTGCTCCCCTCGGGCAAAAAAATATTCTGGCCATAGATCCTGGTTTTCGTACCGGTTGTAAAGTGGTTTGTCTCGACCGACAGGGAAGATTATTACACAATGAAACCATTTATCCTCATCCCCCTCAGAATGAAGTTGGGAATGCTGTTTCAAAAATAAAAAATCTGGTTTCAGCTTATGGTATTGAAGCCATAGCAATTGGCAATGGAACTGCTGGTCGTGAAACTGAGAATTTTATCCGAAAAATTCCTTTCGACCGGCCCCTGATTTCAATAATGGTTAACGAAAGCGGAGCCTCGGTTTATTCAGCCTCTGCTGTTGCCAGGGAAGAGTTTCCCGATTATGATGTTACTGTCAGAGGTGCAGTTTCAATCGGGAGGCGCCTCATGGATCCATTGGCAGAGTTGGTTAAAATCGATCCAAAATCTATTGGAGTGGGTCAATACCAGCACGATGTAAATCAATCGGCGCTTCAACACAGCCTGGAAGACACAGTAACCACCTGTGTAAACCAGGTTGGTGTTGAGTTGAACACAGCAAGCAAGCAATTGCTGAGTTATGTATCAGGACTTGGACCTTCATTGGCAGGCAGTATCATTGATTACCGCAATCAGAAAGGCGAATTCAAATCAAGAACCGAACTGCTAAAAGTGAAGCGATTCGGTGAAAAGGCTTTTGAACAGGCTGCAGGCTTTCTCCGCATCAGGAATGCTCCTGACCCATTGGATAGAACTGCTGTCCATCCCGAAAGTTATCATATTGTCAGGCAAATGGCCGGGAACCTTAATTGTTCAGTTGAAGATCTCATCGAAAAGGAAGAACTCAGAAAACAAATCCGTCCGAAAGATTATGTTACTGAAACTGCGGGACTTCCTACAATCAATGATATACTTCAGGAACTGGCAAAACCCGGACGCGATCCGCGCGAACAGTTCGACCTCTTCGAATTTGACAACAGCATTAACTCTATCGATGACCTTAAACCCGGCATGGTACTTAATGGTATTGTAACCAATATAACAGCTTTTGGTGCCTTTGTGGATATCGGTGTTCATCAGGATGGCCTGGTTCATGTCAGTCAGATGGCAGACCGTTTTATCCGCAATCCAAATGAAGTCGTTAAGCTGACCATGAAAGTAAGGGTTAAAGTTATGGATGTAGATGTTGCCCGCAAAAGAATTTCACTATCGATGAAGGAAGCAGCTGGACAGTAAATATATACCATTGAAGTTGTCTGTTCTTTTTTCGAAAACCATTGTGTAATAATCAAAATAAGAAGAGTGTTGCTGCGTTTTCAAATGAACTGCCAAATGTTTGACTGAATAATGATGAATAAAATAGCCGGATTTCTTTTTCTGATTCTTGTAATTTCCTCGTCAGGAGTTGATGCTCAACGTATTATGGGTGCAGCTATTTTTGGTGTAAATGCCTCTCAGGTTGATGGTGATGAGGTGTACGGATATAAAAAATTTGGAATAAATGCTGGCCTGTCGGCAATTGTGCCTTTCGACGATAAATGGTCAATAAGTATTGAAAATATTTATAATGAAAAAGGAGCACATCAGCGGCCAAAATATCAGGATTCGCTGGATGGTTCCTATGATCTGAAACTAAATTACCTGGAAGTGCCTTTTTTACTCCACTTTACCGATAAGGATATTGTGACTTTCGGTGCGGGAATGTCATGGGGAAGGCTTATAAAAGTAGCGGAGCAGCGTAACGGTTATGCAATGCCGGCTACCACACTTGAAAGTGGCATATACAATAAAAATGATTTTAATTTGCTGCTCGATATACGGTTCAGGGTATTCGAACGTTTGCGGCTCAATGCCCGGTATGCCTATTCTGTTAGGCCATTGGCAACGCGCGAAATTATTGATTCAAAAACCGGGCGTCCCAATATCAGGGACCAATACAGCGGCCTATTTTCCTTTAGGCTGATTTATGTTTTTAATGAGCAATACAGTCGCGAAAATCGTAAGCAAGGCCCAAAGCCTGTGCAGTAGGTTTTTTATGAAAAAAATGAATTGTGAATTTTCTGAATCGGAGAGGTTGTATATTTAATCCGGGTAAAACTCAGAAATAATTGCGATTACCTGAATTTTAGTTGCTTAGAATCTCCGGCTATAATCATTAAAGTATTGCTGATATTTAATAAAATATCAGTAAAGTAACAGCTGTTCAGGCTATTTTGAATACGTTGGTTAATCAACAACAAAATCTTCCTCGTAAACTTCAACTTCAAGATCGGCGCCAATAAGCTCTGCGAGCCATTTGTAACCGTTTTTTACAACAAGTCTGATGCGGGTGTAACCCAAAATAGGGAATTTAAGTGTGGCGAACATGGTTAAATGAATTATGATGAAACGTATAATTATTAATGTCACGAATGTATTATTGTAACCGGATAAAAATTAATTTATTGCAATAATTTTGAATTTTTAACATTCGACTTTAAGATATATAAATCCCAAATGGAATAATCGTAGAAAGCTCTTCCTGATTATGAAAATGTCCTATTCCTGTAGAATGTTAAAACTCTATTTACGTTTCAGATTCTTTAACTGAAGATAATCAAGATGGTATAACGCTTTGATGCTAAATATATTAAGTTGGGGAGAATTGAACATTTCTTCAAGATTTTTTCTGTAAAGAATATTGTAGTTATTGTTATACTGCTCGATATTGTTTTTCCAGACCAGACTTAAAAGACTGCCGGGAGCAAATTCCCAACCAATATTGAAATCGACACTGAAAAAATTGTAATTAAAATTATGGTTGCCTGAATATTCCTGATCAACAACCAAGTGACCATCATTAAGCAAGGTAAAATATTCGGAATATTCACCCTGTTGCCAAAAATGCCGTAGTTCCACACCAATTGAAATGTGCCTGTTTACCATATAATCACCCGAAAATGCATTTTCAAGGGTAAAAATATCCCTTCGACCAAACCAGATATGTATCGGGTTTTGGTTTACATAACCCAGGTTTCCTGGGTTTAACCCGACTTCGGTTTCGTGCCTGATGATGAGTCTGTCGCTGATACGATATATCGGCTCAAGTTCCATCCAAATCGATTTTATTTTATCATAATTTATGTTGTAAGTGAAATTCCCGTCAAGGGCGAATTTTTTCCTGTAATCGCTCGAGAATCCAAAACTACCTTCCGTATATCCGGGCATCAGATAATATCGGCCGGCTTTCCTTGGTTCATAAAAGTCATGCCGTTCGAAGGGGGAGGCGGTCAACCCCCACCATAATGTAAAGTAATTGTTGAAGGTTGTGTTTCCCCTATATACAAAAGTTTGGTTGATGTTTTTCTTCGAATCAAGTGATTGAAGCTGATCAAAACCAAAACTTTGAGAAAAATTGCGAAAGATACTGAAAGGTTCATAAATCCGGTAACTGAGATAAATTCCACGGTTGAGTTGATTGCGTGTCCGGTTTATACCCAGATCGTTGATGTTGTAATACTTGTCGAGGGCACTTTGATAAATGCTGAACTGAAATTTTCCCCTGCTCTTCATAAAAAACAGGCCGTACTTATATCCCAGAGAAGTTTCAGCCATCGGTTTTTTTGAAAATTCACCAGCATCAAACCACTTTGAGATTGATAGAGAAGCCCCTAATTGGTAGGTTTTGGTTTTATCTCCGATTACGGCTCCCGCTCCGGTTACATTCGAGTCGTCCCAGCCATCAGGGCGTGAAACATTGGTATTGATGAAATAAACAGAAGAATTGTTTGGCAATGCCTGATCGAGGACAACAATATTGTAGTTTGTAAATGGATCTGTCAACACCTGCCGTTCGTTGCCACTTAAACTATCTTTAACGGTTGCCCATGTGTTGCCGGTAATTCCATTAAAAAGTCCAATTCCCAGACCTTTGGCAGTTCGCCCTGAAAGTTTGGTTGCATTCAGCAACCGAGCATTCAAAGGATTGTTTGAAATCCATTCGTTTTGTTGCAAGGAATCTCTGACATTGTTAAATAGCGCAGGTTTTCTTCCAATCCTTCTGGAGTAGAAAAGATCTCCTTTTTGAAAAAGATCTGTTCCTTCGTTAAAAAATGTCCTGTTTTCATCGTAAATCAGTTCAAGTGCAGTAAGATTATTCTCTACCTTATCGGACTTTACCTGACTGAAATCGGGCAAAAGTATCATGTCCATGGTAAAACTCTCGTTTATTCCATATTTGATGTCCATACCTCCGTTGAAGGTAGAAGTCCACGGGTTTGTTTTGAAATCTTTATCGCTGTTGTGCTGAAAATTGGCAGATAAATACGGAGTAAAGGAAAGTCTGACCGGTGGTTTAATCTGTTCCAGATTGGTAATTTTTCCCCAGTAAACCTGCGAATTTCCTGCTCCTTTTTCCTCGAGCGACCATTGACTTTCCTCGCGGTAGCGCCTGACTTTCCTGAAAGCCTGAAAACCCCAGCTTTGCATTTCTTTTTTGGGAAATCGCAAGGCTGAATAGGGAATTCTGAATTCTGCAACCCATCCGTTTTCATGAATTTTTACATTGCTGAACCAAACAGCATTGTAAGTCACATCCTGCATCCTCCCGTCAACCTGAACACCCGATGCAGAAACCAAAAAGTAATAGGCATCCTGCTGATTGTCATAAGTATCAAATCCTACGCCAAAATAGTCGGCATTAAGGTTCTCATTGTCCCTTACCCCCAACTGCCGGGCGATGCTATCGGGATTAGGATCGGTCATAATGCCGGCAATATAAATGGCATCATCATCATATTTGATGTACACTTCTGTTTCAAAGGCAGGATTTGCATTTGAAACAGGTTCATATTGCCTGAACCCATCTAATTTTGTCGCGTTTTCCCATTCATAAGCATCAAAGATTCCATCAATTTTGGGCTGATGTTTGGTGCGGTAAACCGGCACTGATTTTGTCTTACTATTTTGTGAAAAACCTTTATTTGTGATGAAAATGCTTAGACAAATCAGCAAAAAACATCTTGATAGATTTGAAGACATTGTGGCAGTGATAAGAGCATAAATCTGCATTTAATGGAAGTATATAATTTAGCTGTTAGGATAATAGACGTTTTAATGAAAAAAACCTCTAAATTTGCTGAACTGACAGACTGTTATTTTGTTTATCACCTGTTCGGGAAACAAATTTAGAGGATTTCTTTTAGAGCCCGCATTCTTTGTGATTTTTCTTTTATCATTATATACATTATTTTTAATTAAAGTCTATGAACCTTCATGAATTTCAGGCCAAACAAATACTTCGTTCTTACGGAGTGCCTGTGCCCGCCGGCATTGTTGCCGAAACTCCCGAATTTGCTGTTAAAGCTGCTGAAGAAATTCAGAAAATTACAAATTCAGAAAAATGGGCTGTAAAAGCCCAGATACATGCCGGCGGACGTGGCAAAGGTGGTGGTGTTAAGATTGCCCAGTCGCTTCATGAAGTTTGGGAAAAATCATCACAAATTATTGGTATGATGCTCGTTACACCTCAGACTAAAGCAGAGGGAAAACTAGTAAGCAAAGTACTGATTGAACAAAATATTTTCTATCCGGGAGAATCTCAACCTCAGGAGTTTTATATGAGTATTTTACTCAATCGGGCTACCGGAAGGGTAATGGTAATGTATTCGACCGAAGGAGGGATGGATATTGAGGAAGTTGCCGAAAAAACGCCCCATCTTATTTTTGTTGAAGAGGTGGATCCAAAAGTCGGATTGCAGGATTTTCAGTGTCGCAAAATTGCCTATAATCTTAAACTCGACGGAGCAGCACATAAAAATATGCAGAAATTCGTAAAAGGTCTATACAATGCCTATGTGGGAAGCGATGCATCAATGCTGGAGATAAATCCTGTTTTCAAAACTTCGGATAACCTGATCATGGCTGCCGATTGCAAAATGAGAATTGATGATAATTCATTGTATCGTCATCCTGACATTTTGGCTATGCGCGACCTCTCAGAAGAAGATCCAGCAGAAGTTGAGGCCGGTGAGCATCAGTTAAATTATGTAAAATTAGATGGAAATGTGGGTTGTATGGTAAATGGTGCCGGACTGGCCATGGCCACCATGGATATTATCAAACTCTCAGGCGGTGAGCCTGCCAATTTCCTCGATGTTGGAGGAACAGCCAATGCCGAGCGTGTTGAAAAAGCTTTCCGAATCATAATGAAGGATCCCAATGTGAAAGTTATTTTAGTTAATATTTTTGGTGGTATTGTTCGTTGCGACAGGGTCGCCCAGGGAATTGTAGATGCTTACCGCAATATTGGCGACATAGATATTCCCATTATTGTCAGACTGCAGGGCACAAATGCCGAAGAAGCCAAATTACTCATTGAGCAATCAGGATTAAAAGTATTTTCAGCTGTAATGCTTCATGAAGCAGCTGAACTTGTAACCAAAGTTCTGAGCACCTAATAGAATGGATTCTGTTTTTAAAAAAAAGCTACCTGAACGGTAGCTTTTTCGTTATAAAAGAAGTGCGGACACAATGCCCGACCTACTTCCCAAAAAACATGAAAACAATTATTTTGTGTATTCTCCAATAATGTCCTTAACGCCTTCAGGAGCAACGCGTCCAAAAACTTTTTCACCCACCAGCACAACAGGAGCAAGTCCGCAGGCACCAACGCACCTGAGGCAAGCCAGCGAAAATTTTCCATCGGGAGTGGTTTCTCCTACATTGATTTTGAGCAGGCGTTTAAACTCGTCTATTACCTTTTCTGCACCACGAACGTAACATGCTGTTCCCAGGCAAATGGAAACCGGATGTTCACCTTTCGGAAGCATTGTAAAGAACGAATAAAACGATACAACCCCATACACATGGGCCACCGAGATACTGAGTTCTTTGGCTATCACCTCCTGTACTTCTGCCGGGAGATATCCGAAAATGCCTTGCGCCTTGTGAAGTACATTGATTAACTCTCCTTTTTCATTGTTGAACGATTTGCAAACTGCTTTTAACTCATCAATCTTGTTTGCTGATAATTTTATAGTTGCCATAATCTGATTTCTTTGATTGTTTTTAAATTGTTGCGTCAGCGAATACCTGCCTACTCGATAAAAGTCTCATTGCTTTTATCAAAATAATGGGTGTGGAGCAGATGATGAGATTTTTCACTCAGCGGTTTTCCAAGAAATTCCTCATACAATTTTACAATATAGGGATTCTCATGCGATTTACGAATGGTTTTTCCGGCATCTTCACGGTAAATGGCTTTTTGCCGTGCTTTAATTATTGAAGAATCTCCCAGATGGAGAGGTTGACCACCTCCACCAATACAACCACCCGGACAAGCCATAATTTCAATGGCATGAAATTCTGACTTTCCATCTTTTATATCCTGAAGCAATTTTCGGGCATTTCCCAATCCGTGAGCAATACCTATTTTTATGGGCAGTCCGTCAAAATCTATGGTTGCTTCCCTTATGTATTCCATTCCCCTCAACTCTTCGAAATCTACTTTCTGAAGTTTTTTTCCTGTCTGGACTTCATAGGCTGTGCGCACTGCGGCTTCGATTACTCCACCGGTTGTTCCGAAAATAACAGCGGCTCCGGTCGATTCACCCAATGGGTTGTCGAAATCCTCATCGGCAAGGGTATTAAAGTTGATGTTTGATTGCTTGATTAGGTGCGCCAATTCGCGGGTTGAGATTGAAAAGTCAACATCAGGATTCCCATGTGTTGAAAATTCTTCACGCTGACACTCAAACTTTTTAGCCAGACATGGCATGATTGAAACTACAACCATGTTTTCGCGTTCAATGCCAATTTTTTCGGCAAAATATGTTTTGGCAATAGCGCCAAACATTTGCTGCGGACTTCTGGCGGTTGAAGGAATATCCATCATCTCAGGAAACTGGTGTTCAAAGAAATTTACCCATCCCGGGCAACACGAAGTAAGTATTGGTAAGGGGACGTTCTTGTCGCCATTTAAATGACGGGTGAGTCTGTCAAGAAGTTCGGTGCCTTCTTCCATTATGGTAAGATCGGCAGCAAAATCGGTGTCAAACACATAGTTAAATCCCAGACGGCGGAGTGCAGCGGCCAGTTTTCCCGTAACCAATGTGCCGGGCTCAAGGCCAAATTCTTCGCCAAGAGCAGCCCGCACAGCAGGTGCAGTTTGCACAACAACCGTTTTAGTCGGGTCGGCCAGGGCACGCACTACAGCATTGGTATGATCCACTTCGGTGAGTGCACCTGTCGGGCAAACAGCAACACACTGTCCGCAATAGGTACATTCGCTATGGTCGAGGTTTCTTTCAAAAGCGGGTGCTACCACCGACATAAAACCCCTGTTCACAGCCGAAAGGACACCAACTGTCTGAACATCATTACACATCAGCTCGCAACGCCGGCACATGATACATTTATCTACATCTCTTATAATTGCCGGAGATGTATCTTCGCGATAGGTAGATTGCTCACCTTCATAATGTAACTTTCTGATGCCGAATTCCTGTGCCATAGACTGTAATTCGCAATTGCCATTTTTGGCGCATATCAGACAGTCGGTCGGGTGGTCAGAGAGAATTAACTCCAGCACAGTTTTACGTGCATTCAATACCCTGATATTGTGTGTGTTGATGACCATGCTTTCCAGGCATTCAGTAACGCAGGCAGGGGCAAGATTTTTGCGGCCTTCAACTTCAACAACGCATACGCGACATCCTGCAGGTTTATTTTCGATATTCAGATCGTGAAGATTCAGGTAGCACAAAGTAGGAATGTGTATTTCAGCCTCTTTTGCAGCTTTCAGGATCGATGTCCCTTTAGCAACCTCAATCACTTTATTATCTATGGTTAATTTGATTGTTTCCATTTTTGTTCCGGGTATTATTTAATAAACACAGCATTGAATTTGCACTTATCAAGACATGCCCCGCATTTAATACAGGTTGTCTGATCGATAACATGAATTCCCTTACGCTCGCCAGCAATGGCATTTACCGGGCAGTTCCGCGCACAGGCAGTACAGCCGACACAATTCTCGGGCTCAATCACATATTGCAATAATGCTTTACATTGACCGGAACGGCATTTTTTATCCTTTACATGTTCAATGTATTCATTCCAGAAATTGTCAATGGTAGAAAGAACAGGATTGGGTGAAGTTTGACCCAAACCACAAAGTGCCGTATCTTTAATTACACTACCCAGGTTTCGAAGGCTGTCAATGTCATCGCGTGTACCTTTTCCCTGGGTTATCTTATCCAGAATTTCATACAAACGCTTATTACCTATGCTGCATGGAGAGCATTTTCCGCATGATTCTTCAACTGTGAAGTCCAGGTAAAATTTGGCAATAGAAACCATACAATCATCTTCATCCATGACAATCATACCTCCGGAACCCATCATTGATCCGGCTGCAATCAGGTTGTCAAAGTCAATGGGCGAATCCAGATGTTTTTCTGTGAGACATCCTCCTGAAGGACCACCGGTTTGAACGGCTTTAAATTTCTTGCCATCCTTAATTCCACCCCCGATTTCATAAATAACTTCACGAAGGGTTGTACCCATTGGAACTTCAATAAGTCCGACATTATTTATCTTGCCGGCAAGTGCAAAAACCTTTGTCCCTTTTGATTTTTCAGTACCAATGCTTGCAAACCAATCGGCTCCCTTTGTGATGATGATTGGAACATTGGCAAAAGTTTCAACATTATTGACATTGGTAGGTTTCCCGTAATATCCTGATACAGATGGGAAAGGAGGTTTAACAGTAGGTTCTCCTCTTAAGCCTTCCATTGAATGAATGAGTGCGGTTTCTTCGCCGCAAACAAATGCACCGGCTCCATACCTTAATTCTATATCAAATTTAAAGCCTGTGCCCAATATGTCATTGCCCAGAAGTCCATATTCTCTGGCCTGACCAATTGCTGTTTTCAGGCGTTCGATAGCAAGGGGATATTCTGCCCGTATGTAAACCAATCCATTATATCCACCTATGCAATATCCGCAAATGGCCATAGCTTCAATTACTGAATGTGGATCACCTTCAAGAATTGACCGATCCATAAATGCTCCGGGATCTCCTTCGTCGGCATTACAAACTACATATTTAACATCCGATTCCGATTTGCTTGTGATTTCCCACTTCAGTCCGGTTGGAAACCCTCCGCCTCCACGACCGCGAAGTCCTGATTTTTTCATCTCCTCAATGACCTGTTGAGGTGTCATTTCGGTGAGGCATTTTGCCAGGGCTTCATAGCCATCGCGCGAGATATATTCATCAATGTTTTCGGGATCAATAAAACCACAGTTGCGTAAAGCAATCCTGATTTGTTTTTTGTAGAATCCCATGTGCTTGGAATCAGAAATGATTTCTTTATTTTCAGGATTGACATAGAGCAATCGATTGACCTTACGCCCTTTAATGATATGTTCGTCTATAATATCAAGGGCATCGTCAGGCGTTACTCCTGTGTAAAATGTGTTGTCAGGCATTATTTTCACAATAGGCCCTTTTTCACAAAAGCCGAAACAGCCAGTTGCAATTACCTGTACATCATTATCAAGGCCTTTATCGACCACTATGTTTTTAAAATTGTCCAGAAGCCGGTCGCTCTCTGAAGCATGACAACCAGTTCCGCCACAAACCAAAACATGCATTTTATATTTTGACATTACCTTTCCTCCTTATTTCTTTTCAATAGTTTGGTAATTTACGGGAATGATGCCGTCAACCAGTTCTCCGTTTTTAACATACTTTTCAATGATGTCATCGGCTTTTTTTGAATCTACATAACCAAATACGATTGGTTCCTGACCAGGAAGGGTAACTTCAACTGTTGGCTCAGCAAAACAATATCCCATACAACCAGTTTGAGTAACAACTGCCTGTATGTTTCTTTTGTCGAATTCCTCCATAAAGAAATCCATAACCTGCTTTGCACCTGACGCAATGCCGCAGGTTGCCATAGCTACTCTTACTTGCACAAGGCTCTCGGGATTATTGCTTTTTTCCCTGAGGCTCATCTTTTCCTGCAGGCTTTCTTTGATTTTCCGCAGGTCAGCGAGTGATTTTACTTGTCCCATGTTTAAATTTTGT
The DNA here is from genome assembly GCA_019429275.1 of Lentimicrobium sp. GTDB lineage: Bacteria > Bacteroidota > Bacteroidia > Bacteroidales > Lentimicrobiaceae > Lentimicrobium. The sequence continues at coordinate 6,768 of JAHYJC010000010.1, read as the reverse complement.
TTAATGTTTGTGTTTTGGTTTTTATCCTGAAATCTTAATTTCTTTCAAATTTTCATTGATCATCTCTTTCAGAAACTTCATTACCTGTGCTTCTGAAATTGACATTCCTTCTAGCATTTCATTTACCTCTTTCGTGTCAAATTTGAATTCTCCCGCATCAGTGATATGTTCGTATACAAATCTTATTTTAACATTGGCTGCGGCCAGCAAAACTATGGTTCCTGAAATATCTCCAAGTGGCTGACGGTCAAAATGAGTTAATCCAAAGTTACCAATAACTTTTGTCCCGTTTCCTTCGGTTGAAAGAATTTTAAGATACCCTCCTGTTGATTCGGCATGCTGCTTTAATAGTGGCAATCCCAGTCCGACTTTTCTTGTGGTTCTGCTTGTAATATATGGATCGGTAACCTTTTCAAGCAAATCAGAAGGAATGCCTTTTCCATTGTCAATGATGGTTAATGTCAAAGTATCATCTTTTACAGATTCGCGAATCAGTACCTCAATCAGATCAGCTCCTGCTGAAATAGAATTCTGTACAATATCCATAAGGTGCATAGCAAAATCCTTCATCATGCAATGGCCTCCCTTCCCTGACTGCTTTTAAGTGCCTTTCTGAATTCATCAAATTCCGTGTTTTCCATCTTTAAGAGTGTGAAATTTTCACCAATAAGTTCAGGCTGATGTGCATCGGAACTCCTGATAAATGTTTTGCCTTTCAAATTACTGAACCCGCTCAAAAACGCTTCGGTTGAGATATGCTTTGAAAGTTCATAGGCGTCGGCATTTAAATCAGGAGGTACAAATCCCAGCTGGCTTATTAATCCGTACTTTGCCCTGTTGATGTGGGCTGGTATAAATATTCCTCCCAAACTATGAACCTTTGCCTCAACCTGATCGATGTTCTGAGAAATAGCCGAAATCAACAATCTTGGTTCCTCACAAACAATATTTTCATCTTTGTCAACAACTAACTGATAACCAAATAATTCTGTATTGTTCATGATTTCAGGCAAATGTGAATCAAGATAAATCTGAAATGCATCGAGAATGTCAAATGTTTCAAAGAACGCAAGGCAGTGTACTTCTTCTTTTGTTGTGACTTCAACTCCCGCATAAACTGTGATGCCTGCCTTTTTTGCTTCTTCGTTTACAACGCGGCATTGTCGTGTTGAGTTGTGGTCGGTAATTCCAATGATGTCAATCTTCTTCCTGAAAGCCTCTTTTATAATGTTCAGCGGACTCATCATCAGACTGCCGCACGGTGAAAGCACAGTATGAATATGAAGGTCGACTTTATATTCCTTCATGTGTGCTTTGTCTTTAAGGGTTTAGAAGTTGAAATAATCTGCCGGTAATGGTAAAAGTATCAAGATCTGAGTTCAAAACAGGAATATCTTCAGCATTGCTTTGTTCTTCCATGTCAGGATCAGGTTCAAATCCCTTTACCAGAATGATTGCTGCCAGGTCTTTGAGTGAAGCAATGGCCATAACATTTTTGTGTGTTTGCAATGTAATCCATAATTCTCCGGCGTTGGCACTTCCCATCACGTCGCTCAAAAGGTCTGAAACATACCCGCCTTTGACCTCACGGTCAAGCCCATTTTCTCCGCTTATAACTTTTAGGCCAAGTTTTTCAGCTACTTCTTTTACATTCATTTCAAATTCCTTTTAAATCTCTGTATTTATTTGTTTTCCCATAGCCCCAGATGTCCTGCATAATTTTTACGCTATCTTCAAGATTAAGCTCTCCTTTTTGTTCCAAAATTTTCTGAATGAAGATGCAATGCTTTATGTTGCCAAGTCCCTGTACTATGTCCTGCGCAAGAGCCTGACAGCTAGGAGCACCACAAATACCGCAGTCAACCATTGGCAGCAGTTGCATAATGCGGTTCACCCTTTCCATTTTTTTCATGGCTTCTGCCATGTTATCATCCAGTTTCAAAATCGATCGGGGATAAACTTTTTCAATAGATATGTTTTCCTGGAGGTATTCGCTGTTTTGGTAAATTGAGCGCAGAGAATCGGGATATTGAAGTTCGGGGTTGGGTTGAAAATTTTCAACATGGTTTCTCAACCGTTCAGCTGCCAGAAAGCGGTTGCTGATGGTAAGTACTCCACCTGCGCAACTTTCGTCACAAGCCCTTAGCTCAAGAAAATCTATATCGCTGAATTCATCATTTTCAAGTCTTTCCAGAAATTCGATCACATTTTTAATTTCATCAATTGCCAGCGACCTTCCTTTTACATGTGGTGCTTCTCCATTAGTGAGCGACCAGCACATGGCAACATTGGATAATTTACTGCCCGAAGGCAATGCACAGGTGTGATTGTTTTTTTGTTTGACCTGCCTGTAAACCCTATTGAAGAGGATATCCATGTTAATAACACCGGTAATTGCAGAAGCTGCCTCTCCAACAGGATCTTTGATTGCAGCAATTTTTGCAGCACATGGCGTTACATAGAAGATACCGGTTTCTTCGGCTGGAATCCCTTTTTCTTCCATCTCTTTTCTGATGTGAAGTGCCGAAATGTCAAGCGGCGGCTTTAATAACAATATGTTATCAACCAGCGCTGGAAATTTTACCTGTATTAATCTGACTATTGCAGGACAAAATGACGAAATGAGTGGCTTTTTTTCAGGCTGTGGCGTCGAGGTTTCATTGATGGCCTCTAAAAGGATTTCAACTCCGTTTTCAACTTCATAAACATGAGTGAACCCAATGTCAATCAAAACGCTAAAAATCTGCCGAAGTGAGATGTCAACAGGGAATTGACCGGTAAAAACAGCCGGAACAAGCGCAACGCGATATTTATAGTCAAAAATATTGTTGAAGTCATCATGATCGATTATTATCGCACTCACCGGGCAAACCCTGAAACATTCGCCACAATCTACACAACGGTCTCCAAATAAGACTGATTTTCCGTTTTTAACTCTTATGGCTTCTGTGGGGCAGACATTCATGCAATGAGAACAACCTATACAAAGGTCTTCCCTTATTTTTAGTGCGTGATGAAAATTTGTGTTGCCCATTTCGGTGTTATTAGCTGATCAGAAAAATAGCCATCTTAACCGTAGTACCTTTACCAACTTCTGAAGCTACATGAAGCTCATCAGTATTGTTTTTAATATTCGGAAGCCCCATTCCCGCTCCAAATCCCATTTCACGAACAGCCGGTGATGCGGTTGAATATCCCTGTTGCATTGCAAGTTCAATATTTGGAATGCCGGGACCTTCATCAACCAGTTTGATTTCAATCTTGTTAGTATCAATGTCAATAAAAATCTGACCAGTGTAGGCATGAGCCACAACATTGACCTCGGCTTCGTAAAGAGCCACAACTACACGCTTAATCACCTTAGGATCAACATTGAGCTGCTTGAGAATTTTCTTCAATTGACTCGATGCTGTTCCGGCTTTCGAAAAATTGCCTCCTTCAATGTTAAATTCGAAATGCATCTTCAAAGGTTTAATATACAGGCTTTAATCCTGATTGATACAAAATTCCGGCAGTTTTAAACATGGAGTAGTCACATTCAATCAAAATTATATCATTTTCCACAGCCAGTTGAATCATTTCGTCAGTTGCTTTTTTCTTTCTGACAAAAATGATTTTATTGATGTCTGACATTTCTGAAGTCCTGATTGTCTGTAGGTTTGCTAAACCAGTAATAAGCATGAGGTTGTCTTTCTCAATGGTCAGTACATCACTCATTAAATCAGAAGCAAATACAAACTCAGCTTCAGTGTCAAGAAGGTATTCTCCTGAAACTATTTTTGCATTTAATAAGTTAACAACCTCTTTTATTTTCATTTGGTTTATGTTAAAGCGAATCCGCAAGTTTTGATAATGAATTATTGGTTGAATCGTGCGGCAAAATTACAACTTGATTTGAACATAAACAAATATAATTGTGAATAAATTCACATTGTTATTATAATAACAGATAGACAGATAAGTGTCTAATTATTTGTCATTTTTATCTGGGTAAAGCACTAATATTTAAATGGTTAATGTTTTTTATAAATGACAAGAGGATAGCAAATGCTATCCTCTAAAATCATCTGCTAATTTTTAATAACGCTTTCTGCGTTTGTAATGGGTGTGAAGCAAATCATGCGATTTGTGTCCTAGTGGTTCGCCCAGAAACTGTTTGTAAATTTCTGTAACTTCCGGATTTTCATGTGATTTTCTGATAACCATCTCTTCATCTTCCTGATAAATGGCATCGGCTCTTAATTTTCGGATTTCAGGTGAGGTTGGAATTGGTTGGCCACCTCCACCAAGGCAACCGCCCGGGCATCCCATGATTTCTATGAAATGATAGTTGGCTTCCCCGCTTTTTACTTTCTCCATCAGAGCTCTGGCATTACTCAATCCGTGTGCAATGGCAACATTCAGGTCAACACCTTCAAGAAATGACCATTCAGGTTTTACATTTTTAATTTTAATGGATGCTTCCTTAATGCCTTCCATTCCACGTACCGGTTTAATATTCAGGTTAGTAAAAGGTACCTCACGACCGGTTACAATTTCATAGGCTGTTCTCAAAGCAGCTTCCATTACTCCGCCTGTAGCCCCGAAAATTACTGCAGCCCCGGTTGATTCACCGAGAATACTGTCGTAATGTTCATCTTCGAGCTTATCAAAATCAATACCTGCCTGTTTTATCATCATGGCCAGTTCCCGGGTTGTCAAAACGTAATCTACATCCTGATAACCACTGTCACGCATTTCAGGCCTTTCACATTCAAACTTTTTGGCAGTGCATGGCATGATAGAAACAACGGTCATATCCTGTGCCTTGATGTTGATTTTATCTGCATAATAGGTTTTTGCAACAGCTCCGAACATTTGCTGAGGCGACTTACATGTTGACAGATTATTTAGTAGTTCGGGGTACATGTGTTCCTGAAATTTTATCCATCCGGGTGAACAGGAGGTCATCATAGGTAATTGAACGGTCTCATCTTTATCAACCAGGGCTTTTTTCAGTCGGGTCAGTAACTCGGTGCCTTCCTCCATAATGGTAAGGTCAGCTGTAAAGTCAGTATCTAGTATTTTGTTAAATCCCAGTTTCTTCAGAGCCGAAACCATTTTTCCTGTAACGCGCGAACCTGTGCTGATACCAAGATCTTCGCCAAGGGCAATCCGAGTAGCCGGTGCAGTCTGAACTATAACAAATTTTGATGGATCATAAATTGCATTCCATACTTCTTCAATATAATTTTTTTCAGTGAGCGCTCCGGTCGGACAACGGTTGATACATTGACCGCAATTGGTGCAAACCACTTCATGCATCGGCTTGTTCAGAAATGTAGAGATTTTTTGATGATCTCCTTTGTTTACCACAGCCAGTGCACTAACTCCCTGCAATTCTGTACATGTTCTTACACATCGTTGACAGCGGATACATTTACTATCGTCTTTGATGATTGAAGGTGACGAAATGTCCTGAATTTTTGATTCAGGTTTTACCAGATCAAGGAATACATGATCTCCGATTCTGTATTCGCTCGACAGATACTGAAGTTCACAATGCCCGTTTTTGAAACACTTTGTACAATCTGCATTGTGCTCAGAAAGCAGTAATTCAACAATATGTTTGCGTGAAACCCTTACCTTTTCGCTGTTAGTCGATACCTCCATTCCTTCTGAAACAGGTGTGGCACAGGAGGCTGCCAACAGGCGTGCTCCTTTAACTTCCACAACACAAACCCTGCAATTTCCTGCCACCGTCAGGTCGGGATGGTTACAAAGGGTGGGGATCCGGAAATTCAATTTTCTTGCTGCCTCAAGTATGGTTGTGCCCTCTTCCACCGCAATGGGCATATTATTAATCTTAAGGTTAACTAAATATTTGCTCATTTTTTTCTTTCCTTTAAGTTAGTTTAGGCTTTAGGCTTGATAATTTTTGATTGTATACTATTAAGCCTTTTTACTTTTCACTATTTACTTAGTAAATGATCTCTTCCCTGAAATTATCAACGATAGAGTTAAACGGATTTCCGACTGATTGTCCCAGTCCACATTTGGCAGCAATTTTCATCGTTGCCGTAAGTTTTTTGAGATCTTCAAGATATGCCGGTGGTCGTTCACCTCGCTTTACAGCTTCAATACCTTTGAGTAGTTGCTGGCAGCCAACACGGCATGGGGTGCATTGACCGCAGGATTCTTCTGTAAAGAATTCCAGATAATCGTGTAGCACATTGTACATTGATCTTGAACTGTTGAAGATCATCATCGAGCCTCCGGTAGGGATTCCTTCAAATCCAATGATGGTATCATTAAATTTTTTACGTGGAACGCAATGACCCGAAGCACCTCCAACCTGGATTGCTTTGGCATCTCCATCGCCAAATTCATTGACAAATTCATGCAGCGGCATTCCTAGTTCAAGTTCATAAATGCCTGGAATAGGGGTATCGCCCGAAACAGAGAACACTTTTGATCCCCTGGAGTCGCTGGTTCCCAATGCTTTGAACTTTTCAGGGCCCATGTGACAAATCATGGTTGTATATACCAGGGTTTCAACATTGTTAATTACTGTAGGTTTACTGTTGTATCCGGCAACTGTAGGGTAGGGGGGTTTGTTTCTGGGTTCACCACGCTTACCTTCCATCGATTCGAACAATGCGCTTTCTTCTCCGCACACGTAAGCACCAGATCCTGATTTTAAGAATACCTGAAATTCAAAATTCTTGTCTTTCAGCAATTTATTGAAAATATCGAGTTTTTTTTGAAGGGTTTTTAAGAGAAAATTAT
>JAHYJC010000099.1 GCA_019429275.1 Lentimicrobium sp. | reverse complement strand
GGAAAACAGAATACCAGTTAACACTTTTCTAACAAACCGCCGTATACCGAACGGTACGTACGGTGGTGTGAGAGGTCGGAAAATAAAACAGGAGGAAAACTGTTTTATTTTCCTCCTACTCGATTGTAGCGGGATCGAGAATTGAACTCGAGACCTCCGGGTTATGAATCCGACGCTCTAACCAACTGAGCTACCCCGCCATTGTTTTCGGGAGTGCAAAAATAGGCAATAATTTAATAATTACAAGAGATGGACTAATTTTGAGGAAAATTATTGGCTTTCTCCGAAATCATTCTATTGAAATAACCTTGAATCTCCTTTCGCCATTGGACAGTTTTAAAATGACTGACTCTCCCGCCTTTTTGTGCATTAAAATCCTTGCAAGCGGAGAGGTAAATGCAATTTTGCTGAGCTTTATATCTGCTTCATCTACTCCTACAATCTGAAATTTCTGATTTTTGTTTTCATCACCGATCTGAAGCCTAATTGTTGAGCCAAAGCGGATTTCAATGTCAGAAGCGCTTTCCTTTAAAATTACCTGGGCAGAAGAAATCCGGTTTTCAAGCATCTGAAGCTGAGTATTCACAATGGTAATGGCGTTTGCCTTGTCATGATCATCACCATTAGTAAGTTCTTTCAGTTTAGCGAGTAGCATTTCCTTTTCTTTCAATAAGTCATCCATTCCGGCCGGAGTAACATAATTCGGAACACCATCGGGCAAATCAGCCCGTGGCGGAACAAATGGCGCTTCCCGCTGATCATCTTCGTTTACAAAAGCTCTGCTCATTTTCTGATGATTAAAAAGCAACAACAGCCCAACATGGTAATTCGGGCGAGTTTAATTTTTTAAATTTTATGTAGAGTAAAGATAATAATATTTGCGGGACCAGCCCATGATAGCAGGCATATTTTCTGTTAATTCTGCATATCTTCATTTATTAATTTCTATAGATATTGCTTAGCCTTGACATTCTGGAATTTACTTTCTACCTTTGATAAACTCTTTCAGGAAGTATGCTTTCATTACCTTTGATACAACTGTAATTTCAATCCTTTGCCTGATTCTGTCAGAAAATATCTTATAAATTTTTAGTGCTTAATCATTGTTTAAAAAGTTAATTATGAAAAAGATTCTGTTTTTGACTTTTCTTTTTGTCATCAGTGAAACCTTGTTGGCACAGAATTATCTGATTAGTTTTACGGCCTCAGGGCAGAGTCCAACTATTGACAGTATACAGGTGTCGAATCTGACCCAGAGAATATCTATTATGCTTAATGGGTCTGATACTTTGCATCTGATGGGGACTGTAGGATTGTTTGAAGAAGCAATAAAAGAGGATAAGCTGAAGATTTACCCGAATCCAATGAATCAATCCGCAAGAATTGAATTCGAAAATCCCGGATCGGGATTGACGAACCTTCTGGTAATTGATAATACCGGAAAAATTGTCCTCAAACATGCTGAAACATTGGAAAAAGGATATCAAATCTTTACCATTTCCGGATTACGAAATGGCCATTATTCTATTCAGATCTGCAATGATGAAGTAATTTATTCAGCTCAGATCGTTTCGACCGGTGATAAAAACAGTAAACCCTATCTCAAATATGAAGGGAACTATTCTGTTAATGAACCCGGGAACCAGATGAAAAGTTTAAGAAATCTGATTCAGATGCCATACAGTGAAGGTGATATATTGTTACTGAAAGGCTTTTCATCCAATTATTCAAGGATTATCACCATTGTGCCTACAGAAAGCCAGCAAGTTGAAGTTGAATTTGTTGAATGTTTAGATATTGACTATAACTCTTATCCGGTTGTAACTATTGGCAACCAAACCTGGATGGCCGAAAACCTGAAAGTAACCCATTACCGCAACGGCGATGAAATACCCAATGTAACCGAAAACTCAGAATGGAATGATCTCAGAAGTTGCGCATACTGCTGGTATGACAATGATATCAACTGGAAAGATGACTATGGCGCTTTGTATAATTGGTATGCAGCGAATGACAGCAGGGGTCTTTGCCCGGCTGGCTGGCATACCCCAACCGATGCTGAGTGGACAATCTTAGCCAACTATTTAGGAGGAGAAGGTGTTGCAGGGGGTAAGATGAAAAGCACCCTTACTGATCCGGATGCCCACCCGAGGTGGAATTTACCAAATACCGGCGCTACCAACGAAAGCGGCTTCTCTGGTCTTCCGGGCGGAAGCCGTAACTCCCCTTTCGGTGGAGGATTCTACTCCATTGGCTTAGTTAGCTATTTCTGGAGTTCTTCTCAGCGCGATTCGGGCATCGGCTGGCTCCGCTCCCTGGTTCATGATTTCAGCTATTTGAGCGTATTAAGTTACGAGAAGCCTAATGGGTATTCTGTTCGATGCGTCAGGGATTAGGGGCGTTTGATTCCGGATTTTGGATTGCGAATTGAGGTGAGCGTAGAAAACAGAGCGGAGAGTATTTGTGCACCTGGGATGGTCTTGTTGTAATTATACAAGCCACACATGCGATCTTGCCTTTAGCCAATACTCAGCTCTGCAATGTTCATTAAATCCATAATTCAGGCGGATATGTTTTATGGAAAGAAAATAAGGCTTTCATAGACAATTTAAAGAAGATTAATGCGACCATAGACAAAGAGTCAGCAGAGACTATTCTTAAGACTTTGAATTTACCTGGGGTTCGAAATAATCTAATTAAATCATACCCTGAAATAAAACCGGGACTGCCTGACCGCATATTTTGTTTACCCAAAGGAGATCCGACCGCTTATTTAAACTGCCAATTCTGTTGAAAGCCTTGATGGCACGATCAGAAAATACAACAAGGTTAAAACTATCTTTTCTGATGATCTGGCTGCGTTAAAAGCTGTCTATTTTGCTGTTCAAAATGTTCAGGAAAAAAAGGCAAACCCCGATCCGTTATCGGGGTAGATTTATAGCCAAATTGTTTTTAATTTTGAAGAAAGATGTCGCAGTTAGGTACAGTCAACGTTTACACAAATTTTTTCACGCTCTCTTTTTGTGGTTTTGGGTAGCTTAAATGATTATTTTTGAAATTAATTGATTAAAATGTCGCATTTGTGAATTGAATCTACCATGGACTTCATCTTCCGCTTTTCAAGGCGAAAGCATCCCTTCCTTGTTTCCTTTACCGAAAGTTTTCGTTATTCATAATTCTGCTTGTTTACCTTGAAACCTTATCATTTTTGCCATAATTCCGTTCGGAGGTTTAGGCAAAAAAAGGGCCCCTTCCGGAGCCCTTTTTCAATTACATCGATTTAACGATTATTATTTGATAACAACAACTTTTTTGGTGAAGCTTTCGCCAGCACTGGTTACAAATTTAACCAGATAAGCACCAGATTCATAGTTGTTAACATTCAGCTGGATGGTTCCGGCTTTGGTGTTGTTCTGTTCAAATACTACCTGACTAACATAATTGTAAACAATTACGCGGCTGATGTTATTTGTAAGATCAATGTTTACAATGCTGTTCGATGGGTTAGGATATACCTTAACCTGCGAAAGATCATTGTTCTCAACACCGGTAACGAAATCAACACATGCTTCGTTTGAAGGTTCTGACTCGCCACAGAGGCTATAAACAGCTGTTACAGTGTAGCAGGATGATCCGGCTGCACCTTCGAGGTAGGTATAGGTTGTGGTTTGTACGTTGCTAACGAGTAACGAACCGTTTCTGTAAATGTTGAATCCTGTGAATTCCCTTGAAGAATTAGCTACATCGGTTGACCACCTTGGTTCGCCGGCATTAACTGGCTGAGCAAGTTCGGTCATAGTAAGTAATCCCGAGTTTCCGGTAGCAGGAGTAGCAGGAACTGCGTATGATACAG
>JAHYJC010000009.1 GCA_019429275.1 Lentimicrobium sp. | reverse complement strand
TTCCAAAATGTCAATGAACTTGTGCTACGAAATTGACCCTTAGGACCCCCTTAAGGGGGTGGGGCTTGAAAAAAGCCCTCTCTTTAAGGATATGACAAAAGTGTCAATTATGTTGTGCTATATAACAATTAAAGCTTAAAAGAAAGTTTAGAGGGCATACTTTTTGTTGTTCTCATGTTGATGAACAACATTCAGTGCTGCTTAAAACAGGTTTATGCTTTCATCCACTGACTTTTCAAATAAACAATCGAGGATGACACCAATCATAAGAAAATTAAAAATTTCAACTACCCATTGTGACAAATAAAACAACTGAAATATGAAACCGAAACTTTTTTGGGGATGCATCATTGGTTTGATGCTTCTTTCCACATCATCTTTTACTCAAATTGTAGCCATAAATTATGGCAATAAGGTGGTTGTCCGGAACATAAGTGGCGCTTACATTTCAAGTAGTTACTTTACAAGCCTGAAGTCAATTTCACAGGGTGAGAACATAGTTGTGTTGTGGTACGATACGGATAAGGTAGAAATCAGGGATACTTACCTTAAACTTGTAGCTTCGGCATATTACAATGACCTGAAAAAAATTGATGCTACCCAGGACTATGCAGTACTTTACTATGAAAATGGAAAAATTGAAGTCAGGGACAAACAATTAAAATTAAAAAGCTCGTGGTATCTTTGAGAATTAAAAATAAAATATCACATAAGCTTAAGCACAACTATTCCATGGGCAGGAATTGTAAACTTCCGACCTTTACCTATTCTTCCGAGATTTTTGTGGAGCCATAAATCCCTTATGCCGTTTACCTTTAGTCACATTGATCATTTCAGAAGACAAGTAAAAACCGGTTTCAACTTCGCCCCTGTTCATAATGGCAATGGCTTTAAAATCGCCTTGTGTTCCAAGAGGTTTTCCCAAAACCTCGATATTGTTTTCTCGATAAATTCTGAATGCCTGTTTGAAGCCGGCATCCTGATTCAATGCAATAACTTCAGTATTTGAAAGGTTTTCAAGCGTTTGGGCTGACATACGGGTAAGATCATTACCGGCAAGCAAGGGGGAGTTCAGCATACACCACATCGAAAAGTGAGTTTTATCTTCATCGTAGGTCATTTCCCTTCCTACCTCCAGCATATCCATATCATTATAGTGCCCGGCCGATGCCCAGGGATACAATCCGGCATTGATGTCAATAATCTTTAGAACAGATTTGAACCCGGCCCTGATATCATAGGAAACCCTCCATGAATCGGCTTTCGTGATGGCCCATTCGCCCGGGAATTTCCAGCGGCAAATATTGAAAATAATATCAGGATTTATCGATTTTACAGCATTTATGATTTTTATGTATTCTGTTTCCTCGTCGCATTTCATTTGTTCACCACCACACCAATCGACTTTAATAAAATCGAAACCCCAATCCCTGAAGAATAGACTGCAATCCTCTTCAATATGTCCTTATGTGCCCGAACCAATTCCAAAAGTATCATTGTCCCAGATTGAGCAACATGTATTGGCACCTCCATCGGTGTAGATACCTGCCTTCAGATTTTTGCTGTGAATGTATCTGACCAGTTGATTCATTCCGGAAGGAAATTTGGCTGCATCAACCAAAAGCTGCCCGGTAGAATCGCGGCCTCCGAAATAACCATCATCAATATTGACAAAGCGGTAACCTGCCTTATAAAGACCTGTTGAAATCATGGCATCTGCCTGCTCCCGGATAATTGATTCATTGATTTTTGGTCCGAAATGGTTCCAGCTGCTCCAGCCAAGGATTGGTGCTTTTCTTCCCTGGGCTGAAGCGATAAGGAAGTCAGTATCAGGCATAACATGAATCCTGAAATTAAATAAGAATCTCTGGAAATACTAATTTTCATAACATTAACAAATTCGCACCGATTGATATTCATCTGATTTTTATTACTAATAATTCAATAATCAGAATCTTAACCATTCAGATTATTGAGATTGTCAAACCATTTTTATGACCTAAGACAGTTAAGGACAAATGTATTAATATTTCAATAAATGAATATTTCGGATTCAGTTTCATTTTGTAATTCAAATTAAAAAGGAAAAATCACGGAAAATAAAAAGAGAGGCAAACCAATGATTTGCCTCTCAATAATTCCTGCTAAGTATTCCGGAAATTTTGAATAACCTCCGGGAACCAGTCAAACAAACAGATCAGAGCGGGAGGAGTGAAACGTCTGCAAGAATGGTAGTTTCGCCTTTAACCACAGCAACATCAGGGATGATCACTTCAAACACTGGCAAAGGGTCAATCCTGGAACTAAACTTAACAGTATAATTACCTGCCGTAACGCCGGGAATCAGAAAATATCCATTATCTGCAGGAATGGCAGAAAGTGTATCGCTTTCATTGTAAATGGTAACATTTGGCGCTGCTTCGGCAGGGAATACATTGCCGGTGACAGCTCCGCCTGAAGCCTCAGTAAACATGCGGATGACAGGTTTAAGCATATATTTGCCATTGCCGGTAACATGCACCGAACGTGCAGCGTCGAAATCAAGCCAGATCCTGTAAAAATAGTCTGCCTCAAGCTGGCTGTGCAGGTTGAGCTTCAGACCAGAAGTTGAACCTGAAGGAGTTGTAAGTGGGTAAGATATACCATCAACATCTACGGAGTTTTCACTTCCAAGTATAAGACGCATCTGTGAAAGAGTGCCCGGTTCTATTTCGATGGTACCCACTAATACATCAAGCCCGTTGCTAAACTCAAGCAGGTTATACACTCCCGGATTTTCATGAGGCACTGAAACCCATCCTTCTGTTTCGGAGTGCAGCCTTACTTCACGGATGTCAACATTTACGGCATCATAAACTGCCGGGGCATCGGTAAGCATCAATTGTACAACAGCCTTACCTTCTGAAGTCTTTTTATCATCCTTCTCGCATGAGCTGAGGATAATTACAGAGAATGCTACAAATAAAAAGAGGATTAAAATTTTTGCTCTTTTCTTAATAGTTGGTTTAAGTATTAATATTCCTGTCGATTCAATTATTGTACCACAGAAAGGCCTGATTTGTTGTGCCCATGCTGATTTTGAGCGGCAACAATCTAATTAAATGTTGATATTCAGTGATATATAAGCTTACACACTTGCTATTGTCTTCCATTTATTAAAACAAATCAGATCGCGAATGGCTAAAACAGTAGTGTGGAAACAATTAATACTAAGGTCAAATTGTGACTTAACTTCCACATTTGAGAAGGAGGCAAATGTAAAATCTATATAAAGCTACCTCCTGTGATCGATATGATCGACTTAAATCAAACCATTTCTCCTGCCAAAGCGACAATTATTTTGTTACTTCAGAAATTTTCGTTCAGAATATTGACCAAGAAAGTAAAAAACCAAAATCGGAATCAACATAAATTTTGACGACTTTTCAAGTAAACCAAAGTAGGAAAATGCCAGTAACAATATGGCTGCTGCAATAATAATAAAGATGTTGAACGATCTTTTTTTCATTTTTTAAATTTTAATATATATGATCGTCCCTGATCTCCCCTGTGCAAGAATTTTAGAAATGTCGGATTTTTTGTTTTTTATTGAGCCACTGCTTTCAACCCGATAACAGAAACAATTAAAGTGGTAAGAAAAAGCAGCCGCATGAATGTTGCAGGTTCTTTAAAAATAAAAATTCCTAATAGTACTGTTCCGGCAGCTCCGATTCCTGTCCACACAGCATAGGCAGTACCTATTGGTAAGGTTTGGGTTGCTTTTATCAACAGTCCCATACTTAAAATAAGAGCTACCAGGAAGCCTGAATACCAAAGATACATTTCGTTTCCTGAGGCTTCTTTTGCCTTTCCCAAACAAAAAGCAAATGCAGCTTCAAACAATCCGGCAATGATTAAAACAATCCAGTTCATTTTTTTATATTATTTGTTAAGATAGTCAATGCAATATATAGGACCGCATGAACCTGGTGAATTTATTAAGGGTAAAAAATGGAAAGAATGATAAGCCAATTCTACAGGCAAGCCGGGTAGTCTTTGAAATAGCTTTATTCAGGTTCGATTTATGTATTTTAAGTTCTTTCAAAGGCCTGAATAAGCTTTTTAATATCAAATTTCTTCATTTGAAAAGCGGCCCACTCAACCCTTGATTTCCTGATTTTGTCATTGTCAGACAAATAATCGGCAAGAATTGTTGGATTAATCTGCCACGAGACTCCAAATTGATCCTTTAACCAGCCGCAGGACCGTTCTATGCCTTCCTTTGAAAGATTTGTCCAGTAATGGTCAATTTCTTCCTGAGTATCGCAATGTAATATGATTGAAATTGATTCATTGAATTTGGATTTATCGCCACCCTTAATGGTCGTGAATTTCATTTTATTTAAACGGAATTCAACTGCCATGGCAGTTCCTTCGGGTTGGGCACGAAATTCAAAGCCTTCTTTACCAAACCTGCTGATTTTGCCAATTGCTGAGTCGGCAAAAATTGAAGTATAAAATTTCGCTGCCTGCTCCGCCTGATTATCAAACCATAAACAGATTGTCATTTCCTGATGTTTCATATTTTAGCCCGAAACATTGTTTCTTAAGTCTATCTGATCGATAATATCATATCCTCAGAACCCCCTTCCAAACATTTCCCAGAATTTAACTTCAAGGCCGGCCCATCGCTGCAGGGCTGCTCCCGAAAAGTCGCTGCTATAGTTTGTAATCATAGCCTTTGCTTCCTCAGTTTTTCCATCTTCCCACAGTTTTTTTACTTTCGCTTCAAGCGAAGGCATTTCCAGTCGGGCTTTTTCCTCGAAACTTAACACATTATCCAGAACCGTTTTTTTTGTTTTCCCCCATGATACTGTTGCTAACTTATTGGCCTTTCGGAAACCCCAGAGAGCGGCATCTTCGCGAAAGCTTTTTTGACCGCATACTTCCCACTTTGCCGGCACAGAATTGACGCCTGCATAAATTGGAATTCGCGGACTTTCGCCCGGATTATCGAATGAAAACCATGAAACACCACCGATGGCATCAGGAAGCCAGGAACGTAACTGGGTAATATGAGAGTAAGAACACCACGAAACAGACACAGTACGCTGAAATTCAACAGTTCCCGGAGCCAGGTAATTCAATGTATTACGCATATCGGTTGTCAGCCAGGGATTGGCAACAGGACTGATAATGGTGTCCTGACCGATCTCCTTTCGATTCTCGTCGTAACGCTTCTTCACCATCTTAACATGCTGTGTCATATCGTAGGAACTGCCTTCATATGTTTCACGATAAAGTTCAGCGAGTTTCTCAATACTGAGTTTCTTTTCAGGTTTAACCGAAAACGGAAGTTCTTCCATATCCATGGTCAGTCCAAGCGAAGGAGCCAGTGTACTTAGCACAAAAAATTCCCTGATTTTGAAAGGTTTATTTCCATTTCCATAAGCTTTCCAGAATTTAAAGGGTTCTTTACCATCCCAAAAACCAAATTCAAGGGCAACTTCTTTGAAATTATCGCTGGCCATAAAGTAATCAGTATTTTTAAGGTCAATGGTCCCGATACGGACAATGTTGGCCTGAATGCCCACATGGTCGTCGGGTATGCGCTGAGCAGCCCAAACGCCACCAATGCGCGCAGGGCCTTCACCCAGAATTTCCATTTGCCAGACCTCATTTGGATCGGCAATGGTTATACATTCGCCGTAATCACCGTAGCCGTATTCTTTGATCAGGCTGCCAATGAGACGTATAGCATCGCGGGCATTGTCGCAGCGCTGCAGAGCCACACGTTGCAATTCTTCGATCAGGAACATTCCGTTTTTGTTCACCAGGGTATCCGCCCCCACGAAAGTGGCTTCTCCTATTCCAAGTTGCTTTTCATTGAGCGAGGGATAAGCTGTATTCAGATAAGCGTAGGTGTGCCTGGCCTGTGGAATCCGGCCTGCCACCTTAAGCTTTCGCATATCGTCAGGGGTTTCGGTGTGCAAGGTTCCTTTATAAACAATGTGCATGGCGGTGTCGGCATGATCGGCAGCTTTTTCCATTCGCACCCAGGTGCGGTAATTACCATCGCAGGTGTGAGCCGTTATGACCGAACCATCGACTGTTGCATTTTTACCAACCATAATACTGGTGCAACTTTCACCAAAATAAGGGTCACCCGGAACCACCTGGGCATAAGCAAAGACGCTTATTGCAGCCAATAAAACTGCGAGAAGTAAACGTAATTTCATTTGGAGTTGAATTAAATAGTTACGGTGGTAAATGTAGAAAGATTTTGTCACAATCCTTTATCAGTAAGGAATCAAGTAACAATATTGTTAATCTAACCCATTAGGTAAGGGTAATTCTCTCGCTTTTTTGTCGGAAAGTCAGGGTAGTTTCTTGTAAAATTTGTCTTAAAGTCAGGGTAAATTAAAGAGCAGCCCCTTTCATCCCATCGATTTGGCCAATAGTTTATACCTTTGCACCTCATCTAATTCACCCTATGTCAGCAAACGAAAATATAAAGGGCCTTCTTTCATACCTTACTGAAAGCTATAATAATTCAACCTTTGTTAAACTTACCCTCAGCAATAAACGAAACAAAATTGCTGACCTGAACAATGTATTTGTGAAACCGGTGATATTAAAAAATCATGCTGTACTTTCGTTTGTTTACCGTCATCAAACCAAAGATGTGACTAAGAATTATGCTTTGGCAGAGGCTTTGGAACAAATAAGCGATCTGCTGACCCTGCAGTTTTTCAATGCCGACCTGTTTACTTCCACTTCGGATTATATACTGCTCAGCAATAAAAAAGGAAAATCGACACTGCTGAAAAAGCCTGCAAGTTCATCAGAGTTGCCTTTATTCAGGCACGATAAGATCAAAAAGCGATTGATTGTTGCTGATAATAACATTTACCTTCGAGAACTAGGCATTCTGACATCTGACTGGAAAGTAAAGGCCGATATGCAGGACAAGTTTAAGCAAATCAACCACTATGTTGAGCTGGTTGATGAAGTGCTAAAGAGTGCAACACTTCCCGATGGCTTTACCATTGCAGATATGGGATCCGGCAAAGGTTACCTGACATTTTCCCTGTACGATCATCTGAAAAAGTCGTTTGGCAAATCTTTTGAGATGACCGGGATAGAGTTAAGGCCTGCCCTGACCGAAACCTGCAACCGCATAGCAAAACAGGCCGGATTTAAAACCCTGCGATTTGAAACTGGCAGCATTGTGGAGACAAAACTTCCTGCTGTAAATGTTTTAATTGCGCTTCACGCCTGCGACACCGCCACCGATGAAGCCCTATACAGAGGCATCCGCGCTGGTTCGGAAGTAATTATGGTGGCTCCCTGTTGTCATAAGCAAATCCGTAAGCAGATAAACCCGGAAAACAGCCTGAAAGAAATTACACGGTTTGGCATTCTCGAAGAGCGACAAGCCGAAATGCTCACCGATGCCATCAGGGCACTGCTATTAGAGGCATATGGATATAAAACCAGGGTTTTTGAATTTATAGCCACTGAACACACCCCGAAAAATGTCATGATTTCGGCTGTGAAAAAATCAAACCCAACAGGGCCTGATCAGAAAATTTTAAAGAGGATCGAAGCATTAAAGGCAATGTTTGGCATAGAATTTCATTACCTCGAAACCCTGCTGAAAACATAGTAGATTTATTCGTGCTATATTTAGCTCCACTTCTGGTTGAACTCTATTTTACTATATGAGGGTTGATTCTATTTAGAGCAAATCTAAATTAGCGAAGCGCAGGATGAAGTTTATTTTTATTGTATTAACTTTGCACTAAAGTACTCAGGTACAAACTCTTTATTGGCAGAGTGACATCCGCAAATATGAAAACGGCTTTTTACATTCCTACCTTTATTAAAACCTACAGACGCCTGTTTGAGTGTCTGATGTTCTATAATTAATTTCCCTTTCCTGATTTTCACACCTTGGGTGAGGAATGACTGATGGCAAATGTGTCATAAAAATTTGCTGTTTTAAGCAATTAATAATTTCAATCAGGATCTCATGCTTGATAAAAATAAAACCCATACTGCTATCCCTGAAATATCTGAAATTACAGAAAAAACAATACCGGGATCCGTGAAATCCGAAATTGGCCCGGGCATGAACGAGCGTGTGCAGAAACTTCGCAAATTGAGTGTGGAAACAGAACCGTCTCTCTCTATTGAGCGGGCATTGCACGAAACGGCCTTTTACAAAGAAAATTATGGCAAATACTCAATACCTGTGTTGAGGGCCATGAATTTTCTTGATCATTGCCGGCATAAAACCATTTATATAGGCGATGGTGAACTGATTGTTGGCGAACGGGGCCCAAAACCAAAATGTGTTCCAACATTTCCAGAACTTACCTGCCACAGTGTGGAAGATTTTCAAGTGCTCAATACGCGCGAAATGCAGCGATACAGAATCAGCCAGGAGGATATTGACATTTACGAAAAGGAAGTTATCCCATACTGGAAGGGAAGAACCCAGCGCGAACGCATATTTGGCCATGTACCCGACACCTGGCGGGTAGCCTATGAATCGGGTTTGTTTACTGAGTTTATGGAACAGCGTGCTCCCGGACATACTGCCCTTGACGGGAAAATTTACCACAAAGGCATGCTTGACTTCAAAAAAGAGATTTTAGCCAACCTGGCAACACTTGATTTCCTGAAAGATTCGGAAGCAACTGACAAATCAGAGCAATGGAAAGCCATGGCGATATCGTGCGATGCCGTTGTGGTTTTTGCCGAGCGTCATGCTGAACTTGCTGAGAAAATGGCCTCATTTGAAACTGACCCGAAAAGAGCCGGTGAACTGCTGAAAATAGCCGAAGTGTGCCGGTGGATTCCGGCAAATGCGCCACGGAATTTTTGGGAAGCCTTACAGATGTATTGGTTTGTCCATCTGGGAACCATTACCGAGCTGAATGGCTGGGATGCAATGAATCCGGGACATTTTGACCAGCACCTGACTCCCTTTTATGAAAAGGAAATTCAGGAGGGAACACTAACGCGTGAGGAAGCCAAAGAACTGATTTCATGCTTCTGGATTAAAGTCAACAACCATCCTGCGCCACCGAAAGTAGGAATTACTGCGCGTGAAAGTGGTACTTACAATGATTTCACCAATATAAACATCGGTGGTTTAAAGAGTGATGGCACTGATGGAAGCAGCGAAGTTTCATATATTATGCTGGAAGTAGCTGAAGAACTGCACATTTTGCAACCCGGAAATTCGGTGCACATCAGTGCTAAAACACCCGATAAATTTCTGCAGGCAGCTATAAAAGTCATCAGGCAGGGTCATGGATTCCCTTCGGTTTTTAATCCGGATATTTATATTCAGGAAATGCTTCGGCAAGGGAAAACAATTCAGGACGCACATGAAGGTGGATGCAGTGGATGTATTGAAGTTGGCGCCTTCGGCAAAGAAGCCTATCTGCTGACCGGATACCTTAATTTACCCAAGATTCTTGAAATAACACTTAATAACGGCATCGATCCATTGAGCAGA
Organism: Lentimicrobium sp.; assembly: GCA_019429275.1. GTDB lineage: Bacteria > Bacteroidota > Bacteroidia > Bacteroidales > Lentimicrobiaceae > Lentimicrobium. Next base: position 99,488 of record JAHYJC010000009.1, on the reverse strand, counting down.
AAAATGGCCGGATTGAAAACAGGAAATCCATCTGATTTTAAAACATTTGATGAACTCTACAATGCCTATTTAAAGCAATTGAATTACGTTGTTGACCTGAAAATGCGAATAAGTAATTACATCGACCGCATGTTTGCAAAATATGCACCGGCACCATTCCTTTCTGTGGTAATTGAAGATTGCATCAGCAAAGGCCGCGACTATTACGATGCCGGACCCAGGTATAACACAAGCTATATACAGTGTTGCGGACTTGGAACAATCACAGATAGTTTTGCAGCAATTAAAAAACATGTTTTTGAAGTGAAAACATGCAGCATGGAAAGAATGCTGAAAGCCCTGAAAAAGAACTTTGAAGGTGAGGAAATACTACGTCAGACCATAATCAACCGGACTCCATTTTTTGGCAATGACGATGATTTTGCCGACGATATTGCTACAAAAATTTACAATGATCTGTTTGATACCATCGATGGGAAGCCAAATATCAAACCCGATGGCAAATATCATTTTAACATGCTTTCCACTACCTGTCATATATATTTTGGGAAAGTACTCGGAGCCACGCCCAATGGACGCCTGGCCGGAAAATCAATTTCAGACGGAACCTCACCTTCACATGGAGCCGACACGCACGGCCCTTCGGCAGTGATGAAATCGCTGACAAAATTTGATCATGTAAAATCGGGAGGAACCCTGCTCAACCAGCGTTTTTTACCTGGCCTGCTGCGCAAAGAGGAAGACCTTATTAAACTTGGACAACTCATTCGTAGTTATTTCAAACTTGGCGGACATCACATTCAATTTAATGTAGTTGATACCGCTACTTTGCAGGCGGCTCAGGCCTGTCCCGATGAATACAGGGATTTGATGGTAAGAATGGCAGGTTACAGCGACTATTTCAACGATATGAATGCCGACCTTCAGCAGGAAGTGATGGAAAGGACAGAGAATGAGGCCTGGTAGTGAAGCTCTAATTTCTAATCTGCCAGCCGGCAGGCTGGTTTCCAATTTCCAATTTCTAAATGCGGATTGCAGACCAGCCTGACGGCTGGCAGGTTTCGGATTTCAACTCTCCTACATCCTATCTCATATATCCTACATCCTGAATCCTACTTTAAAAAGAATCTAATAAAACAGCACTCTAAACATGTCCACCAGTCTGATTTTCGACATCAAGCGCTTCGCCATCAATGATGGTCCGGGCATACGCGTTGTCATTTTTTTCAAAGGATGCAATCTTCGTTGTGCATGGTGCCATAATCCCGAAAGCATTTCAGCAAAATCCGGAAAGATGTACACTCAGTCAAAGTGCATCAGATGCGGGAGTTGTGTGGTGGCCTGCGAATATAATGCCATATCACTTTCCGCGGATGGCATTGATATTGATCCGAAACGCTGCATTATGTGTGGAAAGTGCTGCGATTCATGTCCGTCTCTGGCGCTGGAGATGTCGGGCAAAATAATGTCGGTAGATGAAATTATTGAAATCATTGAGAATGAACGAGTGTTTTTTGAACAATCAGGTGGTGGAGTAACATTTTCGGGAGGCGAACCACTTTTACATTCAGATATACTGATGAAACTGCTCGAAGAGAGTGGTAAACGAGGAATACACCGTGTTGTGGATACAGCCGGAAATGTTAGTTTGGAAATCATACTGGAGGTTGCCAAACATACTGATTTGTTTCTTTACGACCTGAAAATGATGGATTCAGCTTCACACAAGAAATGGACAGGCTCAGACAACAGTTTAATCCTTATGAACCTGAAAGAGCTGTCCAAAACCGGTACCCCGATAATTATCCGCATCCCAATGATTGGCGGAGTGAATGATACTGACGAAAATATTGAGCAAACTGCACGATTTATATCGGAACTTGCAGGAGAAAGTAAAGAAGTCCAGTTATTGCCCTTTCACAACATTGCCCGGCATAAGTACCAGAAACTCGGTATAAAAGATAAATCTGAAAAACTCAGGGAACCTGATAAAAAAGCGTTGGCCGCTGCAGTTGAGAAATTCAGGCAATATGGAATTAAGGCAGGAATCGGGGGATAAAAACCAAACCCTGACAGGTTTCAATCTGCCAGGGTTTCGAACAAACTATTTCGCAAAAAAGCTGATTATAAATAAAACAGCCAGTACATACATAACCGGTGTAACTTCTCGATACTTTCCGGTAAACACTTTCAGCAACACGTATGACAGCATTCCAAAAACAATACCTTCGGCAATTGAATAGCTTAAAGGCATCATAATGATTGTAAAGAAGGCTGGAATGGCTTCGGTAAAATCTTCAAGATTGATTTTCAGAATTGGCGTCATCATAAACAAACCTACCAGAAACAGCACGGGAGCAGTGGCTGCTGCCGGAATCATCAAGAACACCGGTGCAAAAAAGAGTGCCAGCAAAAATAATCCGGCCACTGACAACGCGGTAAGGCCGGTCCGGCCTCCCTCGGCCACCCCGGAAGCACTTTCAACATAAGTGGTAACTGTGCTTGTTCCAAGCATAGCACCGGCAGTCGTTCCAATGGCATCAGCGAAAAGCGCTTGTTTTGCCTTTGGAACTTTACCTTCAGGGCTCAACATTCCGGCTTTATCGCTAACCCCGACAAGGGTTCCGACTGTATCAAACATATCTACAAAAAGAAAAGTAAATACGACAACCAGCATATCGAGTGTGAGGATATTGTGGAACTCAAACTGAAAGAAAATAGGTGCAAGTGAAGGAGGAAGCGAAATCAGGCTACCATCCGGCAATTTAGTTACACCAAAAGGAAGTCCAATAATTGTAGCAGCAAAAATCCCTATCAGTAAAGCACCTTTTACTTTTTTGGCAAGGAGCACACCAGTGATAATCACCCCCAGCAAAGCTACAATAACTGTGGGCGTTTTAATAGATCCCAAACCCACCAGCACAGCATCGTGGTTCACGATCACGCCTGCATTCTGAAGTCCGATAAAGGCAATAAACAATCCGATACCAGCTGAAACTGCATGCTTCATGTTCATAGGAATGCTGTTGATTATCAGTTCCCGGATGTTAAATGCCGTGAGCAGGATAAAGATAATACCTTCAATAAAAACTGCAGTAAGTGCAAATTGCCACGAGTGACCCATTCCCAGAACAACTGTAAATGCGAAAAATGCATTGAGTCCCATTCCCGGGGCCAATGCAAAAGGAAGTTTGGCGTAAAGCGCCATTACCAGGGTAGCAATCAATGCAGCAAGGGCAGTAGCGGTAAAAAGTGCATTCCGGTCCATGCCGGTTGCACTCAGAATTGAAGGATTTACGGCGAGGATGTAAGCCATGGTCATAAAAGTGGTAAGCCCGGCCAACACCTCGGTGCGGATTGTGGTTTTGTTTTCCGCTAATTTGAATAATTTTTCAAACATTGTTTCTGTGTTTTAATTTGTTTCAGAAAGTCCATTTTGCGCCGATGGTCGGGTTGACGGCAAACCCTTTTACTCCTCCGAAGTTGCTTCCAATTTCAATTTCGGTTCCGAGAGAGATGTTTTCGGTGAAGTTGTACCAGAGCTGAGGTTCAGCAAGGAAAACATATTTCGTTTCATGTGTACTTTCACCATTGGTAAAAGAAAAATCTTCTCTCCAGAAATCGGCAAAACCGCTGAATGTAACCTTTCTGTTTAGCATGTGCATATACCACACACCGGTAAGCTGGAAGGAAGCATCATGTTTGTCGCGGATATTTTTGTACAACACTTGAATGGTAAAACCTTTCGAAAAATCGGCATTATTATAGATGTAATCTATTCCGGTAAGCCAGGCACCGTTGATCTGATAGGCGCCATTAAAAGGCTCGGCTTTAAACTGCCCAAATCCGCCATTGTACTCAGCATGAAATGCAAAAGGTGTTTTCCCAAGATTGATTGCACGTGCAATTTCCCAGTAAGCCATATTGACACCTTTCTGATCATTTACATTATAATCCATATCTACAAAGAAAAATGTAGAGCCCCATTTGTCGGGTTTGAACATTTCCACTGTTGTTGTCGGATAATTCCGATCTTTCCCAAAATCGTAATGAAGTTGAACATTCTGAGCAATTACACCCGTCATTAAAAATGACAAAATTACTAGCAAGTAACTCTTTTTCATAGCTTTACTGGTTTGGATTAAAAGTTTCACCGGCAAATATAATTTATCACATGATTTTCAAAAAATATAATCCCTGTAGCCCGAAACAAGTATTTAAATTAAAAATCTGTAATAGTGAACATTAACCTCTTCTGCCCGTTCATAAGTTTTCTAAAATGTTAATAAGATGTTGAAAAAACTACTGATAACAAGTCCTTCCGGGCTGACCGATCTTGCCTTACTGATTTTGCGTTTATCTGTCGGACTTTTAATGCTGACGCATGGAATTCCAAAGTTTTTAAATTTCGGCGAGATTGTTGAATCAGGAAAATTTCTACCTGTTTTGGGTAGTGTAACTTTTGGTCTTTCGCTTGCCATTTTTGCTGAGATTTTTATGTCGTTGCTTTTAATTGCAGGCTTTCTGACAAGATTAAGTGTGATGCCATTGATCATAACCATGCTGATTGCAGCCTTTGTTGCCCACGGAGGGGATTCATTTTCAGCAAAAGAACCCGCACTACTTTATCTGTTCTCGTACATTAGCATCCTGCTTGCAGGGCCAGGCAGGTTTTCGGTGGATCGTATGATCGAAAAGATGATAAAGTAGGATACTTCAGACTGATCTGTCAAAATATTCACAACTCCTTCAATTCCAGCAAATAATCATGCTGAAGATCTTCGTGTAGTGTAGAGATGGCTTTGCCAATTTTGAGCAATTGATTTCTGTACATGTTACTTAGTGATGTAACTGTTTGATATTGAAGTGCCGAATTTTTAAGTTTAGTACAGAAAAAAATCAACAATTCGGCTTCGGTTTGCTTGGATCCGGAATATCTGATGAATTTGTTGATGTTCCTGAGAATTTTTCTGATGCTTTTGCGTGCAAAATAAATGTGTGAGGTATTTATTTCGCTGAACCAGGCTTCAATCTCCTCTTTTATGGTGCGTATGTATTCGGCTTCATCACCTGCCTCAAATAACAGATAGGTAAGTAACTCTTTATTTTCGGTTTTGTAACGCGCCAGTCTCAGGCATAACTTCAACAGTTCCTTTTGTGGAAGGGTGCTTAATTCCTGTTTTAGAATGGCAATTGAGGCTGCTTTCATGATTACCTGCCTTTTTTCAGCGGAGTGAGAAGATATTCCAGTCCGTTGAGTTTGATTTCATAAATGGTATGCAACAGCATTCCCAACTTCCCTTCAGGAAAACCCTTTTGATGAAACCATTCGAGGTATGAAACCGGAAGATTGCAAAGTACAGTCCCTTTGTATTTGCCGAAAGGCATTTTCATTTCTACAAGCTGCAGCAATAGTTGAGAATCGGGTTCCATGATTTATAATGATGTAAGAGGTAAGATGTATGAGTTATGAGGTCAGAATTTATTCACCGTTTTTCAGGTAAGCATCTGTGTTAAAAACTTTTGCATAAGGCCTGAAGGTCGCGAGCGTAGAGTAGTGAACATCTTCAGCATTTATGATTTTGTCGCCATATTTAAGGTCTTTGGTAGCACAGGCATCGGCGATGACGATGCAGACAAAACCCAGATCGGCAGCCGCACGGGTTGCCGCTTCCAGGCACATATGTGTCTGCATTCCGCACAAAACCAAAGAATCAACCTGGTTTTCACTCAAATATTCAAACAGATCAGTTTTCAAAAAACTGTTGACTTCATGTTTGACAATGATTTTTTCTCCGGTCAAAGGTTTCACATTTTCATGAATTTCGCTTTGTGGCCCTTCTCCATGTTTGATGTGTACAACCCATTCCCCCTTTTCCCTGAAATGGGACAGTAATCTGGCAGCATTGAGACTGGCCGGCAGAGGATTTTCAAGTTCCGATGAACCGCCCTCAAAGTAGAAATATTGAAAATCAATCAGCAATAATGCAGTTTTTCCATTCTGACTCATGCTTGTGTTGGTCAACATCAGGAAGATGAAAACCAGAAAAATCTCAACCACAGATTTTTTTCTCATGTTCAGGTTAATTTATCAAATATCAAACAATTATTTCTCCTTTAACTTCAGAATAAACGACTCGAGGGGTTTTACTGAAACCTTAACCTTCCCTATGCCTCCCAAAACAGAAAGGTCAAATTCAGTTACATTGTATAACTGATCGCGTAATTTGTAATTTCCATCCTTCAGTTCCCATTCACCGATCAGTTCAGATGGAATCTGAAGTTCATATTCATCCGTTACCCAGTCTTTGAAATTGACCAGAACAATCAAATGTTCACCGTTGGTCCAACGTGCAAAGGAGAAACTTTTATCATAATAACCCTCAGTTTTGGCTCGGTTAAAAGAGTGCAGTTCTTTATATTGTCCCAAAAGGGCGGGGCTTTTGAGTGTAAAATTCAGCAGTCGTTTGTGAAAATCGCGCAACTCCCGTTCTTCTTTACTCAACTGACCGCCATCAAATGCACCGCCATTCATCCAGCGCTGATGAGAGGGAACTCCCCAGTAATCGAAAATGGTAGTTCTGTTTTCGCTGCCAAATCCGGCATTTCCTTCACCGGGTTCTCCAACCTCCTGACCAAAATATATCATTACAGGTGCAGTGCTGATGGTTGCACTCAGCACCATGGCTGGTTTTCCTTTGGTAGCATTTCCTGCAAAAGGCGGACTTGGCAGCCGATGTTCATCGTGATTTTCAAGAAAATGCAACATATGATGTTCAATATCAGTAAGTCCGGCCTGTATGCCCACCAGGTTATCTGCCGATCCATGGCCCTGAATGATATTTTTGAGGGTATCATAAAGTTCAACTTTATCGTACAGGTAATCCATTTTGCCAAGATGAATATAATCGCGATACAAAGCAGGATTATAAACTTCGGCAAGCAGGAAAGACTCAGGATTCCTATTTTTTATGGCTGAATTCATAAAGCTCCAGAATTCTACAGGTACCATTTCGGCCATATCATATCGAAAACCATCCACACCTATCTCTGTCCAGTACAGGGCAATGTCACGGAATTTTTTCCAGCTATCAGGAACAACTTTATCCTTCCAGAAAGCAAAATGTTCGGCATGCGATTTAGTATCAAATCCCGCCGGCAGGGTATCAAAATCTTTGGAACCATCAGGGCGGACACCATAATTGATTTTTATAGTTTCATACCAGTCATAGAAATCGGGCTGTGCCATACGCGATCCGTTGCCGGTCCATTTTGCCGGATTTTCATCGAACCTGCCATCGGCCATTGGATGGGCTTCACCACCTAAAGGTTTATATCCATCGCGTGGAGCAGGAACTTTAAATGCCTGGCCAGGAATATAATAGAAGTTATTGTTGCGTGCATACTCCACTGAAGAATCGTCAGAAGCCCCGAAATCTTCAACGCCCTGGGGATTGGATAGTGATTTATAACCCCGGGCCACATGGTTCGGCACAATATCGATTATTACTTTCATCCCATGTTTGTGTGTCCTGTCAATGAGTGCTTTAAACTCTTCGAGGCGTTTGGCGGGATTAACAGCAAGATCGGGATTAACATTGTAGTAATCCTTGACTGCATATGGTGAACCGGCGCGACCTTTGACCACATCCGGATCATCGTTTGAAATTCCGTAAGCTGTATAATCGCGGATTACTGCATGATGCGGCACGCCGGTGTACCAGATGTGACTAACACCAAGGGCTTTGATCTCTTCAAGTGCCTTGTCGGTAAAATCGTTAAATTTACCTACTCCGTTTTCTTCAAGCGTTCCCCAGGGTTTATTGGTTGTATTTGTATTCCCGAAAAGGCGGGTAAAAACCTGATAAACAACTACTTTATTTTTCTGATCCATCGGTTCTGGTTTGTTTTTTTCGGATGTTCCTGTACAGGAAAACATGACTACCGGCAGCAATACCGGCAGCATCCATCTGATTAATTTCATGATTGCTGGCTTTGGGAATAATACAAGCTCAAAGATAGAAAAAAGATTCCAGCAGTTGATTCCGGATAAATGAACGGGTTCAGAACAGTTAAAAACTTAACTTTACAACTTAAATATAAAGCACATGAATGCAAAGAAATTGACTTCATTGATACTGCTTCTGATTATGACCATGGCATCGGCAGCACAGGTAACCTTTACAGCAATTTCTATTCCTTCTTCTACGCCTGCTGAAGATAACCTTTACATAGCCGGAGATTTTACCGGATGGAATCCTGGCCTGCCTGAATATGTGATGCAGAAAAATGATGATGGAAACTGGTTTATCACCTTACCGGAAAGGCCTGAAGGCACACTGATAAAATTTAAATTTACCCGTGGAAGCTGGGCAACTGTTGAAAAAGGTGCAAACGGAGAAGAAATTTCAGACCGGACTTTTAGCTTTGGCAACGGGCAGCATGTTGAGGTTACCATACACAAGTGGGCAGATGGAGGAAGCGGTGGCGGTTCCACAGCTGCAGCCAACGTTCAGGTTATGGCTGAAAGTTTTTTCATGCCGCAGCTCAACCGCAACCGAAAAATCTGGATTTATCTGCCTCCGGGATACGAAACTTCTCAAAACCGATATCCAGTGCTTTACATGCACGACGGGCAGAACCTCTTTGATAGTCAGACTGCTTTTGCCGGAGAATGGGAAGTGGATGAAACACTCAATGATCTTGCTGCAGATGGGGAGCCTGTTCCAATTGTGATTGGTATTGAAAATGGTGGCACCTACCGCATAGGCGAATATACGCCCTGGCCCAACCCTCAGTATGGAGGAGGCGATGGAGAAGCCTATATGCAATTTATCGTTGAAACGCTAAAACCTTACGTTGATCAGAATTACAGAACACTTGCCGACAGAAACAACACCGGAATTATGGGCAGTTCGCTGGGTGGATTGATCTCGCACTTTGGTGGAATGAAATACCAGGAAATTTTCAGCAAATCCGGAATATTCTCACCTTCTTACTGGTTTTCGGACCAGGTATGGAATTTTACTCACGAAAACCCGAAGCGCGAAAATATGCGTTTCTACCAGCTATGTGGAACACTTGAAGGAGAGGGTGTAACTACTAATCTGCTGAGGATGAGTGATTCTCTGCTCTCAATCGGATTTTTGTATGATGAAATTGAAAATAAAGTTGTACAGGGTGGCCAGCACAATGAAGCCTTTTGGCGAAATAATTTCAGGGAAGCTTTTCTGTGGCTTTTCGGCCATAGTTCTGCTTCGGTGGCGGAAAAAAGCCAGCCCATACCTGTAAAAATTTATCCCAACCCGGCAGGGAGGTTCTTCAGAATTGAAGATCAGACTCTGAGTATGAATGACACAATTTTTATCACCGACATGAGCGGACAAAAGGTGATCCAACTTTCGGGAATTACAAATCCTGTTATTGATATCACAAAATTACAGCCCGGAATCTACCTGATAACTTTGGTTACAAAAGATAACATATATCAGGGCAAACTATTAAAAAATGAATAAAATAGCTTATTCGTTTCTAATACCCGTTATTGCCAATAAAACAGATCAACTGACGTTACAAATCAGTCATAATTTTATCTTTGCACCTGCAACTAATTTTTGTTCATGCGTAACATAACGGTCATAGGTTTACTTTTTGTCTTCATAACCTCAGGCTATGGCCAACAGCCGGATGTCAAGGCGAATGATGAACGTTCGCCGGATACTGCCACAATCCGTTACCTTACGCTTGATCAGAAATGGCCGGCACCTGTACTCATAAAAATGAATGATACGGTGCTTGACGGTTTTCAGTTTTATGATCCTGCGGTAAATGTCAACAGGCTGAATGCTGTAAACGGAAATATAGGACTGGCATATAAAAGCCTGATTTTTGATCCGGACACACCAGAAGGGTTCAGGTTTGCCCCTTCGGTCATTTATCATTACCTTTTGAGGAATGACAATATCAGGTATTATCAGACTTTAGTCCCTTTTTCAAATGTTGCCTACTCATTTGGCGATGGCAAGGAGCAGCTTTTTAGTGTCACTCACAGTCAGAATTTTGCCCGTGGGTTGAGTATTGGAGTCGATTTGCGGATCATCAACTCCCTGGGAAAATATAATCGCCAGAAATCGGATAATTCTTCGGTAGCGATTCAGGGACAATTCATTTCGGACAATGAACGCTATGCAGTGTTGGCAAATTACCGGAACAACAGGTATAAATGGCGCGAGAATGGCGGCATTGTCAACGATTCTCTTTTCACTCAGAACATGGAACCTGAACGCAACCGCATTGCCATCAACCTGGCTGCGGCCGATAACCTCCAAAAAGAGAGTGGTGCTTTTATCAGGCAATATTATTATTTTGGCCGGAATCCGGGAAAACCAGATACAGAAAATTCAAAAAGTGATACTACGCTTACACGCACCGACAGCATTGCTGTAAATAAACTTCCAGCCCGGATTTTTTTCAATCCTGAGAGAAGTGATTTTCTCAGACACACCTTCACTTATACCCGCAACGCACTGCTTTATACCGATACCAGGCCAACCTCGGGGTATTACCCCAATATCTACATCGATTCACTGAAGACCTTTGATTCCATCTTTTATCATGAGTTTAGCAATCAGTTTGTTTTCGAAGGGGGTATTGGCAAGGCCAGAGGAAGCGGAAAAGCAATTCTTTTGAGGCTTGGCTTTGAGCATGCATTCACAGCTTATAAAAATGGATTCAATGAAAATAAAAACGATTCCATTAAACGAACCTTTAACAGGGTTACTACTTTTGGTTACCTCGCGGCCAATGCGTTTGGTGTGGCAAAAGCCGAAGGAAAGATATGGATTACAAGCGGGGCTCCTTTCAACGGTGATAAAGGAATCTCTGCCCTGCTCACACTGCCTGGGTTTGACAATTCCACATCATGGGGAAATCTGTCAGCAGAATTGGGTGTAAATGCACTGCAGCCTGACTATATTTACCAGTACCACCATTCCAACCACTTTAGCTGGGAAAACAGTTTTGGGCAACAAACGCTGCTGATTGGAAAAATTATGTATCACCAAAAATATTTTTCTACCGGATTTAATTTTTATAATCTTGATGGATATGTATATTTTGATGAGAACATCAGGCCGGCCCGTGCAAACTCTTCTTTTGCTGTAAACCAACTTTACGGACAAGCCGAAATAAAATTTGGAAATTTTGATTTACAGGCATTTGCAGTATGGCAAAACTCGGCAAATACTGAAATTCTTCATTTGCCTGCGCTGGCAGGAAGAGTTTCGGCCTTTTATAGCCTTAATCTCTTCAAAAGAGCGCTGTATCTGCAAACAGGTTTATCACTCATGGTCAACAGCACTTATTATGCCGATGCCTGGATGCCGGCCCTGAGGTCATACTATGTTCAGAATCAGTTTGAAGCCGGAAATTACCCCTATATAGACGGATTTATAAACATCAGGGTAAAACGGGCCAGGATGTTCCTGGTAATGAAACACCTGAATAGTGGACTGTCGGGCTATAATTACATGATGGTACCCTCCTATCCTATGCCTGACCGTGGTTTGAGGTTTGGAGTTTCGTGGAATTTCTTTGACTGATCATTTTAATCAAAATATAGAATTATGAGAAATCTGATAATTGTAATACTGGTTATCATGTCAACATCGCTGATTTCGGCACAGGGAGTGCAACAGGAAGGATATTTTAATGGAAAAATAATTCGTGAAGCAAGCATGATCTACCTCCTCTATCTACCTGAAAATTTTGATTTACAGGCAGATATCTCATGGCCAATGTTGGTTTTTCTGCATGGTTCAGGCGAACGGGGAAACGAGATTGAAAAGGTGAAGGTTCATGGACCTCCAAAACTGATTGCACAGGGACACCACTTCCCATTTATGGTGCTTTCACCCCAATGCCCTGACAATCAGGATTGGGACACTGAGTTGCTCTATGCTCTGATCCGCAATATTGCCTCACGCTATAAAGCTGATGAAAAAAGAATTTATGTTACCGGCCTCAGCATGGGAGGAAGCGGAACCTGGGACCTTGCCGTGGCATATCCTGATTATTTTGCTGCCATTGCACCGGTTTGCGGACCTTTGGACAGAAATCACATAAATCGGGCTGAAGAACTGAAACATCTTCCGGTATGGGCATTTCACGGTGCCATGGATGATGTGGTTCCGTTAACCGATGCAGCAAAAATGATCAAACAACTTCAGGATATTGGAGGAAATGCAAAAATTACCATTTATCCTGATGCAAACCATGACAGTTGGACTGTAACCTATGATAATCAGGAACTTTACGATTGGCTCCTCAAACAAAAAAAACTTTAGAATTTTCATGAAAAAAAAAGCCTGACAGACATTGAATGACTGTCAGGCCTAATGTTTTATAATCAAATTCTTAAAAGGTATATCGTATTGAAAGTGCAGTGCCATCGCCCCACCAGTGATTATCACCAATCACGTTAAATGCCGGTTTCCAGTCGAGGCCGATATTGAAGGGAACTTCTTTAAAAGTGTATTCCAGTCCTGCAATAAAGTCAAATCCTGCCACTGTGAAGTTTCCATCGGCACGATTCAGGTTCTTCCAATAATAATATCTGTTATCCCAAAAGCCAACGTGGCCGCCAAATCCGAGAAAATAGTCAAGCCCGGGTGCGCCATTAATGGGTTTCTGCCATTCATATAGTCCGGTAAGTACAAAGCCCTGCCAGCGAAAGGATGCAATACCTTCTATTGCATTGGTTGGATTGACAAAATGTTTAATGGTGATGCCATTAAAAAAGCCTAACCTTGCTCCTACTGCAGTTGAATAACTCTGAGCATTTGCAGTTACAGCCATAGAAACCATGAAGATGGAAATAATAATTATCCTGATTTTCATTTTAATAAAAGCAGATGGGTTAATATCTGTTTGCCTGCTTAACAAGATATATGCCAAGGGACCGGATACCGATTTCTCCCGGCATTTCAAAGACAGGAAGTATTTCCGGAAATCAATAGGAGATTATTGCTCTGATAAAAAAACTCCGGAAGGTTTCAATCCTCCGGAGCCTTTACTTGAATATTAATACTTACGTTAACTTTTATACATCAATTCTGGCATACTTTGCATTTTTTTCAATAAACTCACGCCTAGGCGGAACTTCATCGCCCATGAGCATCGAGAAAATGCGGTCGGCTTCGGTACCGTTATCGATAGTTACCTGGCGAAGAGTTCTGAAGGCAGGATTCATGGTGGTTTGCCAGAGTTGCTCTGCATTCATCTCTCCCAAACCTTTGTATCGTTGAATGTGAATATTGCTTTCTTTTCCATTTCCTGTTAATTCGGTAACCGTGGCTTCCCGCTCTTCTTCGTTCCAGCAGTACCGTTCGTTATTTCCTTTCTTGATCAGGTAAAGAGGTGGTGTTGCAATGTAAACATAGCCGTTTTCAATCATCTCTTTCATGTACCTGAAAAAGAAAGTGAGGATCAGGGTAGCGATATGACTACCATCAACATCGGCATCGGTCATGATAACGACCTTATGATACCGGAGTTTTGCCATATTCAGTGCTTTTGTATCCTCGTCTGTACCAACAGAAACCCCCAAAGCAGTGTACATGTTTTTTATTTCTTCGCTTTCGAAGATTCTGTGCTGCATGGCTTTTTCCACGTTCAGAATCTTTCCTCTGAGTGGTAGTATTGCCTGAAATTTCCGGTCACGCCCTTGTTTTGCGGTTCCACCGGCGGAGTCACCCTCAACCAGATAAAGCTCGCAAAGTGCCGGATCACGTTCGCTGCAATCGGCAAGTTTACCCGGCAGGCCTGATCCGGAAAGTACATTTTTACGCTGAACCAGTTCACGTGCTTTGCGGGCAGCGTGGCGGGCAGTTGCAGCCAGAATCACTTTATTTACAATGGTCCGGGCTTCTTTTGGATTTTCTTCAAGGTAATAGCTCAACAGTTCTGCAACCAGTGTGTCAACAGCTCCACCTACCTCGTTGTTCCCGAGTTTGGTTTTTGTCTGTCCTTCAAACTGCGGTTCCTGAACCTTTACAGAAATAATGGCTGTAAGGCCTTCGCGGAAGTCGTCGCCACTGATATCAAATTTGAGCTTGGCAAGCATTCCCGATTTATCGGCATAAGCCTTGAGTGTACGTGTAAGCGCCCTGCGGAAACCGGCGAGGTGAGTTCCTCCTTCATGGGTATTGATATTATTCACATAGGAATGAATATTCTCGCTGAAAGAGGTGTTATATTGCATAGATATTTCCACAGGAATATTGTTCTTCTCCCCTTCGATGTAGATGGGCTCAGGCATCAGCTTTTCGCGCATTCCATCAAGATATTCAATAAAATCGCGGAGACCCTTCTCAGAGTAAAATATCTCAGAAATATATTCACCGTTCTCGTCCTCTTCGCGTTCATCGCGAATAGAAAGGCGTATTCCTTTGTTCAGGTAAGCAAGTTCACGAAGCCGTGAACTTAATATTTCCCTATCAAAAACTGTCATGGTAAAAATAGAATCATCGGGTTTGAAGTAAACGGTTGTCCCCGTTTTATCTGATGCTCCTACTTCCCTTACCGGATAAACAGGTTTTCCAATGTTATATTCCTGTTCGTAGTATTTTCCATCACGAAAAACTGATACCTTCAGAACTGAAGAAAGTGCATTAACACAGGAAACCCCCACACCATGCAGACCTCCGGAAACCTTATAAGAACCTTTGTCGAATTTTCCACCTGCATGAAGCACAGTCATTACCACTTCGAGGGCCGAACGTTTTTCTTTTTCATGCCAATCCACAGGAATTCCCCTTCCATTATCAGAAACTGTAATGGAGTTGTCCTTGTGGATAATTACATCTATATCACTGCAATAGCCTGCGAGTGCTTCATCAATTGAATTGTCAACCACTTCATAAACAAGGTGGTGTAATCCTCGCGAACTGGTGTCGCCAATGTACATTGAAGGGCGCTTACGCACCGCTTCCAAACCTTCAAGAACCTGTATGTTTTCGGCAGTGTAATGACCATTCCCATTTCCATTTCCGTTGCCAATGCCTCTAATCAAATCCCCATTATTCAATTCACTCATAGTCAATATATTATAAATATTTAATGAACAAGCAAAGTTAGCAATTTTATCCTTACGAATTACAAAATCAGTGAACCGGATTCAGTAAGTTATCAACAAAAAATGTGCGGATTTCAAGAACCGGTTTCCCCCGGTTTTTATGCGACCAACAATACTGAACATCACCACATTGATGCATCATTTTCGGGCCAATATCAAAAACAGAAAAAATCAGAATGAGTAGGTCACACCTCCCATTAGATTGAAGCGATAACCCGGATAGTTGTACCAGGCAAAATTGCGGGTTCCAGCCAGATTATTGAGGTTGAGAAACGCTGACAAAGATTTTGTGTAACGATATTCCACGCCAAGTCCCGGATCGATGTATGCTTTTAAGGTCTCAACCGTCACAGTGCCAACTTCATTCATCAAACGGGCATATTGCTTGCTGTAATGATTTAACCGGGCCGAAACAATCAGTTTATCGCCCATATTGTAGAATGCCTGAAACCCGAGGTTTGAAGCGGGTTTATGCCATGCATGCATTTCATTTTTCATGTTCCATTTTTCGATTGCAGCATAAGCCTTTATTCTGATTTTTTCAGCCGTGCGAAACTCTGCCTCAAACCTGGCAGCAAGCAGATCAGCATCATCGTAAACCAGGGTGAATCTGTTATAAGGTATAGCTGTAAAATCATTGACAAAGAAAGGAGCATTTTCTATGAAGGAGGCCCTGAAAGAAGCCGATAGGTTGATGTGCTTTCCTGCTCTTGCCCTGGCTTCGGCATAAAAGGTAAATTTATCACGTGTGTATTGCAGTGGAAGCACCGACTGCACAAACGGATTGATTTGGGAAAGTTCATCGAAACCATGTCGTTTTAAGCCCCCTGTGATACCGGCTTTAACTGTCAGCGCATCTTTAATTACCTTTAACTGAGCCTCAGCAAACGGAAAGAGGTAAGCCTTTGACAGTGTATCCATCTTAAATGTAAGATCGATGCCGAGCCTGAAGGTATACATCTCAAATTCAGTAGCTATGTAAGGCCGCACACTTACAATGGTATTGTTCTGCTTCAGGGTAGAGTCATTGTAAGCACTGAATAAAACAACAGCTTCCACGCCGATTTGCTGATAATCAGTAAACGTTAAAAGCTCAAAGCGTTTATCGGCACTACCCTTGAAACCAAAGTTGTTCTCCCTGGTTTCGAACCCGTCAGAAACATTGGTAAAAGCAAATCCGAAATTGTGATTCAGCTTGTCTTTATCCTCATATTGAGAAGCAAATCCAACCGAAGCATTATAGCGGTTAAATATTTGCTTAAGATCATCATCGGAAAGAAAAATATCGAAATCGGCAGGTTTGAATCCGTAATGATGAACAACATTGCGCCTGAATCCTGCTCCGGCACTCAGGGTATGATTTTCATAAAATTTCTGACCCTGCGCTTCAAGCAGATTTACGCTGTTTTTACTGATGGCATAATTTTTAATTTCGCCCGAAGATGACAAATGCTTAAAGTGCATACCCACTCCGTAAGATTTGGAACGAAGCGTGTTTGCCCAGAATTCAGCGTATGGAGAAGTATAGCTGCCCATGCCTAAACGTGCATAATTTCTGGTAAGTTTTTTCTGTGGCTCGCCAACCAGTTTAACTGCAGGTATGGATTCGGGAGTTAGGACAGGCTTTAGCTGAACAGGGCTTACAGAATAGTTCATTACCGGTAATTTGACATCGGTTTCTGATTTGGCCGGATTGATTACGATTTTATTTGCATCGGGTATTGTTGGCTCATAAGCCGCCACAACAGTTACCTGTTCGTTTAAGCCCTGTGCATAAGTTACCGAGGTGGGCAGGAATATCAATCCTGATAAAAAGAAGATTGACCTGAAAGTTATCCTATATTGTTTAAAATTCATACCTGAGATTTGTTAAAGCCATTAATTACCTGATCATTATACCGTCTTCATCATCAAAATCAGCCCCGGCCGTTGGTCGGGTTGCAGTTGTTCGGTTTATGAGCTCGAGTTTCTCTGATGCCAGTTTCCTGAGATCTTCTCCTTCATAATTATCAATGACACTCTGCAAAGTTTGCCTGGCCTGAAATTCATTTCCTGTGGCCATGTAAACATCAGCAAGAAGTATAAAGGATTTGGCAACCCAGTAATCATAAGAGGCATATTCACCCGAAAGTTTGAAGATATTTTTTTCAGCAACTTTGTAATCTTTTTGCATAACTGCTGCCATTGAAAGTCCATAAAGCGCCTCTGCAGCCATTTCGCCCCTGGCCAGTTTCAGGGCTTGATCAAATGATTTTGTTGCCAGATCATATCTTTTCAGCTCAAGGGCAGCATTTCCAACTGCAAGATTTGTTTCGGCCACAACATCGGGAGATAGCCTGTCACTGGAAAGCAATCGCTGTGCTTGTTGTATGGCTATGCCATGATTGCCAAGTTTTGAGTTGCACCTCGTTTGGCCAAGATAGGCATGATGTAGATTAGAAGAACTTTCAGCATTTTCTTCAAGCTTCTCATACATAGCTAAAGCATTCTGATACTTTTTACTGGCGTACAGAATATCAGCAGCTTTAAGAATTGCGTTTTCGGTAAATCGTGTGCGGGGTTTTTCTATAATGTAACTGTATCCGGCCAAAGCTTCATCAAATCTTCCGGCACGTGAGTCACAATCGGCTTTATAAAAATGTGCATTTACTGCGAAAATGCCATTGGGGAATTTGTTAAGATAACTGGCAAAATCGTTGGGTGTTTGCTGACAATCACCACCCATATAACGATTTTCAATGGCCTGATAGGTCAATGAATCCTGTTCAGCCTGCGAAACATTGGCAAACGGAATATCGGCAGCATATTGTACATAGGCATCTACCTTGTTCATTTCCACATAGATATTGCGAATAATGGCTAGTCCTTCGCGGGCTTCTGGTGATGCCGGATAGTCGTTGACCACTTTTTTTAAAACTTCCAGTGCTTGAGTTTCGCGATTTGTGTTGTAATGAATCAATCCTGTGTTGAGCAGTGCCCGTTTTACAAAACTGCTGTTCGGATGATCGGCAACCAGTTTCTGGAAGGTCTGCAGGGCATCAGCATTTCTTCCAAGTGAAAACTGTGCCTGTCCGAGTTCGAACCGTGCATCATCATTAAACTGCGATCTGGGAAATTCTGAAGCAAGGCGTTGCATGGCAGTGACTTTTCCGCTCATATCGCCCGAAACACCGGTGGCAAGTCCTTTCTGAAACAGAGCATAATCCATTTCAGCAGCCCTGGCACCTATAGCCTGATCGTATGCAGCAATAGCCTCTTTGTATTGTTTGAGCATGAAATGGCTGTCACCCAGCCTTATTCTTGCATCATTCAGCATTTTGGCGTCTGAAGGGGCCGATTGTATAAAACGGGCAAATTCCTGCCGGGCTTCGGCATAATTCTTTTGCTTTAGCCTGGCATATCCCAGGTTATAAGCAACCACTGAATAATTGGGATGACCCGATGCTGAAGGCAAACCTGCAAAACTTCGGTATTGATCAACTGCCTGATTGTATTGCCCGGATCGGTAATAGGATTCAGCAAGCCAGTAGGAAGCCCCGTCGGTTATTGAAGCATCAACCTTATTTTCAAGCGATTTTTTAAATAAGGGAATGGCATCGGCATGTTGATTGTCGGCAAAAAGCTCAAGTGCCCTGAAATAGGATATTTTCTGATAAATTTCGTTCTGAAGAGCATTTCTTTTCTTAACATTTTCGAATGTCTCCAGAGCTTCGCGATAGTTTTTTGTCACCAGGTAAAGATTGGCAAGATAGGTATACGCCTCGTCACGACGTGGAGATGAGGGATATTCCCCGAGGTACTGCTGGATGGCCCTAATGGCCTCATTGTATGGATTATAGGAAAGTTCAATGGCAAGTTTTGCATAGTTAAACAGGGCGTCTTCGGCTATTGCTGTGCGTTGAGGCACTTTCCATGCCGACAGAAAAGCATTTGAAGCAAACTGTTTTTGATTGGTTTTCAGGTAACTATCACCAAGGTGATAAAAAGCATTCTGTGAAAGTGAATCCTCGGGCCCTGTAACCAACTGAAATTCAGGTATTGCTTTGTTATATTCTTTGGTAATGTAATAGGAATAGCCCAACAGGTATGATTCTTCGCGGGTTACTTTGTTACGGTTTACTTTCCGGTATTCTTCCATCAGGTCGATGGCTTTCTGATAATCACCCTGCCTGTAACTCACATCTGCTGCCAGTCTGAGTATTTCGTTGGTGCGTTTGTTGCGCGATCCTTTCAGATAAGGTTGCGCCATAGTCATCATTTCATCATACCGGCTCTGCATGTAGTAAATCTGAATGATATAATAGGGAACCACAGATTTAAAGGTTTCATCATCACGAATGCGCTCAAAATCAAGGAGTGCAGTTTCATACAGGCCGTTTTCATACATCATGTGGGCATAATAATAGGTAGCCGGGCCCGTATAGCGGGTTTGCTGATCTTTCACTTGCATAAAAGCATCAAGGGCTTCATTCATCTCTTTTTTTCTGAGATGAGCATACCCTTTTTTAAAAGTAAACTCTGCATTTTCCTCCTTGTTCAACTCAAAATGGTCAACATTTTTATATGCTTCAAGTGCATTTATGAAGTTGTTGTTTCTGAAATACAAATTTCCAAGCCTCAGCCAGGTGCGGTTTATGCGGGTATTTTCAGGATATTTTGCAAGGAATTCCTTAAGCAGAATCGCTGCATCACCATGTTGTAATTCAGCTGCTGATGCTGAAATATAATAATCCTTTTCAGTATCGAAAGAAATCATCAGGTCCGAGGCAGGAACCAGACGACTGTATAGATTTTTGGTAGCTCCGTATTTTTCTTTTGCAAAGAGCTCAACCGCAGCATTTTCCTCCTGCCCGGTTGCTGCGATGCCTGAGGTTTGCTGCGCGGAAAGACTGCTGAATAAAACTATAAAAAGCAAAAATGAAATTGCTAAGCGGGACTTTATCATGCTATTGAATGATTAAAATAGTAAAGTTACTCAGGGCGGCACCGCAAATCTGCTTTTAGGAAGCGAATTTATCAACAGCCTGCATTTGAAAACTATTGGTGCAATAACGGTTCTCCTCCTTTCTTATTGCAAAAGAGGCGGATCAAATGAATAAAAAGAACAAGATGAAGAAAAAAAAAATATCGGTAATTATTGGCTGACAACAAACTTCTGTTTTTTTATCTTCCCGTTGCCCAAAGTAAAGTGAGCAAGATAGATTCCGGGTGACAAAGCTGGAAGATTAATTTGCTGATTGTCAGAGTTATTATTCACACTTTTGGCAAACACACTACCACCGTTTATGTTTACAATCAACAGTTCGCCATGATTTCCGTTCGTATTCACGATCAGTGATTTTCCGTTGTCATGCGTGGCAATGCTAATGGTACTTTCGTCTTGTATTCTATTGACAGAAGCGGGGTTGTATTCAATCCACAGGTTATCGATCCAAAGCCTGCTGCCCGAAATAAAAGTTCCGCTCAGGAGGTTTGATGAAACAAATATCAAATTCATGGTATCGGGCTCAAATGGAAGTAGATAGGTTATTGGTAGTGTAAATTGCTGCCAATCAGGATTCTGCCCGCCGGGAGTAAAATAAGAGTAGGCAACGGTATCGCGGCTTTGTCCATTCCATCTGGTAAGTCCCAGGCCAATAATGGCCGAATCGTCCTGAGCAGGAAGATACCTGAACCAACCTTTCAGTGCATCGGGAAAACCCGAAATAGGAATTCCCCCTTCAACGGTTCCGGTCATGTTTTGAATATCGAGAATAATTTCGCCAAGGGTAAGGATGCCCGGCATGGTAATCGGACCGATGAAGAGAATATCCTTTGTGATGGTTTCAAGTTTTACGCTCGAAAGCCCTTCCTGAGGGTTCTGCATATCTCTGGTAACCGGATTGAAAACCGTTCCCAGTATGGTCTGGTTGATGGTGTTCCAGCCCACAGGCTCATTATTCGACCAGGATTCAAAGCCCGGATTAGGGATGGGATTCTGAGCCTGTATATTTTCATTTCCGAAAACGAGGCTCAAAAGAAAAGAAGCAAACAAGATTTGTATTCTGATTATTATTTTCATAGGGATTTGCTTTTGCATATTACAAAACTACAAAATAATTCTGTTGTAAATGATACTTATAACCTTCATTCCTAAGAAAATGCGAATTCCAAATTCAAAAAAAAATGCTGATATAAAAAACAGATTCCCGCCTGAGCGGGAACCTGTAAAATGGTGCCGTGCAACGCTGTAAGCGGGGTTCTGTTTCCTGCCGAAGCGGGATTTCTGTCATTTATCTGGACCTGAAGTTGCCCTCAGGCTCTAACGACCTACCCCCCGGGAAAGAGCGGGCAGCCCCTGTTTTACCTTTCGGCAAAACTTCCCGGTATATTTGGTCTTTCAACCCATAAGGTTTACCCGCGCAGGCTGTCACCAACCTGTGCTGTGGGCTCTTACCCCACATTTTCACCCTTATCCTGTCACGGAAAACCGCAACGGGACGGTAATTTTCTGTGGCACTTGCTGTTTCCGCCGGCTGCAGAACCTTCCCGTTAGGAAGTATGGCGCCCTGTGTTGCCCCGACTTTCCTCTCCCTTTCTGCAAAAAGAAGCGACAGAACACGTTGCAGTTTCAGTTATTACACCTAAGCTTCTGCAAAAATACAAAAATATTGGTTATCAAAACAATAGGTCAATATCCAATTTAATTTTACGAGCTTACTATCATTCACATCTTTCCAAAACTTCAGAATAAAAAAATATTTTGTATTCTCACTTAATGGAAGACAAAAGGAATACCAAACCAAACGGAGTGATGTTTACGAATTCCTGTGAATAATGACTTCAACAGCTCCATTTCCATATTTTGCAAAGGATGCAGCCCTGATTTCCAGATTTTCGTAATCAGATATTGCAGAAAGAATGGCCGATTTCAGTGATCCGTTGCCAATGCCATGGATGAAAACCACTTTATGATAATTGTTGCTGAGCGCACTGTCGAACATACGGGTAAAATAATCAACCTGATATTGCAAAATCTCGCTATTGTTCATTGTGCTGTAATCTTCTTTCAGAGCTGAGATGTGCAGATCTACCTCGGCTTCACGAAATCCCGTTTTAAAATTATCAATGTATGCCGGAGGGGCAATAGATGATATCTTCTGTTTCACTGCAGGGTCAAGGCCTTTGAGCGATGCTTCGTTCTTTACAATCATTTGTCCGGCAATATCGCCAAGCATCACAACAAGCGCTTTCTGGCCGGTCAGGCCAAAAAACTGGTAATTGGTTTCCTTGTAAAATCTTACCGGCTTAACCTTAAAAACCGAATGCAAAGGAGCCAACACATGTGTAGATTCATCAGAGTGAAACAAAACCTGAACAATACCCTCGGACCATCTTTCCAGATCATCTCTCTCGATGGTTTCCAGTATTATTTTTGAATACGGAGGAATTACATCATAATCTACTCCAGACCATGTATCATTTGTATCATTCAGTAATAAACTATAAAGTATCTGGTTTTTACTGTTGTTGATCAGAAAAATATTAACCTTTCCAGTTAGCAGTATCTTTTGATCCTGAGGCACATAGACAATATAAATGCCTTCAGTATTCTGGCTTCCTGTTTGCCGGTAAAGTGGTGTGACCCTGTCATATTCCGCATTTTCAAACTGATTCGGTAAAGCATCAGCAACTGGGCTCAGCAAATTTGGCCTTTCAGTAATTTCCTGAGGGGTTTCAGCCCTGGATGACCTGTCAAAAAAACGGCTGGCCATCCCTTTAGGCTCAATTTTAATAAGATCAGAAGCCATAACAGGCAATTCAAACCCTTCTTCAATGGCAACATTCACCATATTGTTACCAAGTATGCGGGTAACTACACCATCTCCCTTTTCGTTCAGAAAGCGGACTTTATCTCCGATTTTAAATTCCATACCCAAAGCCGTTATTTTTATTCAGCTGATATTGTGCTGATTATATAAATTTAAAATAATATCCCGAATGCAAAGGTAGAGATATAATTCGGATTCAGGACCGATGGTTTGATCAGCATCATTCCAGTTAATTGCGTGGATAAAATCATTGACATTAAGTTCAATTCCACAATTATCCGGGAATTTAAGTAATGGAAAATCAAAAAATTCATTCTGATAAACGGCACTTATTCCGATTTTCAAAGTGGCAATTCATTTAATCAGTACTTTTATGATTTTAAAACCGGCTTGAATCAATGTACCCCAAACGCTTACTGCCCTTGTATTTCCTGATTTTTATCCTTCTATTATCGTGCAGGGATAAAGACCCTGATGAAAAACCACACAAACCAACTCCCTACACGCTGGAAATACCCCGGTTTTTTCCAACCCTTCTGAATATTCCTGCTGATAATCCGCTAACTGTCGAAGGCATTGAGCTTGGACGATATCTTTTTTATGATGGCAGACTTTCGGGCAGAACCCACCACGATTCGTTGATGAGTTGCGGCAGCTGCCATGTGCAGTCACGGAATTTTGAGCCGGGCATCGACCATCCGGTTTTTGAGGGGGGCATAACCTTCGGGCTTTCAGGGGTTAGAACCCCGCATGTAACTTTACCACTGATTAACCTGGTGTGGAATCAAAACGGTTACCTCTGGAACGGGATGATTCATGCATCTAATCCCGATGAAACGCGTCGCAGGCTCGAAGATCTGGTGTGGATGGGAGTGGTTGCGCCTCACGAAATGAGTGGCGACACCAACCGATCAAAAGCCCAGATTCAGCAAACACCCGGGTACCCCGATCTGTTTCTGAAAACTTTTGGTTCTAAGGTGGTTACCATGGAAAACATTAGTAAAGCCATAGCCCAGTTTGTGAGGACCTTGATATCAGCTAACTCAAAATTTGACAGGTATATGCGCGGAGATGAGCAACTGACGCAACAGGAACTCAACGGCTTTATCCTTTTTACTACTGAGGAAGGTGCCGATTGTTTCCATTGTCACGGCAGCAGTGGAAATCCGCTTTTTACCACCAATTTGTTTTACAACAACGGCAAGGACACTGAATTTACCGACACCCGCGACAGGTCTGCCATCAGCGGAGAGGAGACAGACAGAGGAGCCTATAAAGCCACGACACTGCGCAACATTACGGTTGGCGGACCTTACATGCACGATGGCAGGTTTCAGACGCTTGATGAAGTGATTGATTTCTATTCACATCATGTAAAAATGTCTCTTTATGTAAATCCCCTGATGCATCATGTGGCAGAAAGCGGGGTGCAACTCACTCCTGTTGAGAAGTCAGAGCTGAAGGCTTTTCTGATGACTTTGCGTGATGATGAATTTTTGAATAATCCAAAATTTGGCCCTCCGGCAGTTTTCCCTGATGGAAAGGTTTACAGCGAAGTTTCCGGCAGGTTTGCAGATATCAGGTAAAATAAGCGAAAATCAGCGCTTGCCGATCATGGTCAGCAGTTCGAGGTCAAAGGTAAGCCCGATGTAAGGTTTCACTTTCCACTCTTTCGTTGTAGGAATGGCAATGCCGGCATCCAGCTTATCGCCTACATTAAAACCTTCCTTCAGGGCTTCATATTCGCGAATGTTGGCTCCCAGGTTTACATGCAAAACATCAAAGAGCTTGAAGTTGGGCCCAAGGTAAAAGTTTTTGAAAAGGTTGTTTCCTCCGAAACCGAGAAAAAATCCCACATCATAGGTTAGCGAAGCATTGGGTTTTGAAAGGTCTTTCAGCATAAAGCTTGCACCGGTAACGTAATCAAACTCTATGTTGCTACTGTTCTTGTTTGTAATGACATAGATACCCGGATTATTGGCATCTTTAGGCGCAAGCGCAAAATCAGGTGTGCGATAATTTTTTAAGGCAAAACCCTGCACAACCCGGGTTTTCTTCTTTTTATTGGTAACCGTTTGATACCGGTTTTCGCAATCTTTAAGTTTAAGCTCGGTATATTTAAGTTGTTCCCCGGTTTTTACCAGACTTTTTTCAGCCTCGGTCAAAATAGTGCGGAGTGTATCGATGCGGCGATCGGCAGCAGCCTTATCGGAAATGATTTTCTGAATTTCCAGATTACGTGTCTGAATATCGGTATTCTTTTCATCAATGCTTTTCTGAAGCAGGTCAATTTCACGTTCCTTGCCATCAAGGCGGCTGTCCTTTGCCGAAATCTGTCCTTCGAGTTTTACCTTATCTATCAGGCTGCTATTTATCGCATCTTTATACAGCTGCTCCTTTTCTGAAAACAATTGCTCCTTTTCCTTCTGAATGCGCAACTGTTCTTCCAAAAAATTATTTTTGGCGTGCAATTCGGCACCAAGCTCCACAATTTTCAGGTTAAGGGCCTCATTCAGGGGAACCAATTCCTCTTCGCGTTGTTTTAGCCTGGCGATATCACCAATTAGCTTATTGACCGATACGTTGGCAGAGTCGAGTTTAATTTGCAGTAATGCAGCCCTGCTTCTTTCTTCCATCAACATAAAGTTTTTGACCTCAAGGCTGTCGCGCAGGATTTTAGCCACAGAAGTGTCAGACACAGGCAGAGCAGGCTGAGCATCAGACTTCAGTGGATTCAACAGCAGCAAAAGTAAAACAGGCAATAAAAGAAAGCAACGATAATTCATCATTTTCATAGCAAAGTTGTGATTTTGAATTCCTTATGTAGGAACATTCCGATATTTCAACAGTCCTGACTTAAAGAGACAACAGGCAGAAAATTAAATCTGAGTTAATCTATTAAAGGAACATAGGTGTAAAAACATTCAAAACAATTTTTATGCTACTTAAACGCAGGCTTCATGCCTAAATTGTGCATGGTAAATGCCCAGATATCGGTGGCCTCTTCAATCATTTTCGAAAGTGATTTTCCGGCACCGTGTCCGGCCTTTGTTTCTATTCGGATGAGTGCCGGTTTGCTGCATGACTGATGCTCCTGCAGGGTAGCTGCAAATTTGAACGAATGAGCTGGTACGACTCTGTCGTCGTGATCGGCAGTGGTAACCAGAGTCGCCGGATAGCAGGTTCCCGGTTTCAGATTGTGAAGCGGTGAATATCCGAGCAGGTAACGAAACTGGGTGGAATCTTCGCTGGACCCATAGTCTTCGGTCCATGCCCAGCCAATCGTAAACTTATGAAAACGAAGCATATCCATTACGCCAACGGCTGGCAGTGCAACGGCAAACAGATCGGGGCGCTGAGTCATGCAGGCTCCCACCAGCAGGCCTCCGTTAGAGCCTCCGGCAATGGCAATTTTTTTGGGCTTTGTATATTTCTCATTGATCAGAAATTCGGCAGCAGCAATAAAATCATCGAACACATTCTGCTTTTGAAGCTTTGTACCAGCCCTGTGCCAGGCTTCGCCATATTCGCCTCCACCCCTCAGGTTGGGCATGGCAAATACGCCTCCCTGCTCGAGAAATACCAAACGGCTAACACTGAATGAAGGGGTAAGACTGATGTTAAATCCACCGTAACCATAAAGGTAAACCGGATTGTTTCCATCCATTTTTATGCCATTTTTATGAACAATAAACATCGGTACACGGGTTCCATCCTTGCTGGTATAAAATACCTGCTTCGACTCATATTGTGAAGCGTCGAAATCCAGCTCGGGCTGATGGAACACTTCTGACCGGTTTGATGCCAGATCATATAAAAACACGGTATAAGGTGAGGTAAATGAGGTGAAGGCGTAAAAAGCCTCATTTTCATCCTTTTTTCCTTCGAAACCCGAAATGGTACCCTGGCCTGGAAGGCTGATTTCGTTCAACAACGTACCATTCATATCATGAATGTAACCCCGGTTTTCAGCATCTTTCATATATGTGCAAACAATCCGGCCGCCGGCAACTTCGGCTGAACTCAGCACCTGTTCCTTTTCGGGAATAATGTTTTTCCAGTTTTCAGCAGCCGGGCTTTTCAGGTCTATTTCAATCAGCCTGTATTTTGGAGCGCCATCGTTGGTGAGCACAAGGAATTTCTCACCTTCATTGTGAATTACAGAATAATCGAACCTGAAACCATCGGTAACTTTAACAAAACCGGCTTTGGGTTTGCTCATATCCTTAATATGAAGGGTATTCCCACTGGTACTTTCCGACTCACCCAAAACGAGGAAACGACCGTCTTCGGTTGCAGAAACACCATAATTTCGGAGAGGAAAGTTGCGGTTTTCATAAATGAGTTCATCCTTTTCCTGCAGATCGCCAAGGGTGTGATGGTAAACTTTCTGATACTGGTTTTTCGATGAAAGCTCACCACCACCGGTTGGTTTATCGTAACGGCTGTAATAAAAACCGTTTCCGCGCCACGATATTCCTGAGAATTTCACCCACTCAAGTTTATCGGTAAGTTGCACTGCATTGGCTGTTTCCATTACATAAATCTCATTCCAGTCGGAGCCGGCCTTTGAAATGGCATAGGCAAAATATTTCCCGTCTTTCGAAACCGAATAGTTTCTCAGGGAGGTGGTTCCGTCGTCCGAAAGTTTATTGGGGTCAAGAAAAACCCTGGGTTTGCCTTTGAGCGAATCCTGAATATACAGTACACTCTGATTCTGAGTGCCATCGTTTTTAAAGAAGAAATATTTTCCGCCTTTTTTAAAAGGAACTCCATATCTCGGATAATTCCACAGCTCAGTGAGGCGTTCACTTATCTGTTCGCGGAAAGGAATGGTGGCCAGGTAAGCATCAGTAACTAAATTTTGTGCAGTAACCCATGCTGCTGTTTCTACCGAATTATCATCCTCGAGCCAGCGGTACGGATCAGGAACTTCGGTGCCAAAATATTCATCCACCGTATCGGTTTTGCGGGATTCGGGATAGGTAATTTTTTCTTCTCTTGGTGTGCAACTGCTCATCATAAGGATAGCCGGAATAAGTAAAGTCAGCAGGATTTTCATGCTTTTGTCTTAAAAGTGAGTGAGTGATTCTATAGTATAATCTCAAAAGTTTCAGGCCGCAAAATTAATAAAATATGCCATTATAAAAATTTCACCTTTTTCAGGAAACCAAAGCAATCACAATGATTTCTGATTTTAAAGTATCTTTTTCTGTCCCAATTCCTTTGTTTTGCCTTATTTTGCATCTAAATACTATTCTTCTATGGAAAAGAAAATCAAGAAAATTGAGTTATACCGCACCAATGTTGTGCTTACCGATCCCGATGAAGCCGGCGACCTGATGGAAGAAATGCTGATCAGCGAGATCTTTTATGATGAAGATGGCAACGAAACAGAGCGCATAACCTATTCTCCGTCGGGCGATGTGGAAGAGTACATCATCACAAAGTATGAAAAAGGGCAGCCCATTGAAGAAATTCTTGAACTTGAAGGCGAAGTAGCCGAAAGAACTACCCGTGAATTTGATGATTCCGGAGTTTTGTTGCGCGAATTCAGGCATTATCAGGATGGTGAGCCCGATGAAATAAGCTATGTTTATGAAAACGGAAAGCCGGTTCAGAAGGTGGTAACCGACAGCGATGGCGAAGAGGGCGAAAAATACACGTGGCACTACGTTGATGGTAAAATACTGAAAGAAGAATCATTTGATGAATATGGAACAACAGACTTTATAAAAACCTATACCTACTCCGGATCAGGTTTACTTGAGGAAACCGAAGAGATAAGAGTAAGCAATGGCGAACAAAGCCGCCTTGTCAGCCTTTATGATGAGAAAGGGAATATGGTTCAGGAAAAACGTTATGATGCCAGGGGAAATCTCAGGGTACGAATAACCACTGCTATGGGCGACAACAATCATCCAGCACAGACCGAAGAAGAAACCATATTGGGCAAAACCATTTCGGTTTTTGGTTGGGATGAGCATGGTAACAATACAAAACTCACCGAGCAAACCGCTGAAGGAGAAGTGATTTCAGTGATTGAGCGCAACTACGATGAATCGGGACTGGTGCAGGCAACCGAAGTAAAGATGGAGCCTGCCCTTAACCGGCCCGGGCAACATTACACCCTAAGGTATGCTTATAGTTTTTATGATTAAAATCTGAGCTCTGCTCCGGTTTACCCGAGCGCACAAATAACTTTATCAGTACTCAATCTTTCCGACTTTTTACATGACCTACCACGGCTTTGGTTTTCCATTTTCCGATGCGGTAATAGAAAAATGAGAGTGTCATTCCCATAAACCAGGCCATGGGAATAGCCCACCAAATACCGTCGACACCCATTTTCTTTGCCAGGATGGCTGCCAGCGGAATTCTGATAAGCCACAGCGAAAACAGGGTGATAAACATGGGTATAAGTGTATCTCCGGCACCGCGCATCACTCCGCCAACCACAAACATTGTGCTGAAAAACAGGTAAAATCCACTCACAATAAGCAGATAACGGGCTCCGATTTCAATAACTCCGATATCGTTGGTAAAAAGGCTCATCAATTGAACACGGAAAATCATAATCAGGGCAGATGTCACTATGGCTGTCAAACCCGACATTTTCAACGTGGCCCTTAGCCCTTCCTTAACGCGTGAAATGCGTTTTGCCCCTATATTTTGTCCGGTGTAGGTTGACAGGGCCTGTCCAAAATTCATGGCCGGTAGTGCAGCAAGCCCGTCGATTCGGCCAGCGACGCTGTAAGCAGCTACGGTGTCGGTTCCGAAATCATTTACAATCCTGAGCAAGGCAAGCATTCCCAGCGAAACAAACGTCTGCTGAAAACCGGTTGGAAGTCCAATCCGTAAACTAGTGCTAAAAATTTCCCGATCCCAGTCGAATTTACGCCATGAAAGGTTGAGAATGGGATGGCGTTTGTTGAGATAAAGCACCAGGGTAATGAAGGCCCCTGCCTGAGAAAGCACCGTTGCAAAGGCTGCACCTGCAATTCCCCATTTGAAAACAATTACAAAAAGCAGGTCGAAGATGATGTTGGTAACGGTAGAGATGATCAGAAAATAGAGCGGAGTTTTTGAATCGCCCAATCCGCGAAGCACAGAACTGATGCCGTTAAAGCCAAAGAAAAAGAAAATTCCTGAAAAGTAAACTTTCAGGTAAAGGGAAGCCTGGGGGATAACCTCTTCGGGCAAACGGATAAGCCGGAACACCGACTCGCTGAATACAATGCCAAGCACACCGATGAGCAGCGAAGCGAAAAACAGGAAAATGTACATGGTGTCGGTGGCTTTCCTGACTTTTGGAATGTCTTTTGCCCCGAAATACTGTGCAATGATGATGGTTGAACCCGATGCAATACCAATGACAAAGGCTACCAGCATAAATATGAGTGGAAATGACGCTCCAACGGCCGCAAGTGCTTCCTTACCCAGAAATTTGCCCACGATAATGCTGTCGGTAACATTATACAATTGCTGAAACACATTCCCCAGCAGCATAGGCGTGGCAAACCTGAAGATTAGTTTACCCGGATTCCCTGTTGTGAGATCATGCATGAAGCGGCGCTATGGGATTGAAAATTATGTTATTCATCGGTTTGCTGCATTTTTACCAGCTCTTTGGTGGAAAGCAGTCCGCAGGCTGCTTCAATATCCTGTCCGCGCGAGGCCCTGAGAGTGGTAACAATTCCCTTGTCGTTGAGAGCCTGCTGAAAATCAATAATTGTAGCTTCGTCGGAACATTCAAGCGGAGTTCCGGGTATGGGGTGAAAACGGATGAGGTTGATGCGGCTGCGGACTTTATTCAGTATCCGGGCCAGTTCATTTACATGTCGGCGGGTGTCGTTTACCCCTTTAAACATGATATATTCGAATGAAACCCTCCTGTATTTTCCAAGGTCATACGCCTGAATGGTGGCAACCACCTCTTTCAAAGGATATACTGTCTGAATCGGCATCAGCCTTTTCCGTTCATCTTCAAATGGCGTGTGAAGACTCACGGCCAGGTTGCACTTACTTTGTTCAAGAAAAACGCGCATGGCCGGTACAATACCGATGGTTGATACGGTAACTTTTCGCACACTAATGGCAAAACCATATTCAGCAGTGACAATTTCAAGGCTTTTCATCACCTGTTCCAGGTTATCAAAAGGCTCTCCCATTCCCATATAAACGATGTTGGTAATGGTTTTGCTTTCAGGAATACTGCGAAGCTGATTGAGAATTTCTCCGGCGGTCAGGTGTCCCTGAAACCCCTGTTTTCCGGTCATGCAGAAAAGGCAACCCATTTTGCATCCCACCTGCGATGAAACGCAGAGTGTATGTCGTTTGCCATCGGGAATGTAGGCTGCTTCCACAAACTTACCAGCTCCGGTAGTGAACAGATATTTTTTTGTCCCATCGGCCGATTCATTCACCTTTGCCGGGGCTTTTACACCAAAACTATAATTTTCTGCTAGCAGGCTGCGTACTTTTTTCGAGACGTTGGTCATTCCATCAAAGGAATCCACATCGGTTTTGTAAAGCCAGTAAGCAATCTGTCCGCTGGTGTAAGCCGGAAGTTCCAATTCCGCGGCAATTTGCTTCAGTTCATCCAGCGTTTTCCCGAAAAGGGGTTCTTTTTGCATGCGGGTACTTAAAAATAGATTTCAGAGATGATGTTGTCGAAAGGAATGCCTCTCCCAATGAGAATATCGCGCACTTCAACCACCATTTCGGCACTGCCGCAAAGATAGTATTTTTCATCTGAGGGGAGCGATTCGCATTCGTTCAGGTATTGGGTAAGGCGGCCCTTGTATATTCCTTCTCCTTCCTGACGTGAGCAGCATCTGACATATTTATCGGCCAATGCAGGTAAAAAATCTTCCTCAAAATAAAACGATTTGAGATCTCGGCCACCGTGCAGCAACTTCTTTCCGGCTGCAAGTCCGGTGCGAAACATGGCACTAAAGGGCGCGATTCCTGTACCCGAAGCTATCCACCAGCCCGGTCCCGGTGTGCTGAAAAATGACCCGAAAGGTTTGCTGACCCAAAGGGTATCGGCAGTGTTCAGTCGCGACATCCATGGGGTGAGACGGCCTTCGGGGTTAATGTTATAAAGAATATCCACTTCATCATCGAGCTCGCCGCTTGCAATACTATAAAGACGTGAATCGTCGGTTTCGCGGGCGCTTAGACCAATAACCTGTCCGGCGGTAAAATCCCAGATGCGTGGAAATGACAACACAAATACTCCGGGAGAGATTTCGCGCTGACGCAGTACTTTTACTTTTTGTAGTTCGAGTTTTGTTTTCATCAACAAGTATTTGATTTAGTTTGTTATGAGTTACAACCGGAGATAAAACAGCCGATATAATAAGCCGTTTTTATATTCTGTTTTTTCATTTCGGTTTTGGTGTAACATTAACACATGATTGGGATAAAGGTTTAGTTGATGCGTTTATTAGTTAATTTGTTATCCCGTCTGTGGCCGGGACGAGTCGTGTTTTCATACTGATTAAAGAATTTAAAAATTGAAAGGTGAAAATCCTGCAGTCTGAGTGGCTGTTCTGCGTATGCCTTTGAAAAAATGAAAAGAGACGAAAACGGCTTCCAAGTAAATTCACTTTGGTATAATTCCTAATTTAGCGGAAAATTGCCCATCAATGGATCAGAAGAACACGCTGAAATCGGATGCCCTGACTGCCAACCTGCAGGAAACACGTACCGGAAAGATTGAGATTCCTGCCAACCATCAGAGGTTTATCGACTTATCTTCAGCCTATTACAGCATACACAACCGCGCCACCGAATGCCTTACTGAATTTAACCATCCCTATTCAAACAGCGGCTATGTGATTGGACACCTCCGCAATATCTGCCTTGGCGATTTCTGGTTTTATGACAAACATACCGAATCGGATTTTGCATGGAATCAGATACTTGGGTTCTACAGAGAGTTGTTGGGTCGCCCTTTGGCCACTGGGCTTAGCAGCGACATCGTTCACACCTTGCTCGAACTGGCCGAAAAGTTACTGCAATCGGAAAATGACACCCAAACCACACTACAAAACCTTATCGGACTTCTGAATCAAGCCATTGAGCTCCATCCTCATGCCATGATTCATAACTCAACTTTCATGCAACGGGTGTTCTGCAATGCTCAATGGCCTGATCTTATCGCCGGAGAAGCGCTTGAAATCACCCGTAAAACATTGATTTCAACTGCTGATTACTGGCACAATACCACACATATTGAACAGTGGCTTGCCGAACGCCGCAAACTTTTCAGTGCCGTGAGCCGTGAAAAACTCAGCCAGATCGGCCAGGAATATTTTAAAAATATCATTCAACAAATAAACAAAGCCGAATCAGCCAGGGAGCTGCTCGAAATCCCCGGTTTCAACGATATTTCTCTGCACATCAGGCAACTGCATCATGGATTCGAACGATTTCATGAGAAATTTTATTACCTGCTGTACCTGCTGCACCTTGAGGGCATGCAAAATCAGAAAGAATTGCTGCTGCGCGACTTTAACAGCCTACTCCGTAACATCAAAAATGAGCTCTCGTCGGATGAGGTGTTCGGCTTTCTAGACAATATTTTCAGGCTGTTCAATGACCTGAAAATCAGCAATCCTGGAACTGTGCTCGATTGCATTCTAACGCTTGGAAAAGAGATTTTCAGGACCGAAAATGATTACCACATTTCGCACTTCGAAAAACTTCTGCTTCGCTTTGGCTTTATTGCTCCCGGGGTCGTATACATCAGCGATGACTGGCAACTCACAGTAAATGAATATCATATAAAAAACATCAGGGTCTGGATGGAGTTGATCGAATACTCTCCCCTAACCTTCAGAGATCTGCTTTCTTCACTCATCATACAACTGCGGCTGGGAGGCGTTTTTGTGGCCGATACCGATCTGTTTCAGCGGGATGTAACCTCATTGCTGAATTCCGACATCAAACCCATTTTCAAGCACATCAAACAACTTGCAAGGCTTTTTCCGGTGTATTTCAACGAAATTGGTGCCGAGGGCGAGCTTCGTGAAGTTACTACTGTTATGGACGAACTGTCGCACCGAAACGACCGCCTGATCCACTTCCTGAGAAAACAGATTCATACCGAAAGCAACAATACCCACATTGATCTGGCCCGGAACATTATTCTTTACTGGTACGACGGAAATACCGCCGCCCTCGACAAGCTGCTGCCCACCGATGTAAAACACTGGCTTTCATCCGACTCGCGCTGGTTCACCGGAATAAACAGCCTGATGCACCAACTTTGCCAGACTCACAATTGCATGCCCGATGCCCTGATGAGCATGCATTCCGAAAAAATAAAAAAATCACTCGATGGCCTGGCCGACGACAACGCCCTTGACAAACAAAGGCTGTATTCGATCTTCAGATTGCTTGAACTACTGAAGGAAAAATATTCATTCAATACCGTGAATCTGGGCTTCCTGTTGCGGAAATTCAGCTTTTTTAGCCAAAACGACATTGATGGACTGCTTCAATTGCTCGACCGTTCGGCCTCTGACCGGGCGCTACGGCAGGTGTACATTTTCATGAGGAAGCTTAACGCCATCATCATGAGTGAGGAAAAAACCGAAGGCTGGGAAGACATTTACCACAAACGCCACATCGCCATTGGCATACCCAGTATGTACGGAAAGTATCGCGAGCCCAAATTCGAAGCCATGGGTTTGATTTTCAGGCTCGAAAAAGTGGCAGTCAGCTTGATGGAACAACTCATTGCCAGCATTAACCTCGATTACATCACCGCCAAAACCCTCAGGCGTATTCACGTGGTACTTGAGCTCTTCAGACAGGGCCTCGAAATCGATGGTGTGAGCGACCAGGGCTTCAACTCTAACCTGAAGATGTTTCGCTTCAGCCTGAATTCGGCCAGCTTTTCAGTGGGTCAGTACATCAACATTCTGCAGTTTATGCTCTCCAGCGTGCGCGAGATCATCAACAAATATTTTTTCAGGGTGTACGACAGCCAGCTAAAACTAGCCATTCCACAGATTTTCCAGGAAGAGATAAAAACCGATGGTAATGATGGAAAACAGTTTATGGTAAAGATGTCGGAGCAATTCTACCGTGAAATGCTCTCCTCCGCTTTCCTCGTGCAGGCACTCGATGGGTTCCTGGTACGCATTCTCGGTTCTTTCAGGCAAATGGTCGACAATTATCCCGAAGAGACCATACGCAGCATCATGTCTTACAACACCGATCTGGTGATTTCGCCGCTCAACCGCGAAAGTCCGGAAATGGACAACCAGATTTTTCTGGGTTCTAAAGCCTACTTCCTGAAAAAACTATCGCTGCTTGATTTTCCAATACCACCTGGTTTTGTGCTGACAACCGAAATTTTCAGGCGGCAGGAGGCTATCCTCCAAAATCCTGTTATTGAAAAAGAACTCGACCTGATGCTAAGGCGACAAATTGCCAACCTTGAGAAGGTTACCGGCCAGCAATTCGGCAATCCCAAAAACCCTTTGTTGTTATCGGTGCGCTCAGGAACAGCCATCTCCATGCCGGGTGCCATGAATACCTACCTCAATGTGGGACTGAACGATCAGATTGTGGAAGCGCTTAGCAAACAGCCCAATTTCGGATGGACATCCTGGGATTGTTTCCGCCGTTTTCTACAGAGCTGGGGCATGGCCTTTGGTGTGCTGCGCGATGAGTTCGACCAGGTAATGATTGATTTTAAACAACGCTATGGTATCGGTCAGAAGATAGACTTCTCGCCCGCCCAGATGCGCGAAATGGCACTTGCCTACAAAAATATACTTCTTAGCCACAACATCCATTTCAAGGACGAGCCCTTTCAGCAACTCAAACAGGTTATCTTCAATGTATTGCAATCGTGGGACAGTGAAAGGGCGAAGGTTTACCGGGAATACCTGCAGATTGCCGATGAATGGGGAACTGCCATCATTGTGCAGAAAATGGTTTTGGGGAACCTGCACCGGACATCCGGCACCGGCGTTATGTTTACCCATGCTCCCGATCTTGAATTGGCAGGCATTCAGCTTTACGGAGATTTTACCCTCTGCAGTCAGGGCGAAGATATCGTGGCCGGACTGGTACATCCATGGCCGGTTACCGAAAGGCAACGCAAAAATATGTTTGGCGATAAGGGGGATTCACTTCAACAGATGTTCCCCGAAATTTACGACAAGCTGATGAAAATCGCCGTTGACCTCACCGAAACCCACGGATTTAGCCACCAGGAGATAGAGTTTACTTTCGAAAGTGAAAATCCCGAGGATTTGTACATTCTGCAAACCCGTGACCAGGACATTCGCAAACCCGACCTTAGCTTTGTTTTCGATTGCAAGACTTCAGAACTCGATTTGCTCGGACGGGGAATCGGCCTCGGAAAAGGTGTGCTTAACGGCGTGCTGGCTTTCGATATGAAAGACCTCCAAACATACACCAACGGAGCCGACTTCAGAATCCTCGTAAGGCCCGACACTGTGCCTGACGATATAGGAATGATTTTCGAATGCGACGGACTGATCACCGCCCGTGGTGGCGCCACCTCACATGCCGCAGTTACCGCTGTGCGCCTCGACAAAACCTGTGTGGTCAACTGTACCGAACTGATTGTCAATGAAAAAGAAAAAACCTGCACCATCAACGGCAGAAAACTTGTTCCGGGCGATAAAATTGCCATCGACGGCAACCTGGGTAATATTTATGCAGGAAATTATCCGGTAAAACTGGCAGAAATTGGGTAATAAATAGTAACTAATGAAAAATGAATAATGTGGGAATTTCGCTTAATTCGCTTAGTTCGCTTGTGTCGCTTCTCAACAAAAAGAACATTAGCCTTTGCCATTTGTTTATTACTCAGTATGTTTACCCAATAAATTCTAAAAAAAGAAGAATCTGCATTAATTTGATAATCAGTTATATACAAAATTAAATAATCAATAAAAATCAAATAAAACTCTTGAATGATGGAAAAAGTGAAAGGCAAAAACCTGCTTGGTATTAACGGATCGGGCAGAATCGGAAAACTTACTCTGTGGAATCATTTGCTTACCCGCCATTTTGGTGGCATTGTGGTGAATGTCGGTCGCGGAGTGGGTAAAAACACCGAAGCCCTCATGCACAACATAGAAAATGATTCTACCTATGGCTCTCTAACTAATTTCCTCTACGGCCATTCAGGTAAAAAATGCGAGATCAGGATCATCGACAGCACAAAGAGCCTGCTGGAAATTGACGGAATGCCGGTTCAGTTTCTGCAACAGGCGCGCAACCCCCGCGAAATCAACTGGGCAGAACACAACGTAAGGCTGGTGGTCGATTGTACCGGTGCCTTCCTCGACCCTACCCTGCCTGCCGATAGTCCGCGTGGCAGCCTCCGTGGCCACCTCGAAGCAGGTGCCGAAAAAGTGATCGCCAGCGCACCTTTTAAAATCAAAGATTCAACCCTGAAACTGCCCGCCGACTCCTCCATGATGGTTTACGGCATCAATCACCTCGATTTTGATGTGAACAAGCATCATATACTTTCTGCTGCAAGCTGCACCACCACCGGACTTTCGCACATGATCAAGACCCTGCTCGAAACGCCCGAAACCTCGAATATTCTCACGGCCTCCATGTCGACCATACATGCCAGCACCAGTACACAGAGTATTCTGGATGCTGTGCCTTCGGCAGGAACTTCCGATTTGCGCAAAAGCCGTTCGGTATTCAACAACATCATCATTACCTCAACCGGAGCTGCCAAAGCCCTTGAGAAAATATTGCCCGAAGTGCAGAAAATCGGTTTTATGGCCGACTCAGTCCGTATCCCCACCAATACTGCCAGCCTTATCATCCTTAACATTACCTTCCACTCGCCCCTCAACGAAATTGGCGAACCTGTAGTAACCCGGGAATTCCTAAACCAATTGTACAAACAGGCTGCAGAAGGACCGCTTGCCGGAATGCTCGAATTCAGTGAAAAACAAAATGTATCTGCCGATATTATCGGACGCAGGGCTGCCGTGGTGATCGAAGGCGTTGAAACCCACACCCGCACCGGTTTTATGACCATTAACCAGAGTCTTCTAAAAAGCTTCGGCGTTGAACTCACTCAGGATGTTATGATTCCTGTGTGCCATGCAAAAATCTTTGGCTGGTACGACAACGAATTCGGCAGTTATGTGAATATGCTGGGAAAGTTGACGGAGTATGTGGATATGAAGATGTGATGATGAGCTGATTTGGGAATTACCTTATTGTTGCATTAGTTACCGGAATAAGAATCTTCTACAAATTGTTCTGATTACACTGAAGTGGGTAGGTGGAAAATGAGCATAAAGCAGTTGGGACAATGGGATCAACTGTAGCGTTGGAGATAGATACATCGCCAGGGGTGATTATTTAAACACAACAATGCCTGTTTATATTACTGAAGTTTTTCTTATCTTAGCCTTTCTAATAACAATGCTATGCTTGAATTAATTGATGATTTGAACAGAATTAATACGGAACAGATTCCTGCGGTTTTGTGCATTGTTACTTCTTCAACCGGATCTACTCCCCGTAAAGCCGGTTCTAAAATGCTGGTTTATAAAGATGGCTCTATAAAAGGTACTGTAGGAGGCGGAGCGATTGAGCTCCAGGTAATTCAGGATGCCAGGCAGATTATTGAAAAGGGCATAGCCTTTAGCAGGCATTTTGAACTGTATGATGACCTGAAGATGCAATGTGGCGGGACTATGGAGGTTTATTTTGAACCAATCGGAAGTCTGCCAAAGCTTTATATTTTTGGTGGTGGCCACATAGGCAAGGCTTTGGCCGGATATGCTGCCGGTTTGGGATTCCATACCCTTGTCATTGACCCGCGTGAAGGAATTTTCGATAACTGGAGTTTAACCGGAGTAGAAACCCGGTGTATCGATTATTTTAAAGCACTTGAAGAAATTGAATTTTCAGCCAATACCTATTCTGTGATTGTCACCCATCAGCATGAGTTTGATGAAAAACTTCTCCACCTACTGGCTGTCAGGGATTTAGCTTATCTCGGAATGATCGGCAGCCGGAGAAAAGTTACAGAAATCAGTAAACACGCCATTGAAAACGGTATCCTGACCAATGATATTCTCGACAGAATTGATATGCCGATTGGTATTCCGTTTGAAGCTGAAACACCCGCTGAAATCGCCATCAGTATAGTGGCAAAATTGATAGATGTAAAAAATAAGCTAAAGAAAGCATGAACGCTTCAAAGCAAGTTATAAGGTTTTTGCTTAACGAACGGTTGGTTGAACTTGATTTCAGAGACCATCCTGAATTAAAGCCCACCACAACCGTATTGAATTACCTTAGGTCTTTACCTTTTCACAAGGGCGTGAAGGAAGGTTGTGCCGAAGGGGATTGCGGGGCATGTACAGTGGTAATTGCTGAAAATCAGAATAGGAAACTGGTTTACAAAACCGTTGACAGTTGCCTGGTTTTCCTTCCTATGCTGCACGGAAAACAGCTTATCACAGTTGAACATCTTGCCAATGGCAATGAACTTCACCCTGTGCAGCAGGCGATGGTCGATCAGAACGGCAGCCAGTGCGGGTACTGTACCCCGGGCATCGTGATGTCACTTTTCGGGCTATACAAAAATCAGCATCAACCATCATCGGAAGTTATTAAAGATGCACTCACCGGAAACCTTTGCCGCTGCACCGGTTACCGGCCAATCGCCGATGCCGCTTCCGGAGCCTGTGTCTTTCATGGAGTCGATAAATTCTCTACCGCTGAAACCGAAACACTCAAGTCACTCGACAGTCTTAATATACATAAAACACATATTGAAATTCATACCTCAACGCAACATTACTACAAGCCTTTTACGCTGACAGATGCACTGGAATTCAGGCGCAAACACCCCGACGCCCTGATTACCGGCGGTTCCACCGATGTGGCCTTGCGCCAGACAAAAAAGAAGGAACTTCTGGAAAAGATCATAGACATCAGCGATGTTGATGATCTTAAAACAATGGAAGAACATAAAGATACATTCAGGATTGGCGCTGGTGTTAACATGGAGCGGTTGCTTCATTTCTCAGCATCCAGGCTGCCGGCACTCTATAAAATGCTTAAGATTTTTGGTTCACTGCAGATCCGAAACCTGGCTACCATTGGCGGAAACATAGGCTCAGCATCGCCCATTGGAGATACTTTACCCCTTTTGATGGCATATAAAGCCAATTTAAAATTACAATCAATAACCGGAGTAAGATTCTGCAGAATTGAGGATTTTATTACCGGTTACCGCACCACAGACCTGAAAACGGATGAAATGATCACGGAAATTGTTATTTCAAAGCCTCCGGCTAACAGAATCATCAGGTCTTACAAAGTATCCAGGCGCAAAGACCTTGACATTTCAACGGTCAGTGCAGGG
This sequence comes from Lentimicrobium sp., assembly GCA_019429275.1. GTDB lineage: Bacteria > Bacteroidota > Bacteroidia > Bacteroidales > Lentimicrobiaceae > Lentimicrobium. The sequence goes on along the minus strand of JAHYJC010000009.1, from coordinate 59,131 downwards.
TTTTCGCTTTTAACGGTAAACGGCAATGTTGATGACATTGTACTGGCTTTTGGTGGAATGGCCGCACAGCCTGCAAGAGCCACAAAAACTGAATTATTTCTGAAGGGAAAGCCCTGGGCCGAAGACACTGTGTTTGAGGCCATGGAAAAGCTATACCACGAATTTACTCCACTGAGCGATGCCCGTGCCCATGCCGATTACCGATGCCTGGTTGCCCGTAACCTGTTGTTGAAATTCTTTGAAGATTCGAAAGGGCTATCGCTATGAAAACCGAAAACCTCAAACACGACAGCGCGATAAAGCATGTAACCGGACAATCGGTTTATGTAAACGATATGGATGTCAGCCCTTTGCAATTAACCGGTCGGGTGGTTTACAGTCCGGTTGCCCATGGATTGATAAAATCAATCGACTTTTCAGAAGCTTTGAAAGTGAAGGGCGTGGCGGCCATTATTTCTGCCGGGGACATTCCTGGTGCCAACCAGATGGGGCTGGTGATACACGACGAACCGTGTCTGGCTGAAAAGGAGGTTGTTTTCATCGGTCAGGCCATATTGTTGATTGCCGCCGAAACCGAAGAAATTGCCATTAAAGCTGAAAGGCTTATCAGGATTGAGATAGAAGAGTTAGATGCCATTCTTTCGCTCAGGGAAGCCATTCAAAAAGAGCAGTTGATTGCACCTCCCCGTTACATCGTCAATGGCAATGCAGATGAAGCGTTAAAAAAATCGCCCTTTACCTTTGAGGGTGAATTGGAGACAGGGGCCCAGGAGCACTGGTACCTCGAAACCCAGTCGGCACTGGCTGTTCCCGGCGAAGGGAATGAAATGCTGGTTTATGCTTCAAGTCAGAATCCGGCTGAAACACAGGCCATTGTTGCTGAAATACTCGGATTAGCCAAAAATGAGGTAGATGTTGAAGTAAGGCGAATGGGTGGTGCCTTTGGAGGCAAGGAAACACAGGCAAATCATGTGGCAGCCTGGGCGGCTTTGCTTGCCAATACAACAAAAAGGCCGGTTAAAATCCACTTGTTCCGCGACGATGACCAGAAAATTACCGGCAAGCGGCATCGTTTTCTGTCAAAATACAGCATTGGTTTTGATGAGAACGGAAAAATACTGGCATACAAGGTTGAACTGAACAGCGATGCCGGTTCTTCCACCGACCTCAGCCGGGCCATTCTCGAAAGGGCAATGTTTCACGCTGAGAATGCCTATTATATCCCGGATATCAGTATAACCGGCAAGGTATTCAGAACCAACTTCCCTTCAAATACAGCTTTCCGCGGTTTTGGAGGGCCTCAGGGCATGGCGGTGATCGAAAATGCCATCGACCGGATTGCCCGCTTCCTGAAGATGGATGCCACAGAGGTCAGAAAACTCAATTTTTACGGCATCGGAGAAAGCAATCAGACTCCTTACGGAAAGCTGGTCGAAAACAACCGGCTGCATGTGATGTCTGACCGGTTGATCGAATCATCAGGATTTTATGCATTGCGGAAAGAAATAAACAGCTTCAACCAGGAGAATAAGTATCAGAAACGTGGGCTGGCACTGACACCGATAAAATTCGGCATCTCGTTTACCACAGCGTTCCTCAATCAGGCCGGGGCTTTGGTAAATATTTATCAGGACGGCACTGTTCAGGTAAACCATGGTGGTACCGAAATGGGCCAGGGGCTTTACACTAAGATTCTTGGTGTAGCTGCTTCCGAACTGGGTGTCTCCCCCGAATTCGTAAAAGTCACTGCCACAAATACTTCAAAAATACCCAATACCTCGGCTACTGCAGCTTCATCGGGCAGCGACCTGAATGGGATGGCTGTAAAAAATGCCATTGACACTCTTAAAGAAAGGCTGGTTCCGGTTGCAAAAGCTGAATTGGCAAAAGCCGGAGTCACTGATGTTCATCATGGCAATATATGCTTTAAGGACAACAGGATTTACATAGATAGTTACTCTGATGTGAGCATTGCTTTTGGCGACCTGATTCAATCTGCTTACCTCAACCAGGTTAGCCTCAGCTCAACCGGCTTCTATAAAACACCCGGAATTTATTTTGACCGGGAAACCGGTAAAGGCAATCCGTTTTATTATTATGCATACGGTATGGCAGTATCTGAAGTACAGGTGGATGTGCTGACCGGCGAATATAAATTGCTGAGAACCGATATTTTGCATGATGTGGGCGATTCTTTGAATGAAGATATTGACATCGGACAGATCGAAGGTGGTTTTATACAGGGAGTTGGCTGGGTAACCACCGAAGAGATCAGATGGGACATCAAAGGCCGGCTACTTACACATTCCCCTGACACATACAAAATACCGACCATTAACGAAATTCCGCTGGTGTTTAATGTAGATTTGCTTCGCGATTATCCCAACGAAGGCACCATCCGCAAAAGCAAAGCCGTGGGTGAACCTCCCTTTATGCTTGCTTTCTCGGTGTGGCTGGCCATCAAGGATGCCATTTCGGCAGTCGGTCATCATGAATTTGAACCGGATTTTTCGCTGCCGGCCACGGCAGAAGTGGTGTTGATGAGCATTGAAAAAATGAAAATGGAGAAGGTTGGATGAAGCTTCTTATTAATGATGCAATCCTCGTTCCTTTATAAAATGACACTTTCCATTACCTGATAATATGACTGAAATATTTGAAAAAATCAATGCCCTTTCCCATAAGTACCGGAATTACACCGCTCAAAACCTTTCAAAGCTGGTACAGATCAAGTCTACCAGCATGAATGAAAAGGAGGTTCAGCTTGAACTCAAGCGGCAAATGAAAGAAGCCGGCTTTGACGAAGTACGGATTGATGGCCTGGGCAATGTGATTGGCCGCATCGGCAATGGAAAGCGCATTCTTGCCATCGATGGGCACATGGATACGGTCGATGTCGGCAATGCTGCCAACTGGTCATTTGATCCCTTCAGTGGCGAAATTAAAGATGGATTTGTACATGGACGTGGCACCGTTGATCAGAAAGGTGGTCCGGCCGCCGCAGTTACCAGCGGCAGAATACTCAAAGAATTGGGCTTTAACCGCGACCTTACCATATTGGTGGTGGGAAGCGTGATGGAAGAAGATTGCGATGGACTTTGCTGGAAGTATCTGGTGGAGGAAGAGGGCATCCTCCCCGATTTTGCCATCAGCACAGAGCCTACCAACCTCAATATTTACCGTGGTCACCGTGGCAGGATGGAAATTCTGGTTAGATTTAATGGTATTTCCTGTCACGGAAGTGCCCCTGAACGCGGAAAGAATGCCATTTATGCAGCAGCCCGTGCAGCCCTTGAAGTAGAAAAACTTAACGAACACCTTCCTTTTGATGAATTTCTGGGCAAAGGCAGTATCACCATTTCTGAAATAAAATCGGGCAGCCCTTCTTTATGTGCAGTGGCCGATTATGCCCAATTACACCTCGACCGTCGCTTAACCTGGGGCGAAACCAAAGAATCGGCAGTGGCTGAAATTCAGGATATTATCAAGGATATGGATGCTTCGGTTGAAGTGCTGCACTACGATGAGGTCGCCTATACCGGGCTTAAATATGGCATGGAGAAGTATTATCCAACCTGGAAAATTCCGGCTGAACACAAGGCAGTAACTACTGGTGTTGAAGCATTTACCAGACTTTTTGGAAAAAATCCCATTGTCGATAAATGGACTTTCTCGACCAATGGGGTAACCATTAACGGCTATTATGGCATCCCCATCATTGGCTTCGGCCCGGGCAATGAAGTGATGGCCCATGCCCCAAACGAAAAAGTGCGGATTGATGATCTGGAAGCGGCGGCAGCATTTTATGCGGCGTATGCGTACCTCCTTTAAGCAAAAAAAAGAATCGCGCAAACCAGCCTGCCGGCTGGCAGGGACGCCCGACGGCAGGTAGGGACGCAAAGATATTTTTAAATGCTGAAAATACAGACGGATTGGTTCTTTTCCAAAAAGTCAAATAACCATTGCGTCCCTGCCAGCCGGCAGGCTGGTTTGCGTAATTGCGCGAGACACGAAAGAACATCAAAAACAAAAACCAATGAACTCATTCAACCAACTGATCGAAGAACTCAAAAAACTTAAGTTTGGGCTTTTTGCTAAGGACTTTTTGCTAACCTGGGAAAAAACCGAAGACGAACTGAAGCAGACCCTGCTGGTGGCTGAGGCGCTGAAATACCTGCGTGATCATAATATTTCAGCTAAGGTATTTGATTCGGGTCTTGCCATCTCCAACTTCAGGGACAATTCTACCCGTACCCGTTTTTCCTTTGCATCGGCCTGCAACCTGCTGGGGCTTGAAGTTCAGGATCTTGACGAGACCAAATCGCAGATTGCCCATGGTGAAACCGTTCGCGAAACAGCCAACATGATCAGTTTCCTGACCGATGTCATTGGTATTCGTGACGATATGTTTCTGGGAGAAGGCCATACCTATATGAAGGAGGTCGGCGATGCACTTGATGATGGCTTTAAACATGGCGTGTTGCCACAAAGGCCCGGTATTGTAAACCTGCAGTGCGATATCGACCATCCGACCCAATCCATGGCCGACCTGATGCACCTGGTCAATTACTATGGTGGTCTTGAAAACCTTAAGGGCAAAAAAATAGCCATGACCTGGGCTTATTCGCCGAGTTACGGGAAACCGCTTTCGGTACCTCAGGGCATCATCGGCCTCATGACCCGTTTTGGGATGGAGGTTGATCTGGCTTACCCGGAAGGATATACCTTAATTCCGGAAGTCGTGGAAATGGCAGGTAAACAGGCCGCTGCCTCCGGTGGCAAATTCAGGGTGGTGAACAGTATGAATGAAGCCTTTAAAAATGCGGATATTGTTTATCCGAAAAGCTGGGCACCTTTTGCCGTAATGCAGCGCCGCACCGACCTGCTGAAAAAAAGCGACAAAGACGGACTGAAATCACTTGAGCAGGAATGCCTGGCTAACAATGCCCGATTTAAGGATTGGGAATGTACCGAAGAAAAAATGAAACTGACCAAAGGTGGAAATGCCTTATACATGCACTGCTTGCCGGCCGATATTTCGGATGTATCCTGTGTGGCCGGTGAAGTCGCTGCCACTGTTTTTGAGCGCTATCGGATCGAAACCTACAAAGAAGCTGGATATAAGCCTTACATTATTGCTGCGATGATTTTCAACAATAAATTCCAAAATCCGGCCGCAATGCTGGAGCATTTGTTCAGATCCGGCATCAACAGGGTGGCGCTCTGATACATTTCTCTTTCCGGGTTGCTGGTACGCATCATATCTGCCTCAGTCGGGTAAACTGAGCACCCTGCTTTCCATAATTGGAGTTATTCTGCATTACTGCCACCAACCATCGTCATGCCCGGCTTTCCCTGGATATTTATCCCCTCATAAATATCCTCATCACCCGTTTGAACATTGGTTTTTGACGATATTACGGATTTACTGGCCGGGTCCCAGATCACCAGATCGGCATCAGAGCCAACGGCTATTTCACCTTTTTGGGGATAAAGGCCAAAAATTTTTGCGGCATTGCCTGATGTAAGCGCAACAAACTGCTGAAGGCTGATTTTTCCGGTAAGCACGCCAAAGGTGTATAGCAAAGCCAGCCTGTGTTGCACTCCTCCGGTGCCATTGGGAATTTTCGTAAAGTCGTGAATGCCCTGGTCCTTCTGTCCAAAAGTGTTGAAAGGGCAGTGATCGGTTGAAAGTACATCTACCGTTCCGTCCTGAATGGCGGCCCAGAGTGCTTCCTGGTCGGTTTTACTTCGAATGGGCGGACTAATTACATATTTGAGGGAGCAAGGCAGTGGCTGTTGATAAACACTTTCATCGAGCAGCAGATATTGCGGACAGGTTTCGCAATAGAGCGGCAGGCCTTCCTTTTTCCCTTGCCGGATGTATTCCAGCGATGTTGCTGCTGAAGTATGAACAATGTAGGTGCTGCAACCGGTTTTTCTGCAAAGGTCTATAAGTTTTCTCACCGATTCAGCTTCAGTTTCTGCAGGGCGCGATAGGGCATGATAAAGCGGTGCGGTTTTGCCTTGTGTCAGAAACTCCTGCTGCTTCTCAAGGATCAGGTCGCCTTCCTCGCAGTGAACCAGAACAATAGCACCCAGACCGGCTGCGGTTTCCATTACTTTTTCAAGTTCCTTATATTCAATGCCGATACTTCCTTTGTAAGCCAGATACGCTTTGAAAGATTTAACTCCAGCCTCATTAACACACCATTTCATCTGAGCGGGAATGGTATCATCGTACCAGGTAATGCCCATATGAAGTCTGCATTCCAATAAACTTCGCTTTGCTTCTTCCTGCCTGAGCCGTAATGCTTCTTTGAGTGCTTGCCTGCGGCCGGGGGTCACAAAATCCATAAAAAAGGTAGTTCCACCTGCAATGGCTGCCCTGCTACCGCTCAGGAAATCATCGCATGAAGGGCCTGCCGGTGTTGGCAGAGCAAAATGGACATGGGGATCGATGCCGCCGGGGAAAATCAGCTTGCCGGTTGCATCAATAATTTGGTAATCAGAATATTGAGAAGGACTAATCTGGCCAATTTCCGTAATTTTTCCATTTCTGATGGCAACATCGGCTTTTATAATTTTATTTGATGTTTGAATTGTCCCTTTTATAATCAACGTTGCACCCATGTCGAAATCTTTGTTGCCTGTGTTTATCTTTCCGGATTCTTATCGGGGCTAACTTTTTTCAAGTGTTTTCTCGAACAATCCATCAGTATTTATTGAAAAACCAAATTTTTTCAGATAGGTCGAATACTTCTCACTTCTTCCTTCAGTGATCACTTTTTTAAAACCCTCATTGATAAAACGATCGCGAAGCCGGAGGTATATGAATTTACCATTTTTAAAATCGCGGTATTCGGGTAGGACATAGTCGAGCCCGACGGAAAGGCAGTGTTCATCCTTCCGGTGTGCCAGGAAAATCCCGGCTACGGCCATATCTCGGAGAACGAAGAAGCTGATGGTGTTCATTTCGGGCTTATAGCTGAATCCGGGAAAAAACTTCTGAATATCTTTATCGTAAAACTGAAGAAAACGGATGAGGTAGCGATTTTCGGCCCTGACTTCAAGAATTTCAAAAACCTCCTTTTTTGCGTAAATGGTATAGAGGTAGTATATATCTACCAAAGCAATAAATGCGTTCAGAAAGCCAACCGGCAGAGCCCCTATCAGAAAGCCGTAAGTAGAAAAAGTTAACGCACCAGCCAGGTTGATCCACCTGAATTTCAGGATGGAGTTCATGGTCATGGAAGCAGCAATAATGACCGAAGCCAGGTAGCCAATCCATTGTAAAAGGTTAATTTCCATTAAAATTTATATTTACATCTGCATTTATTAACACAATAGTCCGGTAAATTTTTTTTTTAAGCATGCCTGCCTAAGCATTCATTCAGTTATTTGATACTTTTCAGGAATTGGGAGGCCGTCATAACCGGCAACTTAGATTTTTGAAAGTCTTTCAGGTTTCTGGTGATAATGGCATCAATTTCATTCTCTATTGCGGTGAAATATTGTAAAGCGTCTTCAAAATCCCTGAAGTCATTGTCGTTAAGCGAAAGTCCAACGATTTTCTCGTCAAGGCTTAAAACCTGCACTATCAACCTTAGTTTCCGAAGAATAAGTTTTGATTCTTCGGGCTTTTTAGATTGTGAAAGAATATAGTTTGTATTGGCAAAAGAAAGCGCAGAAACACTTAAACATATCTGTTGCCTGTCAGCCAGTGTGAATAGCATAGCAGCTTCATCATAGAATGGTTCTCTTTTCGCAAGAAGGTCTATGATGATGTTTGTATCTATCAGTAGATTTTTCAATTGTACTTTTCTTTAAGGTAGTTGGAATAGTCCATTCTATAGTCAAAGTTCTCATCAAGATGGATAACCCCACTGAGGCTTTCCACCAGAGGTGTAATTTCTGTCGCTACTGATTTCTGCCTGGTTAAAGCTTCCAGATAAGACTCAATAATTTTCGAAAGGCTGATATTATGACTGTGAGCATAATCCTTAGCCCTGTCTATAACCCTTTTATTTAACCTTAATGTCAATTTAGTTTCCATATCGTTCTTATTTACGTACAAAATTACATTATTCATACGTCAATGTCAAGGGTAAATTTTTTTTCTGCTTGTTTCGGTCAGTATTTTTCATCAGTGGAAGTTTCATATGCAATACCCCTCCACCGAACGGATATTTATAATGCCGGAATACATCAATACCTGGATTTTTCCAGTTCAATTATGTTAAGATTTAGAAAACTTTATTAAAGTTGCATTTTCAACCATAACCGCTCAGCCTGTACCCTGGCATCTTCGAGTACCTTTTGTTCGTTCACTCTGGTGATTTTTCTGTTTTTTAGAATAAGTTTTCCATTAGCAATGACATGCTGAACATGCGCCGCCTCCAGTCCGAAAAGGAAATGTCCCAAGAAATTGCTGCTGTTGAAGGGTGTAGGTGTATCATAATCCAATACAACCAGGTTATTGTCGCCATCGCTTTTGAAATCGTTCGATTTCAGATAGTTATGCACATTCCTGAAACGGCGCCAGGTTTCAGCATAATCAATGTTATCATAATTATGTCCGGCAAAGAAAGCCGCTTTGGCACTCTTAAGCATATCGCTGTGCATGCCATCGGTTCCCAGCATAATGCGTTCGCCCAATCCTTTTGAATTGAAAAATCCGACCGAGTTATTCAGGTTGCTTTCCATATTCTGCACCACCCAGACAGGTGAAGCTTCAATCTGTTTTTTCTCGTATTCGTCAAGGTGCAGGCAGTGTGCCAGTATGGTTTTCGGAAAGTCGAGCACACCGGCTTCAGCAAGGCGGTCAACCACCCAGGTATGATAATTTTCAGTGCAGTGGTTCACATCTGATTTATCTTCAGCCACATGGATGTGTATGCCTGAATTTGTCTCACGGGCAAGCTCCACAGCCTGCTTTAGTGTTTCATCACCTACAGTAAAAGAAGCGTGCAAGCCAACCAGGCCCTGTTGTTTTGAAAGATAGGCTGCGGTCTCTTCAAGCCCCTGCCGGGCAATATCCAGGCCGTCGCGGTCGGTTATTTCGTAACAGAGAAGATGGCCTACACCCACTTCATCAAAAGCCTGTGCAATGGTTTCAAGGCTTCCTTTAACGGCAAAAGGCGAAGCATGGTGGTCTATGGCGAAGGTAACCCCGCTTTTTGCGCAGGCCATGGCAGTAACCAGGGCACTGTACCTGACCATATCAAGGTCAAGAGCTTTGTCAAGCGTCCACCAGATGTACTGGAGTATCTCCTGAAAATTCTCAGGGTTTTTACGCGGAGCACCCATACCCCTTGACAACGCTGAATAAACATGATGATGCCCGTTGGCAAAGGATTTGGTGATGTATTTGCCCTGGCAATCGAGAATAGGGCTGGTGTTATCAAGTGGGATATGTTTCAGAAAACTAATTTTTCCACCTTCGCCTTCCTCAACCAGGATGTTCGTCGTAGCGAATTTCAGTGTTATTGGATCTATGTAAGTTCCGTTAGTTAATAAGATTGACATAGAAAAAAGATTAATTACGAATGACGCCCTTCGGCTCCCCTCTGCATGCTGACCTGTTGTTTGCTGCTGAAGAATTTGAAAAGTGGACTAACTGGTTTAGCAATCATCTCCTGTGCATTGACATTGTCACATCTTGTAACGGCCTTAAACGGGATTGGCCAATTTTAAAAGATATCAGTGGCTTTGTCGATCAGGAAGGTTTTAATTTCTTCATCAGAGACTGGTTGGATCAGGTATTCCACTGGTTCAGAGTAATCGATGTCATCAAAATAGCTTAGTTGAGCCCTGAAAAGTTTTTCGGAAAACAACTGACCAAAGCGTTCAGATGTCCTTTCCGAAATTTGATTTATTGTGAAATGATTTTTGATAATAAAATAGAGATCTACATAGTCTTTCCATTTAGATCTTCGGCCCAAGGCGTAAGCTTTCAATGCAGCGAGGTCTAAAAGATCCGGCAAACGGAGAATATCTCCGAGTTTTTCAGTTGGGTTTATTTTAAATGGATATTGATAAAAAGTAAACTTCACATCATTAATGGTCACATTTAATTGTTCGGTTACCCTTCTTGTTACGATGTACTTACAATCAAAACCTGAAATTATTTGAATGATACTTTTGGGTTTTATCGGATTGTATTTAAAAAGATCGAAATCGATTGATCTGCGGTGGCCGATATGCAAGGCGATGGCAGTATCACCCACAAGGTAGTACTCTCTTTTAAATTGCTTTACAAGAGGCAATAATTGAGCCTGATTTGGATTAAATATCTGTATGTTCATATTTTTTGACCAGGATTGAGAAGTAGTTATAAATCTCGGGATAATAGTTCATTATTTTTCGTCCCTGCAGGCCATAAAATATCTCAGACAGGCGTTCAATTCCAACAATTTTTATAAGCTTCCTGACATCATTCATGTCTCCATAATTTAAAATGGTTTCCACCAGATATTCGTTGCTGATTTCTTCTTTTTTATCTTCAGGAGTGTACCAAAAAAGATTGCTGTGCTGAAGGATAAATTCTTTTATTTCAGGACTGTTCATGCCAATTTGTATTTTAACAAAAGTACAAAATAAATTGCAAAAAGAGATTCAGTCCTGCCAATCGTCATTCCTCGTTATCGCACACTCCTGTCTGCCTGCAGCATTCAAACAAGCCTGCTTGTATGCACAAGCAGACAAGCTCACGAGGCAAGCAGACATTCGTAATTCTTCATTCTTCATTCTTCATTCTACATTTCCTCACCGGCAGCTCAAATCTTCGCTTTCCATCAAAATCACACATCGCATTTGCCACGGCTGCAGCAGTCGGCACCAGCCCGATCTCTCCCAATCCTTTGGCGCCATAAGGCCCGACCGGATCCTTAACTTCAACACCCAGCACCACAACTTCAGGCATATCTTTAGCCCTGAGTATTTTCAAATCGCGCATTTTGGCAGAAACCAGTTGCCCGCCAACCATCGGTAAATCTTCCGATAAGGCATAACCCAGCCCCATGTGCACGGCGCCTTCAACCTGCCCTTCAAACATAAGCGGATTCATGATTTTTCCGGCATCGTGGGCCGCATGAACGGTTTCAATTTCACCCTTATCATCAAGTACCACAAGTTGTGCGGCATAGCCGTAGGCAAAATGGGTGATGATTTCCTTTACGTCTGCTCCGGGTTTTGTGGTGAGGTTGTATGAATAATTTCCCCTGTAAATTTTGCCGGCAAGTTCTTTTAATGATTGAGTTTTCAGGTCCTGCCGGATTTGCTCCGAGGCATTCAGAATGGCATTGCCCAGCAGGGCTGTTGCCCTTGACGAGGTGGTCATCCCGGTAGGAATTCCGGCAAGAGAATCTACAGCAACCTCCACAATTTCAGGATTTATTCCCGTTTCCTGATAAAGCACCTGTTGGGCAACCGTGTGAACACCCTGTCCCATCTCTGTCCAGCCATGGTGGATTTTTACTTTGTTTTCAGAAACAATTTCAATGATCACATCGCTGAAATCGGCCATGCCATTGCCAACACCGCTGTTTTTTATGCCGCAGGCAAGTCCTTTGATGCGGGCTTTTTCATAGAATGGTTTTATAGCTTCAAGGCATGCCTTTACGCCCACACCACCTTTAAGCACCTGCCCCGTGGCGGTCATTTTGCCTTCGGTCAGCGCATTGTTGTAACGGAATTGCCAGCGGTCGAAACTCCCCTGTCTGCAGAGGTCATCTATACAGCCTTCCATGGCAAAATTGATCTGGTTGGCTCCGAAACCCCGCATGGCACCATTGGGAATGTTGTTGGTGTAAACGGTCAGGGCATCGAGGTTCACGCAGGGGAAATGATAGGCTCCGGTAGCATGACCTGCAACCCTCTCCATCACTTTGGCACCTACTGAAGCATACGCCCCCGTATCGCCCACAGCATAAAGTTTTAATCCGGTTAGTTTGCCATTCCTATCACAGCCAACGGTGATATCCATATAAACAGGATGCCTTTTTGGATGCATCCGGATGGATTCATCTCTGCTGAGGATTACTTTTACCGGTTTCTTCAATAGCCATGCAAACAGCGAAGCATGTCCCTGAACGGTCATATCTTCTTTGCCACCAAATCCGCCACCGGTGGCGACCAGTGTCACCCTGACTTTTTCTTCGGGCAAACCCAGCAACGAAGCTACCTGTCTGCGGTCAACATAAATGCCTTGCCCGTTGGAATAAAGATGCAGGCCTTCGCCATCAGGCATAGCCACGGCGCCTTCGGTTTCGAGGAAAGCATGTTCAATGCGCTGGGTCCGGAAAATCCCTTTGGAAACAAATGCTGAACCTGCAATGATTTCACCGGCATCACCACCGCGATAGACCCTGCAGGTTTCCAGCAGGTTGGCCTGATCGGGATGCACAAGCGGCGATTCTGACTTAATCGCTTCAAGCGGATCGGTAACAGGATCAAGCACTTCGTAAGTTACTTCGATCAATTGGGCTGCCTGCCGGGCGATTTCTTCCGTTTCGGCAACCACACCGGCCAGCACATCGCCTATGTAGCGGGTGGTTTCACCCGTGCCTATCATCAATGGCCAGTCCCTGATGATTAGTCCAACATAGCGGTCACCGGGCACGTCATTGGCAGTGAATATTCTGATAACACCTTTTAATTCAAGCGCTTTACTGATATTTATTTCATTTACTACCGCCCTGGGATGATCGGAAAAACGCAAAGCACCATAAAGCATTCCCTCAAAAAACAGGTCGTTTACAAAAGCTCGTTTACCTATGGCCATTTCATAAGCTTCGTACCTGGGATAGGAAGTGCCGACATGGCCTGGAGTTTCAGATTTTTCTGGAATATGGTTCAGTTGTAACCGGGTTGCCGCTTCGGCAATGGCGTCAACAATCTTCACATACCCGGTGCAGCGGCAAAGGTTGAGTGTGAGTGCATGTCTGATTTCGTCCCGCGAAGGCAGTGGATTTTTCTGAAGCAGAATTTTGGTCCGCATCAGAAAGCCCGGAGTGCAGAATCCACACTGCACAGCGCCTTTCTCAACGAAAGCCTTTGCCAGAACATCCCTGACGGTTTCAGGGATTCCTTCAAGGGTGTTGACTTCTGCATTGTCAAGTTTTCCAAGTTGGGTCATGCACGAAAGTTTCGCCTCGCCGTTGATCTCTACCATACAGGCGCCACAGGCTCCCTGGCAGGAACAGCCATCTTTTACAGAAGTGATTTTTTGCTCGTTCCTCAGAAAATAAATCAGCCTTTTTTCCGGATCGCCTTCATAAATGGTGGTTTTGCCATTCAGTTTAAACTGTATCATAATTGCTCAGATTTTTCCCTTCAGGAAGGTTTCAACAGAAGCCATATCGGGTTTTACAGGTGCGGGAATATCCAGGAGGGTTTGAACGGCGTTCAGGTCTTTCAGTCCGCTACCCGTAAGCAATAACACGTTCACCGACCCTTCAGGTATCAGATTGTTTTTCAGGAAATTACTGTAACCGGCATAGGCCGCTGCTGCGGCCGGTTCCGCAAAAATACCGGTGTTTTTCGCCAACTTTCCTGAAGCATCAAGTATTTCTTTATCACTGACTTTGGCTGTCATACCTTCATATTTCAGCAGGTAGTCAGCAGCCATTCGAAAATTGCGGGGGATGTCAACAGAAATACTGTCGGCGATGGTGTGTGACGGAGTGGCATAGAATTCTTTCTTCCCCAAATTGTCGATGATGTTACTGCTCCCTTCGGCCTGAACGGCCACGATGACCGGCATTCGGTTAATCATCCCAAGGTTCATCAAATCTTCAAAGCCTTTGTAAACGCCCGAAATAATTACTCCATCGCCCACCGGCACAAATATCCTGTCGGGGAGCCTCCCCTTCAATTGGCTGTAAAGTTCCAGTGAAACAGTCTTTTTTCCTTCAATGGTAAGAGGGTTATAGGCCGTGTTGCGGTTGTACCAGCCAAAGCGTTTGGTCGCTTCAATGCTCAGGTCGAATGCGGTATCGTAATTCCCGTCAACGGGCGCCAGCAGGGCGCCATACATCAGAATCTGTGTCAGTTTGGCTTTGGGAGCGTTGGCCGGCACAAAGATCACGGCTTTCTGGCCCTGGGCAGCGCACATACCTGCAAGCGAAGAACCTGCATTCCCGGTGGAGGCAGTTACAATGGCATCAATCCCGTTCTCCTTTGCAAAAGCGGAAACGATGGCCGAAGCCCGGTCTTTAAAAGAGAAGGTCGGATTCTGCGAATCATCTTTCAGCAAAAGTGAATGGCTCAGCGCTGCACCGTTTAATTTTTCAATCCGGTATAATGGGGTAAGCCCGACTTTCAGAAATGGAAGAGATTCAAGGCTGTTGATGGGCAATAAACCCAAAAACTGATTTTTTTCAAGTTCTTCAAACGACAGCCCTTTCAAAAGGTCAGGATTGTAAACCACTTTCAGGATGCCGCGCGGGGGTTGGCCGGTCTGCTGTTTTGCACTGCACACGGGGCAAACATATACAATTCCGTTCTCCTGGATTTGCTTCCCGCAATCGATGCAATGGTAGATGAATTTAGCGCTCATTTTCAATTATTTACGATTGACGATTGATGTCGGGTGGTCTCGACTCCACTCGACCACCTGAGGTTCTCTGGTCGAGCGGAGTCGAGACCAGCGCTGCAAAGATGTCGGTTACTGTATTAATGAATTTAGAACTTAGAACTTTTAAAATCCGCAATCTCTCGTTATCCGGCTATCGCCGTCTCCCGAGACAAGCGAAATCCAAAATCAGAGATTCTTCAACACTCCTGTTTCCTCATTAAACTCCTCAATCATCTCATCCCATCGGGCAGCCTGATTAAACTGCTGCTCCCACAAATTCCGGTCGTACCAAAGCTGGTTCAAATCTTCAATTTCTTTTGCCTGCTGCTCCACCCAGGTAAAATATTTCAGGTTATGAATGGCTTTGCGGTCGTAGTAACTGAGCTCTTTCAGGTTATCGGTGCCCTGACCAAAAATGCATTTCTCCATATCCTTTGCAGCCTGAAGCTGGGTGTATGGCCCTTTTTCATCTGTAAGTTCAGTCAGCCTTGAGCCATACATTTCGGCCGAATCGGTGGCAATGGTAATCACAACATCTTCACTGGTCATTTCATAATACTTCGCCACTTTGATGGCCGAAAGCATATTGGCAATGCAGGAGATTCCGAGTAAATGGAGATCGTCAACAAATTCAGGGTCAATGCCACTGGCCTTAAGGTATTTGTGTCCTTCCGGCTCATTGAATAGCCTGAAAATCCGCATACAATCTTCATCGTCGATGGCTGTTACCATATCAGTGTTCCGGGTATTGTGAACCCATGGCACATGCTTGTCGCCGATGCCTTCAATGCGGTGGCCGCCAAATCCATTCATCAGCAGGGTTGGGCATTGCAATGCTTCTGAAGCGACAATTTTCATGTGTGGATGGATTTTCTTCAGGTAATCACCTGCACCAATCGTTCCGGCGGAACCAGTGGCCGAAACGTAGGCAGCCAGATGTCCGTTTGCAGGTTTAACTGCATGGTAAACTTCCTCAATGGCCGGAGCGGTGACATTGTAGTGCCAGGTGGGATTGCCAAATTCATCAAACTGATTGAAAATTACACAATCGGGCCTGTTGCGGCGGATGTCCCAGCATTTGTCGTAAATCTCCTTCACATTCGACTCACAACCCGGCGTAGCAATCACTTCAGCACCGATATCCCTCAGCCATGAAAAGCGTTCTTTGCTCATCTCCTCCGGAAGGATGGCAACGGCAGTAACGCCCATCAGGTAGGAATCGAAAGCGCCTCCCCGACAGTAGTTCCCTGTGGAGGGCCAGACAGCCTTGTGATATGTGGGGTCAAATTCGCCGCTGATGATTCTGGGTGCCAGACAACCGTAAGCCGCACCGACTTTATGCGCCCCGGTCGGGAAATACTTGCCGACCAGTAAAACGATTTTTGCTTTCACTCCTGAAATGGCTTCCGGAATCTCAATATAATTCACTCTTCCAAACAAGCCGCCTTTTTCTACCGGTTCATTTTTCCAGGTAATCCTGAAAAGGTTGGCCGGGTGAAGATCCCAGAGGCCAATATTTTTAAGGCTCTTCTTGATTCTTTCTGGTACCAGGTCAGGATTCCGCATCTGTGCAAAAGTGGGCAGCACAATCCCTTTTTCACGGAAACGTTCAATGGCTTTACGGCGGGCAGCCGGATTTACAATCTTATCAGTCAGGTTAATCATGAATTCTGAATTTTACGCAAAGTTAATAATGTAATACAGTTGATTACACTTCTTCCAGGACTTTTATAATCAAACACCCATACTTGTGCATTCCTGATTAATTTCCGGAATTATATTTAATCTTGAAAGAGAAATATTTGGTCAAAATTTTAATCTCCAGAACACCCGGGCTTATCTTTTTTTATGTCCTTTGGTTTATACCTCTCAGCGTAATTTTAATCATCCGGGCTATTGCAATACCCTGCTTTAAGCTGATTTCATCGCACCCCAGTCCCACTGGAATCCATTTCATCGGGATACAGACCGAAACGGTCTATTTTGCCCGGAGAATGATTTTTTAAACCATTGGGATATCCCTGATTACATTCTCTGATCATTTCGCTGTTTCAGAATAATCAGACTATTTAATTGATTGTTTTTTTTTAAAGAAATCCTTTCGTTCACACATTGATACCCGGTATTCACAAACCAAACCCCGGCGTTCACAAATCTGTTTCATATCACCCTTTTAACAGTTGTAAATTTATTTCTCAAACCATTTAAAACAAGGGTATCATGAAAAAACTTACTCCGATAATTTTAATCAGTTTTTTGTGCAGCTTTGGTTTAATCATAAATGCACAAAACTACATCAAAATTGATGCATCATTTTACAGCGAGGTTCTTGATGAAGTTAAAATGATAGATATCTACCTGCCGGGTGATTATTACATTAATCCGGAACAGCAATATGCAACCATATATTACCTGCACGGAGGGGGTGGTAACCAGAATGAAGGTAATTCCTATGCCTTATTGTATTATTATATGCAAGCTCAGAATACTAATAATGATTCACCGCCAGCAATTTTTATAAGCCCTGATGCCTCCTGTGAGCCTTATGCGGGAAGTATGTATGTTAATTCTGTACTTTACGGCAATTACGAAGATTATATAATGCAGGACGTAATTGGATTTGTCGAAAGTAACTTCAGAGCTATGCCAGATAAAAACTTCAGAATGATTACCGGCTTTTCGATGGGCGGATATGGGTCAGCAAGCTTAAGTTCCAAATATCCTGAACAATTCAGGGCCTGTGTTCCTATGTCCGGTGGTTTCTCTGCGGATTCTATGCTGTATAACTTCAGAACCAGGTGTTATCAGGAACAGGGAACCTATAATCTGAAATATACAAATGGGTATTACACAAGAGTGTTTTTTACTTTATGTAGTGGTTTTTCTCCAAACATGGATATTGAGCCTTATCATATTGAGATTCCTTTTGACACTTTTGGCAATTGGCAGGATTCGGTTATAAGCAAATGGTCACAGCATGAGATTATCAGAAGGGTAAAAGATCTGCCAGAAGAAAATGAATTGGCCTGGTTTCTGATATGCGGAAAACAGGATAACCTCGCTTTCTTTCCTTCTCACAGGGAGTTTACCGATAGCCTCGATTTTTATGGAATTGGCTATGACACATCTTATTTTGAAGGCACTCATGAATATGACTATGAATCAAGGATGAAAGCCATTCACTGGATGGATTCAATTATTGATCATTCCTTTCGGACACTTGGAGTTTTCAATTACAGCCATGATTTAGAAAGTTTTAATGTATATCCCAATCCTGCAAGCGATAAATTAACAATCTCCTGTCAGGTAAAAGAAGCCGCAACAGTCGGGCTAAGCATTTATAACATTACCGGACAATTGATGGGAAGGGTTCATATCGGTTTTATGCCAGTCGGGGAGCAGCGTTTCGAACTAAACATTTCTGATTATAAGCCGGGTGTTTATTTCTGTCGGGTAAGGATGGGGGATGAAAGTGTAACCAGGAAAATAATTAAAGTCCAATAAAGGGCAAACCAGTCCTACCGTTAGTTTAAGGGCAATCCTGGTTGGGAGCGGCATTAGTTTAACCGCAATTTTAAAATTGGTGAATCTGAGAATCGGAATTTCGTTATTATGCTTACCTTTAAAGAAAAAATAAGTGCAAAGATGCTACGCACCCTCATCATAGATGATGAATCCCCCGTGCGGTCCACGTTACGTGGCTTATTAAATAAAACATGCCCGCAGGTAAAAATTGTTGGTGAGGCAAGCAGCGTTAAAAGCGGACTGACCGCAATCAGGGAGCATTCACCGGATTTGATCCTGCTGGATATTAAAATGGACGATGGTACCGGCTTTGATCTCCTGAATCAATTCGATCACAGCAACTTCAAAATTATCTTTATCACAGCGTATGAAGAATATGCTATCCGTGCATTTGAGTTTAGTGCAGTTGATTATATTTTAAAACCGGTTAACCCGGAAAAACTCGTTATTGCGGTTAACAGGGCAGCACAAATAAAGAGTAAGGATTTTAATATACAACTTAGTGCACTCAAAGATAATATTCAAAACTCGGAGGGATTAACTAAAAAGATTATTCTGAAAAGTATGGAGAGCATCTTTTTATTCAATATTGACGACATTGTACATTGCGGATCTGACGGAAGTTATACTGTTTTTGAAACGGTTGGTAATCAAAAAATTGTCATTTCAAAGGTGCTTAAGGAATATGATACACTCTTGACTGGCTCAGGGTTCTTCAGAATTCACCGCTCACACCTTATCAACCTCAGGCATATTTCAAGGTTTGATAAACAAGACGGGGGTTATGTGATTATGAGTAATGGAAGTAAAATACCTGTTTCAGCAAGTGGCAGGGAAAGATTACTTGAATTATTTGAAGAATTGGGAAATAAATGAGAGGGTTTAAGGTACATATCATTTTAGCTGGTTTGTTCCTGTTTGTGCATGCACCTGCGTTTTCTCAGGTGAATTTCCCGCTTAATCTGAAATTGGCCGATAGCCTTGAGAAAATCCTCCCTACAATATCGGGAAAAGAAAAGATTGATGCACTCAATGAAATTTCCTTTGCATTGATCCGGCATTATTCCAACCGTTCCGACAGTATTGCAAAAATTGCTGTTGACCTGGCCAGGAAAATCAATTATAAAGAAGGGCTGGCAAAAGCTCTTTTCTGCAAAGGCACCAATGACTACATCAACGGAAATTTTATCAAGGCATTAACTAAACTTCATGATGCATTGACGCTAAATAAAGAGATTGCGGACACCAATATGATCATAGAAACCTTATACCAGATTGGTGCAGTATCTTATTTTTCCTTTACCGACCTGAACGAAGGGATAAATTGTGGTCACAACTGTCTGGACTATGCAAAAGCAGCCGGTTTTAAGCATTGGGAATCGCAGATGTACTCTTCGTTACAATACCTGTATGGCACAGCCGGGGATTATGAAAACGCATTGAAATATTTAAAAATTTACTCCTCCTTTGCCAAAGAAATGGCTTTACCCCGACTTGAGGAAACGATGGTTATTGCTGCGTATGGCAGGGAATATTTTCAAATGGGAGAGTATAGGAAAGCTCTGGATCAATATTTATTGGCATGGCCCAGGGTCAATCCAGCTGATATTGAAGAAAGAGCATACCTCGCCCAGTTAACCCATTCGATGGGTGATGCTTACAATGCTTCAGGAATGCCCGACAGCGCCGCTTATTATTTCAATCTTGGGTTGGCGCTGTCAGGAAAAAATAAACACAACTGCGGATCAATGATGAATTCTCTGAAACTGGCCCGTCAATACCTGACTTCAGGAGACCCCGCTAAATCAGCTGTGTATTGTGTTTCTACCATTTACTTCGGCAATCTGATTGACTCATTAAGCTCATTTTATGGGATCCGGGAATATTCAAGGCTATTGGGCATGAGTGGTGAATTGTATATTCCGTTGAACAAACAATACAAAAGGTTTCTGGCCTGGAAGGTGATGGCCGGAGCGTATCAGATTTTAATGCGGATCAGGGAACAGCAGGGAGAATATCGAAATGCGCTGCTTGTAAACATACAATTCAACAGGATTAATGATAGCATAGCCAATTTTCAGAAACGAACTGAAATTCTTGATCTGCAATACAAATACCAGGCCGAACAAAAAGACGATGAGATCAAGCTGCTCTCGCAGGAAAACCAGATACAGAGTTTTAAGATCAGCAGAAGCAGGTTGATCCTGTTTTCAGTAATCGCTATATCAGTTCTTCTTCTTTTTATACTGATACTTGTACTTCGGCAGAACAGGATTAAATCGGGAAGAAAGGTTGCTGAATTTAAGCAAAGGCTTCTTCGCTCACAGATGAATCCTCATTTTATTTTTAATTCACTCACCAGCATTCAGAATTTCATTTTACAACAGGATGATATTAAAGCCAGCATCTATCTTTCACGATTTTCTGACCTGGTGAGGAATATTCTGAATAATTCACAGGAGGAATTCATCAACCTTGAAGCGGAAATCAGCACCATTGAAAACTACCTTTCCCTGCAAAAGATCCGCTTCCCCGACAAATTCGACTACATCATTGATATTGATCCTGGTATTGATATTGAATCTGTTATGATTCCACCTATGCTCGCCCAGCCCTTCATCGAGAATGCGATTGAACATGGGATAAAGCACAAAGAATGGAAAGGGAGGATAGCAATCAGGATCAGGCAAACAATCGAACAATCGAACAGTCGAACAATCGAACAGGCGATGTTCGAAGTGGAGGATGATGGGGTCGGTCGGGAGAAGGCGAAGGAGATACTGCAGAAACAGGACAAAGACCACAAATCGCTGGCCACGGTGATTACCCGTGAGCGGATCGCGGCGCTGAACCGCCGGTCGAAAAAAAAGATCACACTGGAGATCATCGACCTGAAAGATGACGAAGGGAATGCGAGGGGCACGCTGGTGCGGTTTGGGCTGCCGGTGATGTAAATTTTAAGTTATAGCCCGGGTAAATAATACTGTAAAAAGGTTTGCAAAGAACATACCTTAAAGCCGGTGCTTAAGCTGTATTCATCACCCTCAGCAGTGATTATAAAATTATTATTAGTCCCCAGGTTCTGGATGGCCAAAATGTTGCCTTTGTTAGGCCTGATGTCTGATCCATATTTGATCTCAACAGTCGCATGAGGTTTCCCGCCTTTTTCAATAACCAGGTCTATTTCCGACCCATCATGGGTCCGGTAAAAAAATAATTGTCTTCCTGTTTGAAGTTTTGCAGAAACCTGGTCTATGACAAAACCTTCCCATGAAGAACCCATTTTCGGATTTGATATCAGGTCGTTAAAACTTTCTATACCCATCAGATAATGAAGCACGCCTGAATCCCTGACGTATATTTTAGGGGTTTTTACCAGGCGCTTTTTAATATTCATCGTGTAAGGTCTTAGTTGCCTGACCAGGAAAGCCTTTTCCAGAAAATCAATATACTTTTTGACAGTAACTGAGCTCAATTCAAGGCTTTTAGAGAGATCACTATAATTAATGAGATTGGCATGATTATGGGCCAGCATGATCCATAGCCTCTCAGCTCTTTTGGGTTCGGCGCTGAAGCCCAGGTTCGGCAGGTCCCTTTCCAGGTATGTTCTTACAAAATTATTCATCCATACCTGCCAGGGCGCTTTATGCAAAAAGGCATCCGGAAATCCTCCATGCAACCATAAATCCCTCATCGAATGTTCTTTAATTATTTCTTCCAGGATAAATGGCATTAGTTCAAGGTAAGCGATCCTCCCTGCGAGTGACTCCGAGCTATCCCTGATCAGATCAGGTCCGGCAGAACCCAGAAGGATAAATCTTGCCGGTTCTCTCTTTAAATCAATAAGCGCCCTTAACAAAGGAAATAAACCGGGTAAACGCTGCACTTCATCAATAATTACCGTTTTATTTTCCTGTTCCCGCAGGAAAGTTTCCGGATCAGCCAATTTTGAATAATCGGAAATAGTTTCCAGATCAAGGTATATCGAAGGTTTATCCAGCTTTTCCCTGATCATCTTTACAAGCGTGGTCTTACCAACCTGCCGTGGTCCAACAATGGCAATACATGGAAAATATTTTAAAAGTTCAAGAATTTCCTTTTCAGATGATCGTGTTATCATGAAGCAAAGATAATCAAGATTGCCGAAAATTTAAATCTTACCTTTAATTTTTACGGGACAATATTTTAAACAGCCTATTGTTGTTAATGCCACCATTCCTGCTATTCATATTCGAACCCTTCGGGTTCAGTTTCCATTGACCAGTGACCAGCGACCAATGACGAACGATTAACGACGAACGACTGATCAGCGTTCATCGGCCAAAACCCGGCGTTCATACATTTTTCCCCGGCGTTTATACATCTGTTTCATATCTGCCTCTTCAGTTTCGTAGCTTTATATGAATTAAACTATAAACCCAAAAAAAGGAGGAGTTATGAAAAAACCAATCAATCATTGCTCACATGCGATGAAAGTAAAAATTCTGTCGGTCATGGCAGCAATCTGTTTGCTGTTTGCCATTCCTGCCGTTAACTACGGCCAATACACCGTGGTTGACGATCAGTTTTTCAGCAATGCGCTGGGTGCAAACCACATGGTGGATGTGTGGCTTCCACCCGGCTACTTCGACAACCCACGGTTGAACTATCCGGTTATTTATTTACTTCACAGCGCAGTCAACCACCTTGGGCAGGTAAACAACCATAATGGTTATGAAGATTTTCTTCCCATTTTGAACCAAATGACTGCCGACGGGGAAATTGATCCCTTTGTAATCGTTAAGCCCAATGGCTGGGCGCCGCCCTATGCAGGCAGTTGCTGGTACAACTCAGCGCTGTATGGCAATTTTGAAGACATGGTGAGGATTGATTTGGTCAATTACATCGAATCAAACTATCATGTGCTTAAAGGACAGGAATTCCGATATCTCATGGGTCATTCCATGGGTGGTCATGCCGGTTGGAGTATGTCAATCCGTTTCCCGGAACTCTATGGGGCGGTGGCTGATATTGCAGGCTACAAAAATATGGACTTTACCACTCAAGTGCTACTCCCTGGTTTTCTTGCCGAAAGTGGTGGCACCCCACCTTACAATTACAGCCCTGCAAATGGGCAGCTTTCGGCACTGGTATTTACGCTGTTAGGAGCATACAATGCAAATCTGGCTAATCCTCCATTTTTTGTTAATATATTTCTTGACGCTGATGGAAATATTATTCCCCAATACTACGACGACTGGTTGCAGGATGATATTTACCTTATGATACCATCAGCCACAAAGCCGCCGAACACACAATACTGGATTGCGCAAAGCACTACCGATATGGTTGTGCCATATCCAACCATCACCCAGTTTATGAACCGTTTGGATGAATATAACTGGGATTATACTTTTTTCCCTTTTGATGGCGGCCATTTCCTTGTAAATCCTGCTCTTGAAGAGGGGTTCAGGTTTATTGACGGGGTCTGGAAGACCAAGGATGCACCGCAAGATTACAGCTTGCTGATTAATGATATTGAATTCCAGCCCGGTGTAACCATCGACATCAATGTGAATGTTTATGTAAACGAAAATGCATCTGAATGGGCTGATCACGGCAAAATTTTTGCCATTGAAGGCATGGCGCATACCGCCAACTGTTGGAAACCTCTGGCCGAGGAACTCTTTACAAATGGACCAGAAAGCGCACACCTCAATGAATTTTATGCCATTGACATGCCCGGAAGGGGTGGAAGCGGATTTCCGCAGGGTTACAATCCGGTTTCAGGCACCAGCTTTAAGTTGGCAGATATGTATTTTGAGGACTATATTTCGGTCATCAGTAAAACGCTTGAATACCTTAATGAGGTACATGGGGTAAAGCCCAATACGATTATGGGACACAGCCTTGGCGGGCTTGAGGTTATTTTGTTCCAGGACATGCTTGTTCAGCAGGGTACTAATCTGAGAAAAGAGTTCGGTATTAAAAATGCTATTTTACTGGCCCCTGGCATTCCAGCTCCTTTGCCCTGGGCTTTCCTGGGAGCCGGCGCAGCGCAACTGATCCCCATGTCCATTGACCATCCAGATCATGGGTGGATTTTAAATATACCATTGGCTGTATGGCCTTATCTTTTCTTCACCAATACCTGTTGTTATTTTCCTCCGGCTATGGTTCCCGGTGCCCCTACACATGCGGAGGTTTTTGCCAATGGCTATAACAGTATTGAAGCCGGGCCTCTGCTGTTTCATATGGGAGGCTTGCCATTTGCAATTATTGATCCCAACTCGCACCATCCCACCCGCCCAAGGGTGAGTGCTAACCCTGATATCTTCAAACCCCGGCATGGAGTTCAGCTTACCATCTTTGCCGATGAGTTTGATAAAATGATGTCGCCGGAAGAGGAGTGGGCGTTGTATCAATACCTTACAGGCGACGAGCACGGAAAAGGATATTTGCTGGTAGAAGGGGAAGAAACCTGCCACGATACCCATATATCTGATCCCCATGCCCTGGTTTCATTGCTGAACAAACCAGGCTTTTTCAAGAATGAAGAGATGTTAACCACTATTGAAAAAAGTAATGTTGATTTTACAATCTTTCCAAATCCAACAACAGGACAATTTGTAGTCAACTACAATCTGCCCTATGCTGCATTTGTCACCCTTAAAGTATATAATATGCTGGGTGAAGAAATAGCTGTAATTCAGCAGGAAAACAAACAAGCTGGCATTTACACCATCAATCCCGATCTTTCGGCGGTTCAACCCGGAATTTATCTGATGCGAATGGATGCTGGTGAATTGCAGAAGGTTACCAAGCTGGTTATTAAATAGCCAGTAAATATAACTGCATTAAACTGCTTCAATGGTGAACGTGATATTTACCGTTGAGGCAGTTTTTTTTTGACGTTATCAAATCGTTGAGTCATATTGTGCAAACGTTCATCGGCCAAAACCCGGCGTTTATATATTTTTCCACGGCGTTTATACATCTGTTTCATATCTGCCTCCTCAGTTTCGTAGCTTTATATGAATTAAACTATAAACCCAAAAAAAGGAGGAGTTATGAAAATTTTTACAAGATTTTTACTTAGCTCAGTTGCATTTTTTATGGCAACGAGTTTTCTAATCGCTCAATCCCAATTGCAGTTAGAAGGACTGTATTCGGAAGGCGAAGGTGGTGCCGCCTGGGATGCAAATGGCTCTGGCCCTGAACCTTATGGAAATGGCCATGGTAGCGTGTATTATTACACTGCATCACGCGACTATGTTGACCCAACCTATTCATCAGGTGCACATCTGTTGGACAACATGAATGGTTTTCCTTTGTTTCAGCAGGCTCTTTTGGATAATGGATTCACTGTCGAACAAGTTACCCTTAAAATTTCGCTTAGCAGCATGGGTGAAGATATTGAGGGTAGCGACTGGTTTACACTGGGAAATGTGGGATACGCTAACTTTTACCCGGCAATAGGCACTTTTGATTTAAATGGCCAACCATTGTTTGAAGTTATTGGAAATTATGCCATTTACATTTCCGGACCAGGTTCGCAGGAATTTGAATCGGGATATCTTAAAGTCAATGATATTTCAGGCAACAGCCCCGACCCGGTTAAAAATGTTGCCGCTGCACTCCAGACCGACCTTGGCAATGAAGAATTGAAGTTTTATATGCAGGTTACCAACGCTGCTGTTCTATCAGGAAACGGCAGGTCTGGTGGGTATTTTAATGTAAATTGCACCTTTGAAAAAGGTTTGCCCACCCTGCCTCTCCAGGGTCTGTATGCCGATAACGAAGGAACTGCAGGCTGGAATGCCGATGGCACCGGCCCCGAACCTTATGGAAACGGGCATGGCGATATTGTTTATTATTCAGCTTCGGTAGATTATGACGGCATCAACCCTGATCCTGATGCCTGTCTGGGACATGTAATCGAAGGTTCTGATGGCTTTTTCAATACCTTACTTCAGTTGCAATACAGAGGCTATGAAGTTGGTGATTTGAAATTAAAAATGGGGCTTTGCAGCCTGGGACCTGATGTTTTTGGCGAAGATTGGGGTTATGAAAATGGCTTTCAATGGTTGAATGAGTACAACAACTCATTTATCATTGAGCTTAATGGTGAGCCTATACTTGAATATTTACAGGATACCAACAAAATGACTTTCATTAATCCCGGAACCGTAACCTGGTCAACGAAAAGCTCGGTTGGTAAAGTGTATAATATTTCGGCAAACGCTTCTTTAGAGGCACAATATGTAGCACAATCATTCCTCAGGGATTTGGGAAGCCATTATGTGATAACCGATGTTTCGGATATTCACTATGTTGGGCCAATGCCCTCAGGCAATGGCAGAAGTGGGGTTTATTATGAACTCGGAGGGGGTGCAATGCTTGGTGTTCACCAGAAAGCTACCTTTATCCCCGAAGGCCCGGTAAGCGGTGTATGGACAGTTGATAACTCACCTTATTTTATTGACGGACACCTTTCGATAGAAAATGGTCAGACTTTAACCATTGAGCCCGGTGTTGAGGTAAAAGTGCGTGGTCCGTATCATTTCACAGTACAAGGATGTGTGAAAGCCGAAGGTACAGCAGATGAAAATATTGTTTTCACCCGCTCCAATCCAAACCTGTGGTGGGATGGGTTTGATTATGATGAAACACCAACCTCCAATCAGGCATCAATTTTTGATCATTGTATTTTTGAATTTAGCTATGGACAGGGCAGTGCAACCGGATATAATGGTGGAGGGGCCATGGCCATAAAAGGATTCGATGGACTCTCAATATCAAATTCTGTTTTCAGATACAACAAGGTTGATCTCCCGGGGTATTATCCCCCTTCTGGCGGTGCCGTTGGTTTATGGAATGCATCACCAAAGTTTTCGAAGTGTATATTCCATGATAATGAGGCTGAATATGGTGGAGCATTTTTCTCCTTTGCTCAGTCAGATCCGATTGTTTCAAATTGTTTATTTTATAATAATTACGGGCAAAATGGAGGTGCGATTGCTTGTTATGACCACTGCGATGGAATTTACATCAATAATACTATCTCCAACAATTCGGCTAACAAAGGAGGCGCTCTGTATTTTTATGATCATTCCAATCCCCAGGTTATCAATAATATCCTTTGGGGAAACGAGGCCGCCATCTCTGGAAATCAGGTTTACAACTCATTCCTCAGCAGCCGCCCCGGCTTTTACTATTGCGATATTGAAGAGGGGCAGGCAGGTTTTGGAGGTATCACCATCAATGGGGATTATCTGTTTAACATCCAGGAAGGCCCCATGTTCAGCGGCGATCCGGATTCCCCCTATTCGCTTCTCAATGCTACATCGCCCTGCTGGAATGCCGGCACACCCGATACTTCAGCCTGGTTTTATCCGGAATATCTGCCTGAAACCTGCCTTGGCAGTGCCATTAGAATTTCCGATGGCTGTATTGATATCGGTGCTTATGAAACCATTCTTGGAACCGGAATCAATGCTCCTCTGGAGGATGCAACTGCCGGATTCCAGGTTTATCCTAATCCGGTCAACAAGCGTTTGACCATAGAATACCAGTTACAGGAACCTTGCATGGTTACCATTGAACTGCTCGATCTGTTTGGCCGGCAAGTGACTGTTATTCAAAACGAATGGCAGCAATCTGAAAAATACAAAGTGAACTTTGATGCAACTGCATTACCGCCCGGCATTTATTTCTGTCGCTTACTGACAGGAAATAAGTTCGAGACAAGGAAAATCATCAGGGTCCATTAGTTACAAGAGAAGAAATAAGAGCAAAGGGAATCTACTCTTTGCTCTTATTTTCAATCCTTTGGCATAAAACAAGGAGATTATGAAAAAAATTACACTTATTATCGCAGCATTAGCTTTTAACTGCAGTATTGCCTTTTCGCAGGGCTGCCTGCCCGAAGGCATTACCTTTACCACACAGGAACAGATTGATAATTTCCAAACCAATTATCCGGGTTGTACGGAGATTGAGGGGTTTGTGATAATTAGCGGAGGTGATGAAATAACCAATCTCAACGGATTAAGTGTTTTAACCTCAATTGGAGGAATGCTCCGGATCTATTCCTGCTCGGTACTCACCTCTTTATTAGGTCTTGAAAATATCACTTATATCGGGGGTGATTTAGAGGTTTATTTGTGGCCATCCGGTACTTCTGTCCTTGCGAATTTGAATGGATTGAACAATCTGACAACGATAGAAGGTGGGCTTGATATCACAAATACGGATGTTTTAACCAGCCTGACCGGACTTGAAAATGTAGCGACTATCGGCGGATTCCTTCAGATTGCAGGAAACGAAGCCCTGCTTAATTTAACCGGTCTCGACCATGTGACCTCCATTGGAGAGGAAATATGGATTGGGGAAAACGCTTCCATGATCGATTTAACCGGCCTCGGAAATCTGACCTCTGTAGGGGGGGGGATTGAAATTTATGATGACAATCTGACAAGTTTGTCTGGCCTCAGCAATTTGAATTCGGTGGGGGGGGCTATCAAGATAAATTATAACAACAACCTAAGCAATTTATCTGGTCTTGCCGGTCTGACTTCCATTGGGGGATATCTTGAGATTTATTTTAACGATGTTTTAAGCAGTCTGTCAGGCCTCGATAGCATTGCTCCCGCTTCAATTTCAGATATTTATATTGAGTATAACCCTTTGTTGTCTGCCTGCGAAGTTAGTAGTGTTTGCGAATACCTGGTCAGTCCCAATGGTGATATTGACATAACAAATAACGCCCCCGGCTGCAACAGCCCCGAAGAGGTGCAGGAAGCCTGTGAAGCACTGGGAATGGAAGAACCGCTTGCCGGAAGCCCCTGCCTGATCTTTCCCAACCCCGCCAACGAGCACTTAATTATTCAACTTTCGCTTGAAAAACCCGAACCGGTGCGTATTACCGTGCTGAATATTTCAGGGCAGCAGATGGCTGTGATTGTGGGCAATAGAACGACAGCAGGAGCGTACCACACTGACATTAATATTTCTAACTGGCCAGCAGGGGTTTATTTCTGCCGGATTCAAATTGGCAATAAAACAATTACGAAGAAAATTGTGAAGGTAAATTAGGTTAAGAAAAGGAGAGGTGGAGCGAATTTTACTTCCTTTTAGTTGCCGGCAATTAATTTTCGCTTTTCTCTTCATAAAAAAATGACAAAAGGAAAAAATCTGTAATAGTTGTTAAACCCTTTTGCCAGCAATAGAAACAGAAGAAAAGTACGCATCATTTTTTCTTAAAATGATGACAGAATGGAAGTTGGTTTGGTTTAAACTTGTAATAACAGATTAAAATGCGTATTTTTAAGGGCAAAAGGGATTTATCAATGCTCCGTACCATCATTGTTGATGACGAACCGCATATGCGCCTTGCCCTTGGGAATCTGGTAAAACAGTATTGTCCCGGGATTGAGGTTGTGGCTAAGGCCAATGGAGTAAAAACAGGTGTTGAAGCCATTAAAAAACATCACCCCGATATGGTGTTGCTCGATATTAAAATGGAAGATGGTACAGGTTTTGACCTTCTTCAGCAGCTTGATCCGGTTGATTTTAAAGTTATTTTTATTACAGCTTACGAGGAGTTCGCTATTAAAGCCTTCCGGTTCAGCGCCCTCGACTATCTCCTTAAGCCGGTTGATCCTGATGAATTGGTTGAGGCCGTGGGGAAAGCCGGGAAAATATTTCAGGATGATTTCAATACCCAACTAAATGCGCTCAACGATCACTTGCACTCGCAGGATAAATCAGCAAAAAGACTGGTCGTAAAAACCCATAACAGTATTCATCTGATTGATGTAAACGAAATTCTCTATTTCGAATCTGACGGTGGCTATACCGAACTCAATGTTATCGGCAGTAAGAGGATAGTGGTTTCATCAAATTTAAAGGAGTACGAGGAAATGCTGACTGATTATGGGTTTTTCAGGGTGCATAAATCATTTCTGATCAATATGAAGTTTATCAGCAGATTCGATAAGGCAGATGGTGGTTTTGTCATACTGAGCGGCGAATACAAAATTCCGGTGGCTTCGCGTAAAAAGGATCTGCTGATGGAAATGTTTGAACAGTTGTCTCATTTATAACAGTTGAATACTAAATGGAGCCTTTGTTTGCAAACATCTTTTTTGGGCTGATATTGAATTTGTCATCAACCGGCATTTGAAGTCAACAGGAAGTTGCGTAATAGTTTAACTTTTTGAATTATGTGTTCATATTGTGAAAAATATCTGCTTCTGATTATCGTGATCTGTTATTCATCCTTCAGCTATTCGCAGGTTTATTACTCCCCTGATGCAATTGACACTACGGAACTCAAACAGAAAATTATCATTTCAAAAGGTGTTGAGCGCGCTGGATCGCTCATTAAACTGGCATATTATTTCCGTATTTCAAATCCCGAAAGAAGTCTTGGCTATTCAACAGAAGCTCAAAGAATTGCCAAAAAAGAGGGAGACAAAAAACTTATCCTGCTGGCCATGTATAATATGGGGCTGGCAAATCATCATCAGGGCAACTACCCCGAAGCGGTCAGATATGGTTTAGATGCACTTGACCTTGCTGAAAAGTCTGATGAAAGTGGGTTATGGTTTAGCTCTATTGAATTGCTGGTAATGACTTATCTTTACTCAAACAATCCTGATCTGGCATTGAAATATGCTTTTAAGGCAAAATTTTTGCTGGAAAAGTCGAAAAGCGATGCGATTACTTTTGATCTGCTGATAAAACTAGGTTGGGTTTGTAAACAAACTGCAAATTACCGGCTTGGAATACCTTATTTTATTGAAGCTGAAAAATATGCCGGACTTAATGACAGCATTTTTCCCGCCTCAAGGGCACTCAACTTGTTTCATCTGGGTTCTTGTTATTTTGAAATTCAAAAGTACGATAGCGCATTGTCTTGTTTTAAAGCTGCAGATGAAATCAGGAAGGAGAATAATCTTTTGATTATTGACCGTGATTTAACCAGCATTGGCAGATGTTTTATGCAATTGAAACAACCTGATTCTGCTTTCCATTATTTTTTGTTAAGTAAAAAAGCCTCTGAAAATAATGGGGAAGAAATGAACCTGGCTGAAATTTATATTGAACTGGCCAATTATTATAATGCCAGAGGTCGGGCGGATAGCGCGATCTATTATTTTAAAAACGCAATTATAAAAGGGCACTGGGTTGCCGAAAACCACTCTTTTTACCAGGAATCTCGTAAAAATATAGATTTCTGGTTTACGCCAAATCAGGATGTCCCTGATTACTATGAAGTTGCAGGATATAAAATTGTGGTTAAATCTCACCGGAAAATCAGTGATATTATGAAATCCAAAGGAGATTACAGGAGCGCATATGAAAGTTTATATGATGCAGAATTGACTGAAAAGCTTCTGACTAAACTTTACCGTCGTCGTGAAGTCAACGAGCTGAATACCCGGTACGAAACGGCTTGTAAGGATCAGCAAATTCAGAGGCTTGAGCGTGAAATGGAACTCAGGCAATCAAATATTTCACAATCCCGGTATATAATGATAGGCATGGTTGGTGTCATGTTACTCACCATTATAATATTACTGCTCTTGATGCGCCAGAAGAACATTAAATTAAAACAACGCAGCATTGCACTTCAGCAGCGTTTGCTTCGATCGCAGATGAACCCACATTTTATTTATAACTCACTGTCATGCATTCAGAGTTTTATCTTAAGCCATGAGCCGGAAATGGCCAATAAATATCTTGCCCATTTTGCCAGACTTATGCGTAATATATTGAGCAGTAGCACAAAAGAATTTGTTACACTGGAAGATGAAATTGCGACTGTAGAAAACTATCTGGAGTTGCAGAAAGTCCGGTTCCCCGATAAGTTCGACTTTAAAATTAAGGTGGATAACACCCTTGATACCGACACACTGGTTATCCCACCCATGATTGCCCAGCCCTTTATTGAAAATGCAATTGAACACGGTATCAAACATAAGGAAACCAAAGGCCTTATTGAGGTAAGCTTAAGGCAAAATACAGGCTCCTTAAATTATGAAATCAGGGATGATGGAATCGGCCGCGAAAAAGCAAAGGAAATTCGTTCAAAATCAGATAATGTCCATCAATCTATGGCAACTTCTATTACTCACGAACGACTCAAAGTGTTTAATAGAAAACGGAAGAATAAAATCAGCCTGAATATTTTTGATCTGAAAAATGAT
This sequence comes from Lentimicrobium sp., assembly GCA_019429275.1. Lineage (GTDB taxonomy): Bacteria > Bacteroidota > Bacteroidia > Bacteroidales > Lentimicrobiaceae > Lentimicrobium. The sequence continues at coordinate 26,833 of JAHYJC010000009.1, read as the reverse complement.
GCCGGCAATGGAGTCGGAACACTGGTAATCTTTGAAGTTCCGATGAAACTCTGATACAGCGACCGGTTAAACGTGCTGGCTCAGATATTCTGTGATGAACCCGGTTTCGGATTTTTCCAATGTATCCATCAGTAATTTCATTTCAGATGCAACCGTCAAATCAAAAGGACCATCAACTTTCATTATCCTTTTTCCTTCGAGTAGCGAGAAATCCCCCAAATCAAATTTCACCTCAATTTGCTGATTGCTGAACAGATAATGTAATTTGTTTTTTTCGAGTTTTCTGATTTGATCTCCATTCCGGTGCAACAGGATAGTTTCACTTTCTGATTGCTTCAGCAGATAGCTGTTATCGGTCTGGTTAAAACTCCTTTCTGTCAGGCAAAACCTCGGTTTATCACTGAAAGGCTTGCCGGAAGAGGGGCAAAAGGTAGTGCAGTTGCCACATTCGTTACAGAAATCAGCAATATTCAGCACCTGGGTCTTTTGATTTATGGTCAGGGGTTCTTTTTGTGAAAACTGAGGATCATTGGCCCGGAAATCAATCTGCCACACAGGAATTGTGGCAGCTTCAGCATGGTAATAAATATTCGCCCGGTTCGGACAAACGGTGACGCACACATTGCACAACTCGTTGCACAGCAGGCAGCGCTCAGCTTCTGATTTTGCTTCCTCCTTGCTCAAATGCACCTGAAACCCCTGAATTGCAGGGTCCATCTTTACCCGTTCTGATTTCCTGACCATCAACTCACGAAGCTGAATGTTTTTGTCGGATTGCAAAGCTTCGGAAGGCAAAACGATTCCGGCTTTCGCGGCAATCTGAATGGCTGCTTTCCGTCCGTCGCCAACTGCTTTAACGATGGTAGCTGCTCCCCGCAGTGCATCGCCGCCGATAAATACGTTCTCAAGTTGAGTCTCATAAGATTCAGCCTCGCTCCTTAGTTCTTCCGGCAGGGCAAAGTCGATGTCAATTTCCTGGCCCAATGCGGGGATCAGGGTATCGACCGGAAAATCAACCAGTGCTTCTCCGGTTTTAACCGGAACAGGCCTGCTGCCGGGCTTTGCCGCCTCAAGCCTCATTTTTGCGCACAACAGCGATACAATCCTTCCATCACGAACGTTGATTTTTTCAGGCGACAATAATTCTAACAGGTCAATTCCTTCGGCCAGCAATTCCTCAATTTCTTCACGGTCGGCGGGCATTTCAGCACGGGTACGCCGATACAGCACTTTTACTTTTGCCCCTTCGCCGGTCAGCCGTTTTGCAGTCCGGGCTACGTCCATGGCGGTATTGCCGCCTCCAATCACCACGATATTATTTCCGGGATGGGCCACCCTGCCTGCCTTTGCATCTTTCAAAAAGTCATGAGGGTTAAGTATGCCCTGTGCGTCATCGCCTTCCATCTGCAGTGCCCTGAACTTCTGTGCCCCGGCTCCGATGTAAACAAAATCAAAATCCCTGCGCAAGCGCCCAAATGCCGGACGGTCAATTTTAGCTTTAAAATGTACCTTAACCCCCAGGTTTTTTATCCGTTCGATATCCTTGTCAAGCAGGTCCATTTTCATCCTGAACCCGGGAATGGCATCATAAACCATACCTCCGGCTGCCTCTTTCGTTTCGAATATCTCAACGGCAAATCGGGCCTGACGTAGAAAATAAGCACACGATAATCCCGAAGGCCCGGCCCCGATGATGGCAACTTTCTTTCCGTTATCGGGTGCAATCGAAATATCCGTTTCCTTGCCATTTTCAGCAATAAAAAGTTTTATATCCCTGATCTTCAATGGGTGATCGTAATTGATGCGGGTGCATTTTGCCTGACAAATGTGATCGCAAGCCGAGCCCAGCACATGGGGAAACGGATTCTTTGCCAGGACTACATCCAGCGCCTTCCGGTAATCGCCAAGGGAAGTATAATACATATATTCCGGAATATCCTGGTTGGTAGGGCATTCATCCACACAGGGTGCGTGTATGCAGTCGAAAAGACCAAGCCCTCGTCCTGTTTTAATGTTTTTAGTGGTATAAGGGTCTGATTTATAGGCATCATTGTTCAGCACCGCATCTGCATATTCATTCAATTTCAGGAGTTTGTCAGCTACCCTGTTTAACGGAGCGGCCGATAAATTTTTGATGTACTGGTAAAGCTTGCCATAACCGCCCGGCTTCAGCAGATCGGAGCATACCGTAACCGGTTTTAGCCCGCAACTAACGATATCGGCAATGTTGAAACAATCGGCCCCGCCCGAAAATGAAATCCTTAGTTTGCCCATAAATTCATGCTGCAGTTTTCGGGCAACATTGATGCTGATGGGATGCAATGCCCGGCCACTCATGTACATCATCTGTTCAGCGGGCGGAAAAATGTCCCTGTGGTTGAGGCTCTCCAGTGTATTGGTGAGTTTAACCCCGAAAACCAGGCCTTCCTGATCTGCAGTTTCCTGAAGCCGGGTGATGATCCCAATCGCATCATTATACTTCAGGTCATGTTCAAAGGCGATATCAGGAACGGTGGTTTTAAATCCAAGTTTATGATTCAGGATATCTCTCAGTTCATCTTTTCCCAATAATGTAGGGTTAAGCTTCACAAAAGTGTGGAGTTTCTTCTCCCTGAGCAGATAATGCCCGATTTTCTCAATTTCATCGGGCGGGCAGCCGTGCATGGTACTCAGGGTGATGTTATCTGAGATGCAATCTGGAATATTAATTTCTGAAATGGCCTGATAATAAGGCTTCAGGGCGGTAACCATTTTTGCTTTGGCAAGCCCGCAATCCGCCATGCTGTTCAAAAACCATTGCACATTGTCCTTCAGTATGCCTTCGTAGTTGTAGCCAACGCTCATATTGAAGACAAAACCGCCATGCTGTGCATCCGTCCAGCCAAACTTATGTTGCAGCAGATGTATAATAATCCATGCCTTCAGGTATTCTTCAAACGACTCATGAATGCGCAATTCCTGCGACCATTCGCAGTTGTAGCCTTCATCCTGCATATCGATGCAGGGTTTGGTAACTTCGAGTTCATCCAGGGTTTGTATAGTCTTCAATTCGATATAACTGGCACCACAAAGCCAGGCGGCAATGATATTCTGTGCCATTTGCGAGTGGGGTCCGGCGGCAACACCCACAGGCGTATGTAGCGAATGGCCAAATATTTCCATTCCCATCTCCGGATTTTCTGCCGGTTTGAAGAACAATTCTTCAGGAATTCCGAAAATCTCCATCCTGCTTTGGTACTCCGAATCAATCAGGCTAAAAAGTTTTTCAATGGAAATGGTGGAAAATGCCGTTGAATGGAGCATGCTTCGGATAGTTTAATATTTACATTTGTAAAAGTATGAAAATATGCCATTGATGAGACCTCCCCTACCCGTTTCATGCATCATCCTTTCAGCGGGAGATTCCGGCCGCATGGGCACACATAAGGCTTTGCTGCCTTTTGGCAGAGAAAAAATTACCTTTCTTGAGCAAATCATAAAGACTTACCATCAGGCCGGGGTTGATGAGATGGTGGTGGTGGTGAACAGCAGTTTGTTGATGCTGATGAATGAACTCAACCCTGATTTGCCCGGAAATGTTCAGATAGTCGAAAATCTGCATCCTGAAAAAGGCAGGTTCTATTCCTTACAAACCGGACTTAAACATGTATCAACAGGCTCCTTTGTTTTCATTCAAAATATTGACAATCCTTTTATTGACAAGGAAACAGCGCTTAAAATGCTGGAAAACATGAACCGTGCCATGATAGTACTTCCGGCATTTTCGGGAAAAACAGGACATCCTTTACTTGTTCACCCTAAAGTATGTGAGAAAATAATCATGTCAGAAAGTTCGGAAGCTCGTTTAGACCATTTTATTCAGGATTTCTCCGCTGCGAAAATTGAAGTGGCGCATGGCCATATCCTGGCAAATATCAATACACCTGAGGATTATGAAAGGTGGTTTAATTTGAGAATCCCGTCAAAGTAGGGGGCATCCATTACCCGCCGGTGGTTGAGCGCCGGTGACTTCGGCTCCGACAGAACACCGATGGCTTCGGCTCCGACAGAACACCGATGGCTTCGGCTCCGCCAGAACACCGATGGCTTCGGCTCCGACAGAACACCGATGGCTTCGGCTCCGCCAGAACACCGATGGCTTCGGCTCCGCCAGAACACCGATGGCTTCGGCTCCGACAGAACACCGATGGCTTCGGCTCCGCTCAGAACACCGATGGCTTCGGCTCCGCCAGAATACCGATGGCTTCGGCTCCGCCAGAATACCGATGGCTTCGGCTCCGCCAGAACACCGATGGCTTCGGCTCCGCCAGAACACCGATGGCTTCGGCTCCGCCAGAATACCGATGGCTTCGGCTCCGCTCAGCCACCGGTATTAACGAAGATAACTGTGGCTGAACGATGGTGACTGAACGATGGTGACTGAGCGGAGCCGAAGTCACCGCTGTCAACGCTGCCACACGATTGTATCTCCGCTCAGCCACCGCTGTTAACGAAGATAACTGTGGCTGAACGATGGTGGCTGAACGATGGTGACTGAGCGAAGCCGGTGACTGAGCGGAGCCGAAGTCACCGCTGTCAAAGCTGCCAAACGATTGTATCTCCGCTCAGCCACCGCTGTTAACGAAGATAACTGTGGCTGAACGATGGTGACTGAACGATGGTGACTGAACGGAGCCGAAGTCACCGCTGTCAACGCTGCCGCACGATTGTATCTCCGCTCAGCCACCGCTGTTAACGAAGATAACTGTGGCTGAACGATGGTGACTGAACGATGGTGACTGAGCGAAGCCGGTGACTGAGCGGAGCCGAAGTCACCGCTGTCACCGCTGCCGCACGATTGTATCGTGTGGCATCATTAATTTAACAATATTATTTACCACGCGATGCAATCGCGCAGGAGCAGAGTCTTGTATTCCTGCTCAATTCCACCGTCAAGCCACAAAAATCCACATTATTCTCGTCATTGCCTACTCTGACGAGGCGGGCTCATTATCACATTAATTTGTCATTAATTCTCCATATTATTCGGCATTCTATTACCTAATTCCATACATTTGTAGCCTGAGAGAACGACCTGGCTATTACTCCGTAAACCACACATCCTACTAGATATCAACGCTTTGAACTTTCTGAATTTCCTGAAAGTACGGCCATCCTTCTCTTGACGATTTTTTTACCGAACCAAACCATCGTGTATTGTAAAACATTACACTATCCTGCGTTTTATGCTGCACAGCGCCTGTTTATAGGGGCGCTTTTGTTGCTTTGCATAATGCTGGGAGGGGTGAAGGTTGCGTGGGGGCAGGTGGCATTTTTCTCCGAGAATACTGGAAGTTCGCCTGTACCTGCACCAGTTAACACCTATACAGGATGGGAAAATACAATCCCTGTAACATTTTCTGGTTCTGCAGATGTCAGAAACACTTCTCCTAGCAATGGATATATTGGTTCATCTGGTGAAGGCAATGTTTTTTTTACTAGTACTAATGGAACTCAGCTGACAATTGCAGGAATTAATACAACGGCTTATACTGGAATCACATTAAGTCTCGGGCATTTTAAAAGCACAACTGCCGGGAACAACGAACTATTTATTGAGGTCAGCTCTGATGGTGCTAATTACACACAATTAACTTACAGCAGACCCACTGGAGTTGGCACTGCAATATGGCGATTAATAAATCCAACAGGAGCAATACCATCAATAACAAATTTAAGAATAAGATTTCGGCAAACCTCCACCACGACACAATTTAGAATTGATGATATAAAGCTAACCGGAACTTTGAATCCATGCAATGTAACAATTTCATCATTTTCTCCAACTTCTGGCCCAGTTGGTACGCTTGTGACAATAAATGGAACAAATTTTTCTGGAGCAACTGAAGTCAGATTTAACGGAATTCCTCAATCAACATTTTCGCTGATATCTTCGAATTTAATTACTGCCAGAGTTCCTGCAGGAGCTACATCAGGTCCAATTAGTGTATTTACTGATTGCAATGGACTCAGTTCTACAAATTTTACTGTACTTGGAAAAAGTTGCCCTTATGGAGGAACAGGTCTAATTATTTCTGAATTATGCGATCCGTTTTCTAATTACCAAACTGACAGATTTATTGAAATATATAATCCTACTAATTCAACAGTAAACTTAACTAATTGGGTTGTAAGAGCAATTTCAAATGGAAATATAAACGATAATTGTGGATTAACAAAAGTTTTATGTTGGACATTAAGTGGATCGATTGCTCCTGGACAAGCTTTAACATGTGGATTTACGAGTCCAACATCTGGAGGACCTCATAATTTTATAAATCCACAGTGGATAACAACAAACGTTTCTTCAAATATTACTTGCTTTAATTGGAATGGACAGTATCAGGACGGCGCTGCCCTATACAACAACAGTGGAATAAGGATTGATGGAATATTACGGCAAAGTGGATCATCGACATTGTGGTTTGATAATAAATCTCTTGTAAGAAATGCTGATGTTTGTGATCCAAATGCTAACTCTCTTTATACTGAATGGTATCCAACCGAAGAAGTTACAATTGCTGGAGAGCTTCCTGCCACCCCCCGCTCACATACATCAACCTGTAGTGGAGAGACTCCGGTCATTTCATCACACCCAGTCTCGCAGTTTGTATGTGCCGGTGGTGGTCCCATTACTTTTTCTGTTGCAGCATCAGGGGGCACAACCCCATATCAGTATAAATGGTATGTGCATAACGGGGCAAATTGGCAGTTAATAACAAATGGTGGCAACTATTCAGGCGCTACAACTGCAAATCTAACAGTTAGCAATGTGCCAATTGGTTTTAACAATTATCAGTATTACTGTGAGGTTTACAATTCAGATGGACTTTGTTATGCAACTTCCAACGCGGCACAACTTACGGTCAATTCCAATCCTACCGCTACCGCCACAAATAATTCCCCTTTCTGCGAGCCGGGTACTCTGCAGTTTACTGGTAGTGCTTCAGGTGGCACTGGCCCGTATTCCTGGGCATGGAGCGGACCTGGCTCTTATACATACTCAGAACAAAATCCATCAATAGCAAATGCCACTCCAGACTTTAACGGAGAATATACACTGACTGTTACCGATGCAAATGGATGTATCGGGACTGCATCTACATATGTGAGTATTTCGGCGCTACCAGCTACACCCACTCTAAGCGCCTCAACATCTGTTTGCGATGGAAGCACTCCTGTGTTTACCGCCGGGGGTGGTAGTATTTATGAGTTTTATGTCAATGGAGTGCTAAAACAAGGACCATCCACAGCAAATACATTTACACCCCCTGAACCATTGATTGCCGGGCAACAGGTTTGTGTAAGATCTGTTTCTCCTTTTGTGTTTAATGGCACTTTTGAAGGAGATTGGGGTACTCCACTGGCAACCTCTGCAGGCGGACCGCCATCAAGCAGTTTTGGTGCAGACAATAACATCGATGCTTTGTATCTTCAAACTGATGCTGATTTTATTTATGGTGCTATAGCAGGCAATATTTTAAGCAAGGATCAATCTGACAGGGTTCTGGTTTTTATAGATTGCCAGCCTGGAGGGTATAGGTTTTTAAATGATTGGACTGATAGGGGTGGAGCACCTTATGAAGCTATGCGAAACTTAGATATTGGAATTGAGTTTGACGAAGGATTTGAACCTGATTATATTTTAGGAATTAACCGGAACTACGGCAATACTTATTTCAACCTATATAATATGCAGGCGAATTCAGATAATTACCTCGGACAAAATGGCAATGGTTTACTTGGATTTAGTGCCAACAGCGGTACTGGCGACTATAATAACGGCTTTGAGTTTGCAATTCCACGTGCCGCATTTGGTCTTCCTACAGGTGCATTTAAAGTATTCGTTATGCTCACAAATCAGCCAAGTGGTTCAAACCACACTTACCTAAGTAATCAATTTTTAACCCATGCTGAAAATACTGCAACTGACTATGGCGATATTCCTGTTTACTTCTGGGCTGCAGAGCCGGATCCGGTGAGCATTGGATTATTTAATACTGCTTGCTACAGTGAGAACTGTTTGACAGTGAATGCATTGCCAACTGTTTCAATTTCAGGTAATAACGCATTTTGCACAGGTTCAAGTACTTTGCTGACGGCCAATGCCTCCGCTGGCAGCGGAACCATCAGCGCCTACCAGTGGTACCTCGGCGGAAACCCGATAAGTGGGGCTGTAAATGCTACTTACACCGTAACTGCGCCGGGAAACTATACCGTTACAGTTATAAACTCAAACGGTTGTAGTGCCACTTCCGCTGCTTTTAATGTGACTGAGAATCCGTTACCCACAACCTCTGCCATTTATCACCAATAAAAAAAATTAACAAAACTCAACATAAAAACCAAAAACAAACAAAAACCAAAAACCATGAAACCTAAAATCTTACCCTTTAAATGGCCGCCCGGCAGCTCCAAACGGAGCAAGGTGGCGGCGGCGCAAACCCTCACACCCTGTGAAAGGCGCTGGCGCACAACAACAGAAACTGAATTTAATCAACTGAATACATAACAAACCAAAAAAAACAAACCATGAAAAAACATTTAAAATTTACACGCTGGCTGGCAGTATTGCTGCTGCTGGTCGCGGGGACGGGCGCGATGGCGCAGGAAACAGGTCCTCAGGAGGTATGCCCTGGACCTCAAAATTATTGGGTTGTCCCAGATAGTCCATCAAATACCTTTACCTGGACTATTTCACCAGCAACTGGATGGACCATTGCTCAGAATGGAAATGCTTACACGGTTATAATTACATGGGCTAATGTAACAGTTCCCACAGATTATACTATTACTTTGAAAGAAGACAATCTTACATGTTATACGGAAGTTGACGTTCTTGTAACTGTTTATCCTCAACCAGAAGTACCAGCAATTTCTGTAACTCAACCAACATGTGCTTTACCCAGCGGCACGATTACTGTCACAAGCCCTCTTGGTGCCAATTATGAATACAGTATTGACGGTGGAACAACTTGGCAAGCATCACCTAACTTTGGTGGTATAGCACCGGGTACCTATAATATTACTGTCAAGAACGAATATGATTGTACTAACATTAGTGGTGATGTAACAATCAATGTTGCACCTGAGGCTCCTGAGGCTCCTGTTGCTTCTTTGATTCAGCCAACATGCGCAGTTCCTACAGGAACAATAACAATCGTCGCTCCGATTGGAAACTATGAATACAGCATCGATGGAACTAACTGGCAGACCACTTTGGTATTTGCCGGATTAGCTCCTAATTTGTACACAGTTAGCGTGCGTAATGTTGATGATATTACCTGTGTTTCAACTTCTCAGTACACAATTAACGTTGCACCTGAGGCTCCTGAGGCTCCTGTTGCTTCTATCACGCAACCTACTTGTGATGAAGCAACCGGGACAATAACAATCACTTCACCTGTTGGAGCTACTTATGAATATAGTATTGATGGAGGAGCTATTTGGCAAACCTCACCTATATTTGGTTCTCTCATTTCAGGACCATATACAATATTTGTCAGGAGTACAGTTGATATTTCATGTCAATCGTCCAGTGATTTTGTAATAAATCCTCAACCACCAGCGCCAACCACTTCACCTATCTATCACAACTAACCCTAACCCTATGGCCCCAACCGCCCGTTCACAAATTTCATCGGCCTTGCGATGGCCCACGGTTTTACCCCTGGTAAAGCCGCCGGGAGAGGTTTGTGAGGCCGGGAGCAGGGGTGCCTTTATACGGGGGAAACCTCCCGGCTTCAGGCAAAAGGCAAAGGAGGTGGTGAAGATTCCGTATCCGGCATGGGATACTGCTGTGGCAGTTTTCCCGGCACGGGCACTTTTCCCGCGGAAACGGAAGAAAACGCCTGTTAATATGTTAACTGATAAAAAACGCTGTGCAACGGAAAGAAAGGACGCATTTGAATTTAATTTTAATCCTGACTTTGCACCTGGGTTGCTGTTAAAGCATAGCAGGAAGCATGCATAAGCGCATTGATTATTAAACCGATGAATCGTATGTTTAAGGTACTAAAATACATAATGCTGATGGCCATAGCGCTGTCCGGAGCCATACAGGCGGCCGGACAGATCGCCATGCCCGATCAGGTATGTGTGGGAGCTACCAAAAACTACTGGGTAAATGAAACTCCGGGTTCGACTTATATATGGAAAATCAATGATGTGGTTCAGCCAACCACGGCATCCCTCATTGAAGTAACCTGGGATACCCCCGGCACCTATACGATTACCGTTCAGGAGGAGTCAGAAGATGGCTGCTTCGGAGAGATACAGTCGGGCCAGGTCTTTGTTTCTGACAATCTGCTGGTCAGCGTTTCGCTGCTGGCAGATCCCAACCCCGTCTGTTTCGGAGAAGATGTTATGTTTACGGCTACGGCTGAGAATGGCGGAACCAACCCTGTTTTTTCATGGTTTGTTGATCAGGGTTCCGGTTACGTTCAGGTTCCAGGCATTGATACCGACACATACACCTATGCTCCGGATGACGGCGACCTTATCTACGTAACACTTGAATCGAGTGAAACCTGTGCAACGGGTGATCCTGCAACTTCAGAAGTTATTGAAATGCAGGTTGACCCATTGCTGCCGGTTTCTGTTACCATTGATGCCTTGCCTGCCACCATCTGCGAAGGCGACGAAATTACCCTCACTGCTACACCGGTCAACGGTGGAACCGCCCCCGGTTTTTCATGGTTTGTTAACGGGGTGCTGGTTCAGACGGGTGAGGATGATTTCTATACCTATGCGCCTGTGAATGGAGATGAGGTTTATGTGGAGCTGTTTTCCAATATCAATTGCGGGAGCGGGAATCCGGCAACATCGGCTACTGTTACCATTCCGGTTCAGGAAATTCCGACTCTCGCGGCTGCAGGCACCGATCCGCCCATTCCGGGAGGCAATGGAACCATTGACTTTACCTTTACCGGTGTTCCGGATGGCACCTATGACATTACCTACGATCTGGGCAGCTTTACAAATGTGGTGGTAACTTCAGGCATAGCAACGGTTGCTGCTCCGGCCGGAATTTACGAAAACCTTACCATCACGGTAAACGGATGTACTTCGGCTGTGGGTATTGACATTATCCTTTACGATCCCGATGCGCCCACCCTCTCAGCCATAGGCACCAATCCGCTGACCTGCGGAGGCGATGGTACGATAAGTTTTGACTTTGAAAATGTACCCGATGGCACTTACGACATTACCTACGATCTCGGGGTTTTTACCGATGTTGTGGTAACAGATGGCCTGGCAACGGTAACAGCGCCTGCAGGAATTTACGACAATCTGGTAATTACCGTAAACGGAATTTCTTCGATTGATGATGTGGATATCATTTTGTCAGATCCCGAAGGTGCTGAGATTTCTGAGGTTGTTTCAACCAATGCCAATTGCGGCAGCAACGATGGAACCATCACCATCACAGCCACCGGCGGAACGGCTCCGCTGGAATACAGCATTGACGGCGAAACCAACTGGCAGTTGAACAACAGCTTTACAGATCTGGCTGTGGGCGACTACAATATTTTTGTGCGCGATGCCGACCTCTGCGTTACTGAATGGGATGAAAATCCGGTTGAAATCATCAATGTGGGCGGTGCTGACATTGATGAAGTCCTGTTCACCAATGCCAACTGCGGCAGCAACGATGGAACCATTACCATCATCGCTTCAGGAGGAACGGCTCCGCTGGAATTCAGCATTGACGGTGGAACCACCTGGCAGACAGCCAACAGTTTCACAGATCTGGCTGTGGGCGGCTACGATATTTTTGTCCACGATGCAGACCTCTGCGTTACCGAATGGGATGAAAATCCGGTGGACATCATCAATGTAGGCGGTGCTGAGATTTCTGAAGTCCTGTTCACCAATGCCAACTGCGGCAGCAACGATGGAACCATCACCATCACAGCCACCGGCGGAACGGTTCCGCTGGAATACAGCATTGACGGCGAAACCAACTGGCAGTTGAACAACAGCTTTACAGATCTGGCTGTGGGCGACTACAATATTTTTGTGCGCGATGCCGACCTCTGCGTTACCGAATGGGATGAAAATCCGGTTGAAATCATCAATGTGGGCGGTGCTGACATTTCTGAAGTCCTGTTCACCAATGCCAACTGCGGCAGCAACGACGGAACCTTTACCATCACCGCTTCAGGAGGAACGGCTCCGCTGGAATACAGTATTGACGGTGGAATCAGCTGGCAGACAGCCAACATTTTCACAGATCTGGCGGTGGGTGAGTACAATATTTTTGTCCGCGATGCCGACGACTGCGTTACCGAATGGGATGAAAATCCGGTTGAAATCATCAATGTTGGCGGTGCTGACATTGATGAAGTCCTGTTCACCAATGCCAACTGTGGAACCGATGATGGAAGCATCACCATCACAGTCACCGGCGGAACTGTTCCGCTGGAATACAGCATTGATGGCGGAACAAACTGGCAGACAGCCAACATTTTCACAGATCTGGCAGTTGGCAGTTACGATATTTTTGTCCGCGATGCCGACCTCTGCGTTACTGAATGGGATGAAAATCCGGTTGAAATCATCAATGTGGGCGGTGCTGACATTGATGAAGTTCTGTTCACCAATGCCAACTGCGGCAGCAACGACGGAAGCATCACCATCACCGCTTCCGGCGGAACCGCTCCGCTGGAATACAGCATTGACGGCGGAACCAACTGGCAGCTGACCGGCAACTTCACCGGACTGGCCGTTGGCAGTTACAATATTTTTGTCCGCGATGCCGACGAATGTGTTACCGAATGGGATGAAAATCCGGTTGAAATCATCAATGTTGACGGTGCTGAGATTTCTGAAGTCCTGTTCACCAATGCCAACTGCGGCAGCAACGACGGAACCATCACCATCACTGCTTCAGGAGGAACGGCTCCGCTGGAATACAGCATTGACGGCGGAACCAACTGGCAGTTGACCAACAGCTTTACAGATCTGGCTGCAGGCAGTTACGATATTTTTGTGCGCGATGCAGACCTCTGCGTTACCGAATGGGATGAAAATCCGGTTGAAATCATCAATGTGGGCGGTGCTCAAATTGATGAAGTCCTGTTCACCAATGCCAACTGCGGCAGCAACGATGGAACCATCACCATCACAGCCACCGGCGGAACTGTTCCGCTGGAATACAGCATTGACGGCGGAACCAACTGGCAGTTGACCAATAGTTTCACAGATCTGGCGGTGGGTGAGTACAATATTTTTGTCCGCGATGCCGACGAATGTGTTACCGAATGGGATGAAAATCCGGTTGAAATCATCAATGTTGACGGTGCTGAGATTTCTGAAGTCCTGTTCACCAATGCCAATTGCGACAGCAACGATGGAACCATTACCATCATCGCTTCAGGAGGAACGGCTCCGCTGGAATACAGCATTGATGGCGGAACCACCTGGCAGTTGAACAGCAGCTTTACAGATCTGGCTGTGGGCAGTTACGATATTTTTGTCCGCGATGCCGACGAATGTGTTACCGAATGGGATGAAAATCCGGTGGACATCATCAATGTGGGCGGTGCTGACATTGATGAAGTCCTGTTCACCAATGCCAACTGCGGCAGCAACGACGGAACCATCACCATCACAGCAACCGGCGGAACGGCTCCGCTGGAATACAGCATTGACGGCGGAACCAACTGGCAGTTGGCCAACAGCTTTACAGATCTGGCAGTTGGCAGTTACGATATTTTTGTCCGCGATGTTGATGACTGCGTTACTGAATGGGATGAAAATCCGGTTGAAATCATCAATGTGGGCGGTGCTGACATTTCTGAAGTCCTGTTCACCAATGCCAACTGCGGAACCGACGACGGAAGCATCACCATCACAGCCACCGGCGGAACGGTTCCGCTGGAATACAGCATCGACAATGGCGCCAACTGGCAGTTGACCGGCAGCTTTACCGGACTGGATGTGGGCAACTACAATATTTTTGTGCGCGATGCCGTCGAATGTGTTACAGAATGGAGTGAAAATCCGTTGAACATCATCAATGTGGGCGGTGCTGACATTTCTGAAGTCCTGTTCACCAATGCCAACTGCGGCAGCAACGATGGAACCATTACCATCATCGCTTCAGGAGGAACGGCTCCGCTGGAATACAGCATTGACGGCGGAACCACCTGGCAGTTGACCAACAGCTTTACAGATCTGGCTGTGGGCGGCTACGATATTTTTGTGCGCGATGCAGACCTCTGCGTTACCGAATGGGATGAAAATCCGGTTGAAATCATCAATGTGGGCGGTGCTCAAATTGATGAAGTCCTGTTCACCAATGCCAACTGCGGAAACGACGACGGAAGCATCACCATCACAGCCACCGGCGGAACGGCTCCGCTGGAATACAGCATCGACGGTGGAATCACCTGGCAGACAACTAACAGCTTCACCGGACTGGCTGTGGGCAGTTACGATATTTTTGTCCGCGATGCCGTCGAATGTGTTACCGAATGGGATGAAAATCCGGTTGATATCATCAATGTGGGCGGTGCTGATATTGATGAAGTCCTGTTCACCAATGCCAACTGCGGCAGCAACGATGGAACCATTACCATCATCGCTTCAGGAGGAACGGCTCCGCTGGAATTCAGCATTGACGGTGGAACCAACTGGCAGTTGACCGGCAACTTTACAGATCTGGCTGTTGGCGATTACAACGTGGTGGTGCGCGATGAAAGTCTCTGCGAAACACCTTATGAAAACAACCCGATTGTCATTCAAAACGTTGGCGGAACAGAAATCACAGAGGTAATTCCCACCGACGGCACCTGCGGAGAAGCCAACGGCTCCGTCAGCATCGCCGCTTCGGGAAGCAGGCTTCAGTACAGCATTTCAAACGGCGCAATCTGGCAAACAGAACCACTCTTTATAAACCTTGCGTCAGGCAGCTACACAATTCAGGTGAAAGATGAATTCAATTGCGTGGCAACATGGCCGGTTGAGATCATCATCCTGAGTGTTCCGGGTCCGCAGATTGCCAACATTGAAACGATTCCTGCCACCAACGGACAGTCAAACGGCATCGCTACCGTTGTCACCAACGGTGGCACTCAGCCGCTGGAATATTCTGTCAATGGCGTTGACTGGTACTCATCGCCTGTATTTACAGGACTTACTATTGGCGATCACACTGCCTGGGTCAGGGATGCCAACGGGTGCATCAGTCAGATGGACTTCATCATCACCAATGCCATTGTCGGCGAGGTGGAGCTATCGGCAGAAACGGTTGAGTACTGCATGAATGTGCCGATCATATTGCCTGTTGATGCTGAAAACTTCATAGATATTGCCTCCTTTGAACTCAGACTCATCTTTGACAATGGCATGCTTGCCTTCGTAAATCTGGTAGACATCCATCCGAAACTTTCAGCCAACGGTACTTTCACCGTTAGCCTGAGTGCCGATACACTCTTCATCAGGTACTCGGCTGTCACCAATTCGGTTACGCTTGAAGGAGGAGCTTCCATGTTCGGCATACAGTTCTTGGGCATAGACTCAGGCAACAGCATCATACTCTGGAATTTCGATGAATGCGTCATATACGGAAGTGAGGGTTATGAAATTCCCAAAACCCTGGTTCCTGGCGAAGTGCAGATACTGGCATCGCCCAACATCATGTTGAGTGCGGGGGGCAATTTCTGTGCAGGAGACTCAACACTATTTGAAGTCGTGAATGTTGACAATCAGTTGTTGAGTTATGTCTGGACGGGTCCGGATGGCTTCAGCAGCAACGAGAAAGACCTGGAATTCAATCCGCTGCAGGTTTCCGACCTGGGCATCTATTACTTTACCGCGCTCAACAACGAAGGCTGTTCGGTAAACAAGGTCATCAGCCTGTCGGTAGATCCGAGTCCGGAGATCAGCATATCCGAAACCGATTCACTCTGTGCGGGAACCCTTCACCTGCTTGATGCCGGCCCGGGTTATGAAACTTACCTGTGGCAGGATGGCAGCATACTGCAAACATACATGGCCACCGATGCCGGGGAATACAGGGTGGAAGTGGTGAACAGTTACGGATGTGCCGGACGGTCAATGGTATGGCTGGTTCCTTGCACCATCGAACTGAACATGCCCAATGCCTTCACCCCGAACAATGACAATCTCAACGACATCTTCAGGCCGGTTCTCAGGGGTGATGTCACGCCAACGAAATTCAAAATGCAGATCTTCAACCACTGGGGAACGAAGGTATTTGAGACCTATGATTATACCTCAGGATGGGATGGCACCTATAACGGAGCGCCTGCTCCACCGGGTATTTATTCCTACATCATCGATTTCGAAGTGCTTGATTATATCAATATACCCTCAAAACTACCGGTAACCGGCAAAATCACACTCATCAGGTAAACCGGCACCAAAGGAGCAGAAAGCACGCTAAGCGGAATTTGCAATTCCGCTTTCTAAATCCTTGAATTTTCAGTTCAGGATTCGTATGATGGTTGTTAAATCTCTGTTATATTATTTCAATCTTATTCAGAAATGAATAATTACAAATTATCCGAAGCAAGGCATGATTTCTATCTGAAATCGAACCGGAGGACGGAATTATAAATTCCGCCCAGAGGGTTACGTTTCGCCCCGCTGGGGCTTTTTGAGCGGAGAACCTGCCTTACTGTTTGTTCATCCGACTTCCGACTCTGACTATCAACTATCGACTATCGACTATCGACTCCCACTCCCAACTCGCACGTCGCTCTCCGCTCAGCGCCCTCCGCTCTACTCACTCCCCATCTTCTTCAGCTTCGAAATATCCCCTTTAAAAACATTCATATCCACCCCTTTTTTCACACCGTTAATGGTTGCTTTATCGGTAAACTGCCAGAACTGGAACTTACGGCTAATACCCGGGCGAGCCTTGTCATAATGGGCAATCCACAAAGGATAATCGCCGAAATCATCGGCCAGGTAAGTACTGTAATATTTTGTACCTGTATAGATAATGGGCTTCATTCCGTAGTGTTCCTCAATGATGCGGCACCATTCGAGTGCACCCTCCACAATCTCCTTTTTATACTTGTGGTTGGTTACTTCAATATCAAGTACGGGAGGCAGATCTCCGGGACTGAGTTTCACCTTTTTGATAAAATTTTCTGCCTGTTTGGCTGCATCACGCGAAGGGTGATAAAAGTGGTAGGCTCCACGCACAATGCCTGCCTTTTTCGACAGCCTCCAATTCCGGTCAAATCGCAGATCCTGCTGGGTAATACCTTCGGTGGCCTTGATAAATGCAAAATCAATTTTAATATCATTCGCATGCATGGCGGCCACTTCCTCCCAGTTGATGTGCCCCTGGTGGTGCGAAACATCAATGCCATACACTTTGTATCCTTTTGGAACAGGAACACCGAAATTCTTCAGGTTGTGATATTGCCCGGCTGCCGAAAATGAAAAACCACTCCTGATAAAAGCTTCGGAATAGCGGTAAATCATCGGGCCGAAAATCAGCAGAAAAATAAAGATCAGTCCACCGGCGAGATACCATCCCGAAAACCCGGTTTTCCTGCTTTTGCGCTTTGGCTGAATCATTCCTGTTGGTGAAGTCTTAAATTATCAGAAAATGATTTACCGCGAAAGTTCAAGTACCATTGCCGAACGGGGCTTACTCTCAAGGCCTTTGGAAAGGCTTAACTTCTGCAGGCTGATGACATCGTTGGCGGTTGTATAATCTTTGAGGGCTTCGGCATACTTCGTCATATTCAGTTTCTTGGCAGACTTACTGTTGTTCAGCACCACCATTACGGTCTGGTCTTCATGCTGTCTAAAGTAAACATACAGTCCGTCAGAGGGAATAAACTGCAGTAACTTTCCCCGGGTAACGGGCAGGCTGTGCTGCCGAAATTTTAGTAGCCGTTGCATGTAGCTGAAAATTTCATTCTGATCGTTGGTGCGTCCTTCGCGGGCAAAGGCATTCACGGCATCGCCCGGCCAGCCACCCGGAAAGTCTTTTCTGATCTCTCCGTGTCCTTTGTGTTCCGGTTCATCCATCAGCAACTCGGTTCCGTAGTAAATCTGTGGAATGCCCCGGGTAGTCAGCAGAAAGCTAAGCGCCATTTTCAGGGCATCTATATCGTTACCGACATTGTTGAAATAGCGGTTAACATCATGATTATCGAGAAATATCAGATTTTTCGACGGATCGGCCCACAGGAAATCCTGAGCCAGCACGTAATACAGCCTTGCCATACCTTCTGACCAGCCATCGTTTTCGGTAAAAGCCCTTGCCATGGCACCATGCATCGAAAAATCGGTGATGCTGGGCAGGTATGAGTTGTAGCCGTCGCCAACTATTGCATCTTTCTGGTAATACGCATTCATTCCCTCGCGGTTCAGCCAAGCCTCCCCAACGATGTTGAAGTCGGGATATTCATTAAAAACCCTTTTACCCCATTCGGCAATCATTTCCTTGTAGGGATAAGGCTGGGTATCGAGGCGTATGCCACTGAGCCCTGCAAACTCAATCCACCAGATGCTGTTCTGTATCAGGTATTCGGTTACCAGCGGATTTCGCTGATCAAGGTCGGGCATATTGGTATCGAACCAGCCCTGCAGCAACTTGTTGCGGTCATATTCCGATGCATAGGGATCGGTTATGGCCTCAGCTCTGAAATTCGATTTTGTAAATTCCGGAAACTGATGTATCCAGTTGCTCATGGGCAAATCGTTGATAAACCAGTGATTGATGCCGCAATGGTTGAAAATCATATCCATAATTATTTTCAGGCCTTTTTCATGGGCTTCTTTTACCAGAGCAACATAATCATCGTTTGTCCCAAATCTGGGGTCAACTTTGTAAAAGTCGGTGATGGCATAACCATGATATGACCAGGCCGCGTTGTTGTTTTCGAGTAGCGGATTGATCCACACGGCAGTCATACCCAGATCGCTGATGTAATCAAGATTTTTACGGATTCCGGCAATATCACCACCATGCCTGCCACCAGGATTATTCCTGTCAGCTTTTTCAAGCATTCCGGGCATATTGTCGTTGGCCGGATCGCCATTGGCAAACCTGTCGGGCATAAGTAGGTAAATGACATCTCCGGAATCAAAACCTTTGCGCGTTGCTGATCCCGGCTCTCTTTCCCTGAGGTAGTAGTTGTAAGTAAATACCGTTTCCCTTTCACGGATAAAAGCAATCTCAAAACTTCCGGGTTTCACATCAGGCGCAAGTTCCAGGTCGAGAAACAGGTAATTCGGATTTTCAACCGCGATTTTCTTTCTCAGCACCACTCCGGGATATTCCAGGGCAACATCCGTAAGGGCAATGTCTTTCCCATAAACAAGCAGCTGAAGTTCAGGATGCTTCATTCCCGCCCACCACGAAGGAGGCTCCACCCTGAAAGTCGGATTCTGGCTGATTTTTTCAGCTTTCTGACTGAAAGCCGGCAGAGAAAACAATAAAATAAGATTAATAAGCAATAGTGATTTTGAAAGGTATTTCATGTGAATATAAATTATATAGTTATTGCTGATGATGTAAGTTCACAAATTTACAAATTACTGCCTCAATAAAGAGCGTTATAGCCGGAATGAGAATAACTAATTTCTAAATCCTTAACCTGTTACCCTGAGCGAAGCCGAAGGGTCAACCTTAACCTGTTACCCTGAGCGAAGCCGAAGGGTCAACCTCAACCTGTTACCCTGAGCGAAGCCGAAGGGTCAACCTCAACCTGTTACCCTGAGCGAAGCCGAAGGGTCAGCCTCAAACCTCCCTAAAAATCATATCAACCTCTTCAGCCTGAATTTGAATTCCATTTGCTTCCCCTCACGCGAAACCCTCAAATCTATGTAGTTTCCCGCACGTTGGCTAAGTATTCTGTTGAGTTCTCCCAGATTTAAAAGAAAAGTAGATTTATTATTCACACTGAGCAGTATATCACCGGCCTTCACCCCTGCCAGGCCTGCCGGGGAGCCAGGAATGACTTCACTCACCTCAAAAAGGTTGAAACCCAATCCCATCGCTCTGAAAGAAATGCCGCTCATATTGTACTCAAAAGGCATCCTGAATTTGCTACCCTTTTGAAGAATCATCCTGTTGTTGGTATAATCAAAGGTTACCCTGAAGCGGCCCAGGGCTCCTGAACCAAGTGTTCCATGCCGGCTAAGCCTGTTGTTTATATTTCCGGGCATGTAACTGTCAGTAAATGAGACAATCACATCATCGAGCCTGAAACCGCCAAGCATCATCCAGCCCACACGGGCAAAACTTCCGTGCAGATTGCCCCCGAGCCCCCTGCCAATGATGGCATCTATAGAATGTTTGGGCACATAGCCGCTCAGGCTGTCAAACTCCAGAAGCAGAGGATGGTTAGCCCCAGAATCTATCATCAGCCACAAATCCATTATGGTTCCGTTGTCGAGTTCAACACGCGAGGTCATGTATGGCTTTTCGCGAATCAGGCTGATGGGGA
Source organism: Lentimicrobium sp. (assembly GCA_019429275.1). Lineage (GTDB taxonomy): Bacteria > Bacteroidota > Bacteroidia > Bacteroidales > Lentimicrobiaceae > Lentimicrobium. The sequence goes on along the minus strand of JAHYJC010000009.1, from coordinate 6,347 downwards.
TAACTGCGCTGCGTGGCGGAATTGTATAATTATCGGGATTTCGGAATCTGAGTGTATTGTTATCGTAATTGGTAGTAACTACCATATTTCTGAACTTCGACATACTTATCAGGCCGTGAACCTTTGAACCTATATACTCATCCAGCGAAAAATAGTCTTCATCAAGCAGAATAAGGTTGATAAATGCAGGACTTAGCTTACCCATTTTTACTTTTACCGGCCGGGTTACGCAGGCTTCAAGTTCTTCGGGATTGCCGGGAGCTGCAAGTTTAAATTTACGGATACACTTTTCTGCATAAATTGAAGCCACCTGCATATCGGTTATGATTAACCCCTCAACTCCGCTATCGAGCAACAGCCTTACAGGAACTGAATCACCCAACAGGGCCCCAACCACAACCAGATTATCGTAATTAGAAAAACTCAGGGTATGCTGTTTGCGAACTTCGGGCAGGCCAAAATATCCAAGCTGGGCAAACAAAACATTTGTCCATAATATTATAGCCACTGTAAGGGCATATTTTTTAAAGAATTTTACCGACAACAAATTTCAAATGGATTGGTTAAAGTAACACAACCACGAAGATAATAAAAACCAACGATCGCATACTTCCCAGTAGCATAATCATTAACTTTGCACATATAAATAAACATCATAATAACTATAATATTTTATGACCAAAAAAGATAGCCCTGAGGTTTTGCGCAGATTATGGTCCGAAATCTACCCCTCAGGTTCCGGAGATGCCATACTCGAAGAACTCATCGGTGAAATTAAAAACGCCGCCGGCAACATCACCTTCGGTCCACAGCCTGAAGGGTGGTATAAAGATGCCATTGTATATTCGCTGTACATCGACTTTTTCAATGAGACTTTTTCGGGACTTACCGAAAAACTTCCTCAACTCCGCGACCTGGGCATCACCTGTTTGTGGCTGCTTCCTATCCTTGATTCGCCCATGCGTGATGCAGGCTTCGACATCAGGGATTATCGCAACATCAGGGCCGATTTGCTGGGAATGCCCGAAACAGCCTCTGTTGAAGCAAAACAGAAAGCTTTCCGCGATTTCCTGGCCGAAGCCCACAAAAACGGACTCAGGGTGATTTTCGACATTGCCATGAATCACACCTCCGAAGAACATCCCTGGTTTGTTGAATCCCGCAAAGGACCCAAAAATCCATTCCGCGATTATTACATCTGGAATAAAGATTCCAACCGCTATAAGGAAACCCGCATCATATTCAAGGGACTGTGCCCCAGCAACTGGGAGCAGGACGGCAACAGCTACTTTTTCCACCGGTTTTTTGAATTTCAGCCCGATTTGAACTACCGGAATCCAAAAGTATTGCTTGAAATCTGCAGAATACTGCTTTTCTGGCTGAGCCAGGGACTCGACGGCTTCCGCGCCGACGCCATTCCCTACATCTGGAAAGAAGAGGGAACCGATTGCGAAAATCTTCCGCAGGCACATACCATCATCAAAATTTTCAGGGCTGTGCTCGATGAAGTAAGGCCGAATACGCTGCTGCTTGCCGAAGCCTGTCAGCCTCCGGCTGAAGTGGTAAAATATTTCGGAGAGGGCGATGAGTGCCATGCCGGCTATCATTTTCCGCTGATGCCTATGATTTTCAAAACGCTTGCCTTGCAGGATGCCAAACCGGTCCTCAACATATTGCATCCATCGGTTACCCCTGATATTTTACCTGAAAACCAGTGGTTTATATTTCTCAGACTTCATGATGAGCTTACCCTCGAAATGGTTTCTCCCGAAGACAGGGCCATCATTCACGGACATTATTGCAAAAAACCGCTGTGGGATTTCAGGGTGGGTGAAGGAATTTCAGGAAGGCTTTCGGAAATGCTTGACCGCAATCCCGATAAAATCGGACTGGCCTTCAGCATTATGCTCACGCTATCGGGAACTCCCATCATATATTATGGCGATGAATATGCAAAGCTCAACGATGAGGAATTCTATGAATCATTCCGAAAGGAAACCGGAAAAGACGATACAAGGTACCTGGGACGTGGTCCCCTTTACTGGGGAAAAATAAAATCAGAACTATCTGATCCTGATTCGCTTACTTCAAAAGTCAATGCCACTCTCCGCAAACAGTTGAAAGCAAGGAGCAAGGTATTCAGCAGAGGTAAAAATATCTGGGCAAATCCGCAGATTACAGGTATAAAGCCCGGCACTCAACCTGTACTTGCCTATTTCAGGGAATTTGAAGGCGAAAAGGTACTGGTGCTGAATAACCTTTCGGAGAATGCTTTGGAAGTAAGCACCATTGATGGGAAAACTGTCAATGGCATCGATATGCTTGAAAACAAGCCGGTGAAGAGTCCGCTTACCTTTACTCCTTTCGGATTTAAGTGGATCAGGCTGGCGAATTAAGAATTCCGGAACATATGTAACCATCTTTAAAACCAATTACTCAGAACAAATTCAATATTAATGACAAACGCTATCACAAAAACAAATTTCAGTCTTCCCGGCCAAACCAGGTTTTACGTTGGGAAAGTCCGTGATGTATATTATATCAAAGATGAGTTGCTCATCATGGTAACTACCGACAGGATATCAGCCTTTGACGTTGTGTTGTCGCGGGGCATTCCCTACAAAGGACAGGTGCTCAATCAGATTGCCGCCAGTTACCTTGATGCTACCGAAGACATTGTTCCCAACTGGAAAATTGCCACTCCCGATCCAATGGTAACTGTTGGCCGTTTGTGCGAACCTTTCAAAGTTGAAATGGTTATCCGCGGCTATCTTTCAGGACATGCCTGGCGGGAATACAAAGAAGGCAAAAGAAGCATTTGTGGAATTCCAATGCCCGATGGAATGAAAGAGAATGACCGTTTCCCTGAGCCCATCATCACCCCAACCACCAAAGCGTTAGTGGGTCACGATGAAGATATTTCGCGCGAAGAAATTCTCCGCAGCGGGATCGTCAGCGAAGAAGATTATCTGAAACTTGAGGATTTTACAAGAAAATTATTCTGCAGGGGATCAGAAATGGCCGCCCACATGGGATTAATTCTTGTGGATACAAAATATGAATTCGGAAAAGATGGGGATGAAATCTACCTGATAGACGAAATTCATACGCCCGATTCATCACGTTACTTCTATCTTGAAGGTTATCAAAAACGTCAGGCAAATGACGAATCGCAAAAGCAGTTAAGCAAGGAATTTGTGCGCGAATGGCTTATTATCAATGGATTCCAGGGGAAAGAAGGACAGACTGTCCCAGAAATGACCGACCTTTTTGTAAACCAGGTTTCGGAGCGCTACATCGAATTATACGAAACCATTACAGGTACAAAATTTGATCGATCCGACATTACAAACGTTCCTGCCAGGGTGGAACAGAATATCCTGAAATTCATAACTGCTTACTACAGGTAAGTTAAAATTACAGATTAAACAGATTAATCAGTGAGGGCATTGCAAGCATGATGTCCTCTTTTTTGTGTTAAAACCAACTTGATTACGTGAGTGACGATCTTAGATGTTCCAGTTCATTAATACGGTTAGGATCGCCAACATTCCGATGCAGAAAAATAAGAAGTTCAAACATTTTATCAATAAGAGCCTGATGAGAAACAGGCAGATAAAAATTATCGGAAACTGGCATTTTCATATGCCTGAGCAGGGCAGTAATCTCATTGCGGGTAAAAACGCCTCCGTTATTTTCGGGATTAATATAAAACATAACCCTTGAAGGCTGTTTCTCAACTGACCGGCAAGTATCCATCCAGGCCATCACAAAACGTTCACCCGGTAGCAGAATACCGGCAACCGGTAAATCAAGGCTTTGAGCCAGCAATGCATAAAGCAGGCCAATGGAAATGGAATAGGCCGTCCTGGTCTCAAGCAGATTGTTGAGCATAAGATGCCTGATTTCAGGTTTACGGAAAGGGGCCAGACGAAAATGATGGACCTCAAAGATAATGTGATTCAGCACCTTAACCTTCTCCAGGGCAGTAAGATTCTCATTCAACTCCAGCCATATATCCCGACGAATCACATGAATTTGCTGCCGGATTGTATTTTCATCAAGATTCTGAAACTGCGAACGGGTAAAATGGATATACCCATCAAGCAGATTCTGATTTCCAAGATGCGCCCAATGGGTCAAATCAATATAAAGCTGATTATACTGTATTTCATGAATGATGTCCTCTATCCTCTTTTGCAGGAAAGTGTCGAAAGTTGACTCCCAGGCGTGTTCAAGCATAGGCACTGCCTGCTGACCAAATGAATAAATCTGGTTGCGAACAGTGCTAAACGTGCTGTGATCAGGCTCATCGAGCAAACTGATCAAAGCCTGAAGTTGATTGTTTTTCTCTTCAAACTCTTCCATATCAATTGATAAGAGAATACAAAGATAATGAGTTACTCAAATTCCGGTCTTGCTTTTTGCGTTTTGCCGCAATCTTTAAATTATTCTTTCACTAAGTGGCATTTTGTACAACTTAGTACGACCGCCTGAAATTGAGCGGTATTTGCAGTGCTGTTCGTTAAATATTGAATTTGCAACTCAATATTACCAACATCAAAATCCGAAAAGTCGTTGCCCTGATACAATAATTGCGAACGAATAGACCACCATAATTATAATCTATCCCTGTAGCCTGCCAGTCTGGATTTATTCTGTAAGTTTCTCAAGCACCGAGGCGATTAGTTTCTTAACAGTGGCCTGAGAATTTTTGCTGTACGTTTTGGTTACCCTGTTTGCAATGATTGCACAAATGGTTAATGTGTTATGTCCCAATAATCTACCCAACCCATAAAGGGCTGAAGTTTCCATCTCAAAATTAACAATTCGCTTACCTTCAAACCTGAAATCAGTCAGCAACTGATTCAGATCGGGATGAGTGGGTTCAAGTCTGAGTATTCTTCCCTGAGGTCCGTAGAACCCCGGTGCCGTTGCAGTAATTCCATGAAGGTAATCCTTCGAAAAAAGGCTGAACAGTTTACCCGATGCGGCAACAGCATAAGGCCGGGGGAAAGTAGTGTCCCAGCCACTCTGGCTGATAAACGCCTCGGTCATTTCCTGATCGTAAACAGCCTTCAGGGCACGGTAATAATAAAGCATGCCATCGAGCCCCAGCCCATGGGTGGAGATAACCGTTGAATCAACAGGAACATCGGCCTGTAAGGCTCCTGATGTGCCAAGCCTGATGATGTTAAGCGCAGAATGACTGGTTTTGATTCTGCGCTCCTTCAGGTCAATGTTGACCAGGGCATCAAGTTCATTCAGGACAATATCAATATTATCAGTACCCATACCTGTTGACAGAACTGTAATTCGTTTATGGCCGATATAACCGGTATGGGTTCTGATTTCCCTATTCTGACGTTGCACTTCAATGCGATCGAAGTGCATTGAAATGGCATCCACCCTTCCCGGATCGCCCACAACAATGATGTCGTGTGCTATTTCATCAGGATACAGTTTCAAGTGATAAACACTTCCATCTTGATTTAATACTAGTTCTGATTCAGCGATTCTCGGCATGGTATGCGGGTATATTGAATTATAATAAAAACCTGTTTTGATAGCAAGTGACAAAGATAGGTATTTAAAGTAAAGGCTGGAAGTAGCAAATTTTAGTAAGGGTGAGGATTTAAAAAATGAATCCCTGATGAAGCCTTGCTTTTGTCAGGAATTCAACATAATTGGGATACTAAAACCACAAAAGGCCATCCTTTATGGATAGCCTTTGTGATATAAGTTTGGCGACGACCTACTTTCCCACCGGGTATGGCAGTATCATTGGCGCAGGCGGGCTTAACTTCTCTGTTCGGAATGGGAAGAGGTGGACACCGCCGCTAAAGTCACCTAAATGTCATTAATGGGTAAATCTGATTTTATTGTGGATCAGATTCGACATGTTGGTGGAAGAAGATAGATACCTCAGAAAAAAGAGGCAAGAAAAAGTAAGAGATATTGTACTTAAGAAAGTTTACGGGTAATTAGTATCGCTCGGCTTTGACATTACTGCCTTTACACCTGCGACCTATCAACGTCGTAGTCTACAACGACCCTTAAAAGAAGTCTCATCTTGAGCTGAGTTTCGCACTTATATGCTTTCAGCGCTTATCTCGTCCATACGTGGCTACCCTGCGATGCAGCTGGCGCAACAACAGGTACACTAGAGGTATGTCCGACTCGGTCCTCTCGTACTAGAGTCAGGTGCTCTCAAACTTCTAACGCCCACAACAGATAGGGACCGAACTGTCTCGCGACGTTCTGAACCCAGCTCACGTGCCACTTTAATCGGCGAACAGCCGAACCCTTGGGACCTTCTCCAGCCCCAGGATGTGACGAGCCGACAT
>JAHYJC010000098.1 GCA_019429275.1 Lentimicrobium sp. | reverse complement strand
TCGGGTGAAAAAAGTGTTGTGTCGCCGCCCTGGGTAAGGTTTTCGATCAGGATGCTGTTCAAGGGTACATGCTGTCCGTTGTTGTCGGCTGTGAAGGTTAAGGTCATTGTGGGTTTCTGGGCAAAAGATCCCATAAATACTGCAGTGAGCAGCACTAAGGATATAAAAAATTTTAACGTTTTCATTAGATTTGGATTTAATATATAAATAATTGAATTAAAGAATTCTAATCGGAAGAGGGGGAGGGCAAAAAATCGAAATAGTAAAATGAATCAAATTATTCATCCCTCAAGCAACGAACAGATAAACCATGAGCCTTACCGTAGCCGAGCTTGACCACAGAGCTATTATCATAATTCAGGCTGCTGAACCAGGCAAAATCTGTAGAGCCCTCATTAGAAGACCACCAGTAACCGTAGTAGCCAATGGTGGCGAAACTCCCAACGTTGTAGCGGACGCCGCCCGGAAAGCCTGAGAAGCTAAACTCATCAAATCCGTGATGGGTGTCGTGAGCTTCCCATCTTGGATGCGCAGAAGTATTGCATTCACCACCCAGCGGCGAGTTTACCTGCCGGCAGGACCTAAGGGCATTGCCCGTGCCATTGGGGTTATCCCATTGATTTGGAAAACCCTGTGCCACCACATAATCAACCAACTGCGTCCATTCTGCATCGCTGGGTACATGCCAACCTGTGGGGCAAAGGCCGGTGGCGTTGTTTACTGCATGCCAGTTATACAATGCTCCGTAGCTGTCTTTCCAACCAATATCGCTATTGTACCATGCATAAGCGCCGGTGGTGTTGTTTTGCCAGGCATCGTTATCAGTGCCGGGGTATTCAATAGGAGTATTGTTGCGGTATTTGGTGGTTTTCAGGTTTTCTTTCATCCAGCACTGCTCGCCAATGAGCACGGTGTTGTAAACGTTGCCTTCAATGTCGGTGATGGTGGGCATGCCGGGGCAGGGTTGGCCACCGCTGCCATATTGAAATGTGTAATTCTGGTCCCCGGAAGGGGTATTAATAATTGTCCGTTCACCCAGTACTGATGATGCCGTAAACCGGAGTAGGTCACCCATGTCAAATACAAAATTATTTGTGTTATTTCCCGATTTATAGTCTTCAATACCGCTTTGCCGGCCGTTGTATTCCAGTTTGCAAATTCCAAAACCGTGTGCATTGGATGGGGAATTAAACATTTTGATTGTCTGGTTTTGATGTTTTAACCAGGCTGTGAGAAAGTAAAGATTTTCTTTTCCAGGTAAAAATGTGAAAGAATGTTTCCCTTGATCCAACATGTATTCCTGCTTAAATATATCCCTTCCAACAATGTCACTGATAATGATCAGTACATTTTCTCTTTCGGGCAAATAGAGGTTTACTGTCGTTTGCCCTTCCATCGGGTTGGGATAGTTCTGAAATACAGTAAAAACATTGGCTCCGATGGTTTCATTTTCGCCAATCCCTAACACATAATTGATCACCAGAATGGTATCGGGTGAAAAAAGTGTTGTGTCGCCGCCCTGGGTAAGGTTTTCGATCAGGATGCTGTTCAAGGGTACATGCTGTCCGTTGTTGTCGGCTGTGAAGGTTAAGGTCATTGTGGGTTTCTGGGCAAAAGTGCCCATGATCATTCCAATCATTAGTACTGAAAGTAAAATTCTTGTTTGCATTCTATTTTTTGTTTAGTTGAAAAATGATTTAGTTTCATTAGTGGGCACTTAAAACCCACTGATTCTTAATTGATTATTAAATTGTTCTTTGACATTTTTGTAATTGTACTTTGTAAGTATTTCGTTTACAGGAGTTTTGTCCAGTAGAGATATGCTCAGAATTTGTAATATTTCGTAGATTCGGCGATCAACCTTCAGTGTGCTTCCAATGATTGCTACCAAACAGTATGCAATGATAGCACAATAGATTTGAATCTTGACTGCATTCATGGAAGTACCCCAAAAGGATTTGATTTTTAAGTGCTGTTTCAGCCATTTGAAAAATATTTCAACTTCCCAGCGTTTCTTGTATAAATGGGCAATTTCTGTGGCTTCAAGATTAGTGTTGTTAGTCAGAAAAACAAAACCCCTTTTTTGCTCCTGGTCATAAAACTTGATTCGACGGAGTTTATCAGGGTATGCTTGTTTGGACTTATATCCGACTAATTTACCAATCTGATCACATTGCACACCTTTTGATTTGTCAGCAGTCCTGGAATACATTCGCTTAAACCGAAGATTGTCTTTTGCTCTGGTGACGAAGAAAGAACCATGCAAATGAATTTTGTGCAAGCGTTTAAAGTCGATGTATGCTTTGTCAATCACATAGTAACTTCCCTTTTCATAAGGAATCAGGTCAAGAATGTTGACATCATGCACCTTGGCTTCAGAGATATATAAGAAACTTGGTATGGATGATTTTACATCGTATAGTGTGTGAAGCTTGATTCCGCCTTTGTTTTTTCTAAACTCAGCCCACCAGAAAACGCTTAAGCATAAGTCTATGGTGGTGGAGTCAAGAGCATACACATTACCATCAAGCTCGACTTCAAAATCATTTCTGTAACAACTCTTACGCGCTTGATCAATAAGGACATAGGCAAACTCCTCGAATATCTTATAACTGCGTCGCTCATTTGCTTTCCCCAGGTTCCTGCGAGTAACGGTCTGACCAAAACCAAGATGATAATATTTGGATTGGTGTGCTTCAAGACTGAGCATCAAATCACGCATGCTGTCCCTGGCGGTAAGTTGACCGAATACCATACAAAGCATTTGGTTCCAGCAGGTAAATGACCTGATGTGTTTATTCCCTTGATGTTTCTTAACAATGCGATCAAAGACCCTTCGGGGAAGAAAATCTACGATCTGTGCGAAAACGTATTTGCCTTGATTCATGGATTTTCGTTTTTATTAAACAAAAATCCATCTTTCGATTCAAATCGTCACCGTCTAAAAAAACGCTACAAGTGCAATATAAAAAGGATTTCAAAGAACGTAAATTATAATTTAGTACCCACTAATGATTTAGTTTAATATTTTTCAAAAATATAAATATATATTTATAAATACATAGAAATATTTTTATTTTTTTTACACTTTTTTTATTTAGTTCCTACCCAAAATCCCCGAACCAATTGTTTATCAACAATTTAAAGTTGATCACTTTTTTGAATTTTTTTTGAAGAAAAGGAGTCAGTATTGGTATTTTACTTATTTTTTAGCCGTTAAATAAAAACAGGCAGGTTGCACGTGCTTTTTGCCCGTAACATTCACATTTTCGTAAAATGCTTGACCTAGCCAAATTCTATCATGCGGGATACTTTACCATTGCATAACCGACATGTGCCATTCTTCTCTCTTAGTCTATTAAGCCAGTATTAAACAACTTCAAAAAATAAGTTCACAAGAATGATTCCTTACATTTCCACATCTACAATATTCTCCTGCCGGTTCAGCAATGACAAAAACTGACTTTTTGGAATGACAGCCCCACCCTGGCGATACCTGTTTTCTTCATAAATAAAATTCAGAACCTTTCTGTTAACTGAAATTGCTTTGGGGCTGAAATTATTTTCATTTATTCTGTATCGAAAAACAACAGGATATCCCATAAAATTTAATGTGGCTGATATCCCATTCATTACGAATGGCATTACAGGATCAATAATTACATTCCCTGATTCAATCCTTAAACCGAGCAGCCGTGTTATAATCAGACCAATATAAATGCCTGGCCCACTGCTATAAACCCGCCAACCACCTTTGAGTGATATGCTGCCGGCTATAACTTCATCATAGCGTTCATCCGCTTAATAGCGACTCTTAAAAGTTACATCAGAACTGCTGTAATAACAATTTGACTGGCGAAAATCTCCGCACGGAACAATTTCCCGGTAACCAACCGGAATGGCCTGACGCAGTGCTTTCACGAAAGCCTCA
>JAHYJC010000008.1 GCA_019429275.1 Lentimicrobium sp. | reverse complement strand
GCCGGAATGACAGACCGTCCCAAAAGTATAAATCTGAATTTATACCTTCTAACATGTGGGGTCAGTATCCCGGATTAGGGGGTCAGCTTGCTCCGGAATGGGGGGTCAGGATGGTCCGGAATCTACATTCACCCAAAGTTTCAGATATTTCTGAAAATAAACCCCGAACAACCCGGCAGATTTAAGGAGAATGAAGAAAGATTTTATTTCCGGGGTGATTACCTGTTTTAATTCAACGCCACAGCCGGCACCTCACCAGTGAGCGTTTTCATAAACGCTGCCATATCGCTGATCTGCTGAGGAGTGAGTGTTTTGTTGAGTTCGGCACGGGCCATGATATCAATGGCTTTATCGAGCTCATTTACACTGCCATCGTGCAGATAAGGCCAGGTTTCGGCGATATTCCGAAGGCTCGGCACCTTATAAACATCGCGGTCGGCTTCATCTTTGGTGACCTGCATTTTACCGGTATCGTCAACATCGCTGCCGGTGTATTCCCTGTGCGTGCCGAAAAGCGGATATTTCTGGAACATATTGCCGCCCAGCAATGCGCCGGTGTGGCAGGCAATGCATCCGGTATTGAAAAATGTGCCCAAACCGGTTTTCTAGCAACTAAATTATTTTTTTCTGCCTTTCCTGAATCAGCCTTCTGATTTCTCTGGCATCGGATTTCGTGAATTTTTTGCATAAAATTTCACCGGTGCCGTAAGTTTTGATGATGATGTCGGTGCCCAGCAGGCCGGTGTCAAGCTCAACCGATGAGATCCTGGAAATTGGCACTGTGATGGAATCAATGTTTATCAGATACTTGTTTCTTTTTTTATAAGTCACGGTGGTGTAACTCACAATCAGTATATCAGGGGTCAGAATGGAACCACCCCGGGTAATGGCCGATTTGAAGATATGCTCTTCTGCTCCGGCCGGCTCTTCAGCGGGATTGTCTTTTGTGTTTTCATAATTCCGGGCAGAAGGTTCGGCCAGTTCAAGTTTAATCAACAGATCGACGGTATTCTTGTCAAAGCCCAGGTCTTTGCCTTTTTCAAGCAGCATTTCATATCCCGAAGCGCTGACATTTCCCTCTCTGGCCATGGCAGCTATGAGTTCTTTGAATATTTTTTCTTTTGACATAACCCAATTTGTTTGATAGCCCTGAATAACTTCTGCTAAAATAATTTATTTCTGCCGGATTACCTGGATTAAGTGTTACATAATTCTTCAGCAAAATCAATGGCGCTGATTGGCCGGAATGTGTGGCGGCGAATGGACCGGAATGGTCAGTTATTCAGTATTCCTGAAAACATCTTTTATTTAAACCCCTTTTCTCTTGAATTTTCTGTATTCCCAGGGCGGCGTTGGATTGTTTTCTGCCCACAACCCTCGTTTTGCTTTGCGGGCTTCAGTTTCCAGGTCGGCCAATTCATCGTCATCGTTGTATCTTCTAAAATGCCATGCCATGCCAGCCTTTATCATTTCGTGGCCCAGTTCTCTTCCATCATCCAGGTATGTAAATCCGAGGGTCCTGCCATTTCTGTCCTCTCCTGTTATTTTCAGTTTTACGGGTTTGTTAAAACACAACTGTCCAAGATAATCCTTTGAAACCCTGTAAAACGGCATTCCCCTTTCAGGTGCATCAATGCCTTCCATCCTGACTTTTAAGGTCCTGTTTGAATCCACAAGCAAATGATACGTATCTCCATCCACAATGCGGATGACTTTGCCAACCACAAACCCATCGCTGTCATCACCTGCACCCTTTCCGCTTTTTGAATGGCAGGAGGGGAAAAGGATGGTCAGGAAAAAAAGTAAGAGGAAGATGGTTTGGGGGTGCATGTGGTTCACTGAATTAGTTTTAGTTTGCTTTAAAATCTGCCTTACTATGAGGACTTCTTCCAAGCTGTTATGGTTTTGATACAGAACCTGCTTTATTAAACCTGTTTTATAAAGTAATTGAGTTTATGAAATCCTCAAATCTGAGCATTCGTAAACTGTTGGTTTTGTTAAAAAGCAGGTGTTCAAAATCCCTCTGCTTTTTTTTCAGATCAACCGTTTTCAGTAGTTCGAAGATGCCCTCTTTTAGTTGCTGCAAGTTGCCGATCCCGCAGCGTTGCGACAGGAACCCATAATCCGGGCCGGCCTGGGCCATCAGGAACATCAGGTCATAAAAATCACGTCCTTTGGCACGAGACAGCATGGCCGCTGTTTTCATACTGCAAAGGATACCATCGGCAGGCACCGGAAAAGGGAAAAAGAACCCGCAACCTTGTATATTTGTGAGCGTTGGGGGGTAGGCAATCCCCTGATCCTGGCATTCTATTTTAATTAAGAAGCGTTCCTCCCTGTGTCCGCTTAGTCCCATATCATACAACAATTCCGGAAAGTGGATATTGCGCCTGAATGCTGTAAGCCTGCTGTTTTCTTTATCCCTTGCTTCTGCCCTGAATCCTGAACGTGTCAAAAACCTGATGACGCCATCTGTCATTTCTCTGAATTCATCTTCCGAAAAATCTTTGCAGTCAAAATCCAGATCTTCTGAAAACCGGTCAATTCCCTTTACCAGGCGCAGGCAGGTTCCACCGATAAAAGCCAGTTTCCGTATATGTGGTGTGGCAGAAAGGTAATCCAGCATCATCAGCTGCAGGTATTCCTTAAGCATGTATTTGCCAAAAACAGCATTATCGCGGACCTGTGGCGGGAAATAATTCCTTAATTGCGCTAACTGTATCATAAATTGTAAGTCTTTGTAAGCAGCTTTAACCTTTGATCGAGTGCCTTACTCCGGAATCTGGTACTGAAGTCTGCCAGCAAATCCTTATTCAGTTCCCCCTGCATCGTTTCCCGGTCAAGGCGCAATTCTTCCATTTCCTGTTCAGTATTGTAGAAGGGGTAAAGATACAGCAGGTCAAGCAATGCCTTTTCGGGTGTGGCAAACTGGATAATGTGGTTATCGGATATGGGCCTGATGTCATAGCCGAACATCAGGTTTTCTTTCACATTCCGGTAGGAATATTCGCCTGAATCGTTGCGAAATGATGCTGTTTTCAGCGATGAAACGCTGGTGATCTGCACCACTGCCTCGGGGATCATGCCGTAAAACGCGAGCGCTGTATGCAGGCTGATGTAGGATGGGCGATAAATCCGGTTGGCAAAATAGAATGGATAATCCGGCCTGTTCCTGTATTCCGGAAATGCGAAATATCCCTGCCTCAGGCGGAAAAGATAGCCTTGCTTGACCCAGCGGGTAAGGTTGTTGCGGTCAAATCCGGGCCGCCAGGCATAAATCTGATGAATGTTAAAACAGGCCAGTCCAAACATCCTGCTCCTGAATTCCTGAAAGTTCATTATCCGGATTTATTTCTATTATGCTGCAAAAATAATGCATTTTGGAAATAAAGTCAAGAAATGGTTCAGGGATTTTTGTGATAAACCTGTTCTTATTTTTAGTGGAGCCGATTGGACCGGAATAGTCAGGTAATAAATTTCTTTATTTTCCCGACTGCTTTCTAAAAAAAACAAGTTACTAAGTGATACTGTTTTCAGTGAAATCACAGGCGCTGTTTGCTACGAATTTACTGGCACTGTTTGCTCCGGAATAGTCCGTTAGCCATTTGAAATCAAGTTATGTGAACAGTTTGGGTATAAAGAGATTTAATAACTAATTTTTGCATTATCCAAAATCCGTTTCACATCATCAATTTTTAATGCTACATTTTCACCTTGATACTGAGGGCCGCTGCCACCAACTAATATTCCTATTACGGTGTTGTCATTTTTTAAGATGCAAGGGCCACCACTATTGCCAGGATTAGAAGTTGCGTCAAGTTTAAATAAATTAAAACCCTGAAATTTGTCACTATTGATGTTTCCCTTACTGATAGAATAGTCACCATTAGGATAACCAATTAGAATTACCTCATCAAGATTCTCAACGGCATCAGATTCCCCTAATTGTAATGGTTCAATTTCTATAATTTCTGGTACTTCTAAAACAGCAACATCTGTTAAAAAATATTCCATTGTTACTTGCCCATCAACAGGTTGAGAGCTTGAAGGAGAAATATATTTTATTTTGGCCTTAACATTCAATTTGGTTTTTGATTGTTCAAAAAATATTTCGACTTCATCACCAACAATGTTTTTCTCAACTACATGTCTTGCAGTCAACATTATTGTAGGACTTATTAAAAATGCAGTACCTACACCGCTACTCGTTACAACCTTTGTAACAGGTTCTTGAATGTCGGAATTAAATACTGGTTTACCTTTTATTACTCCTAAATTAAAAAGCAAATAAATGGCAAATGGCAGCAGCAATGACCCAACAAAGAATGCAGTAGCTGTTCTGATTTGCTTAAGAACAGAAACTCTTTTATTCTCTTGAATTGTTTCGGTTATACCTAATAGCATAATTTTCTTGTTTTGAAATTAGTAATTATAGGCATTGCGTTCATTTTTCCATCTTTCAATGGTCTTCGTTTCAGAAGATGGCAGAGTTTCATAAACAGTTCTCATTTGCTCTATATATCGCAAGTCGTTTAGTAAATTGAAACCTCCTTTCTCATCATAGAATATAAAAATATTTTTCATGTCAGTTAACTCAAGCATCCTATCTGTTGAATCGCCAAAATCATTGAAATTATTAGCCTTGAATACATTAATGACTTCTGTGATGGAACCTTTATCACCGCCTGCAATAAATTTGGGCAAATATGCAGAAGGGGACAAAATCTTATTAATTGCTAGGAAAGGAGATAACCCGCGCTTCGCAATTCGAATACCCGCTTCAGGATTATCTATTATATATTTCGAAACGTCAAAATCAGGAACGCAGTCTTTTGAATCAATATTACTTCGATATGCATTCAAGCAATCTTTATATATTTCATCATAAAATCGTGCCTTTGATGATTTAATAAGATAATCCCATAAAGTTGATGCTTTGATTACTTCATCTTTAGTTCTTGCATTATTGCCGGACTTTTGAATATAAATGCGTTTTGAATTGTCTGTCTCCTTTATGAAAGAACCGGATGGATAAATTCTCAATATTGGCAATGTTTCATCATTAACATCCTGCTCAATATTTTTAATTCTTTTTTCAAATGTGAAAATATTTTCCTGGGTTTCTGCTTTGCCTGAGACTTGTGAAAGTTGAGTAATAAAGTTATCGATTGTTTTTGTTTTCGGTAGTTCTTTGCCAGAGACTGAAGCTTTGACAGGAATATCATCTTTTGAAATATAGCGGGATATATCTGTTAATCCTATAATTAACATATGCATTTTCATAGTTTCAAATGCAGTTAACAACCTATCCTTCAAAACAGCATCTTGTTCCAAAACAGATTTATATGTATTTTTTTGAGTATTACTACAAAAATCTCTTAAAATATTTTCCCATATTTCAGATCTAGATGATATCCCAATTTGTTTCCAATAATCTAAAGTCTTTTGTATTGCCTGAGTAATAGATCCAAGGACATGTTTTGTAAAATACAGATTTTCCGTTTCGTTCAGTTTATTAACAACTAGGTCGTGAATATCATCTATTAAAGAATCAATAGCTGATTGCAAATTATTTTTGACTAAACTGTAAAAATTACTATCCGAGGAACTGGAAAACAATTTTGATATATGATCAACTGGATGCCCTTTAATGTTTTTTGAGTTTATTTTGATAGCTTCCCGTTCAATTTCTATTATCAAATCTTTGCCTCCAATACTATTAAGAGTTCTAAAAGCATCTGCTAAATAGTCATCAAACAATTTATTTGTTTGTTGGAAAATAACAGCTTTATTTATTTGTTTTTTTTCGTTATTGGAAATGTATTGCGCTGAATCAGTCCATCTGTCGATTAAATCAATACTTAATTTGGAAGAAACATATTCCTGAATCTGATCTTTAGGGAATTGAATAGCAGATAGTCCAAATGTGCCGTATTTATCTATATGTCCTGCAGATTTAGCATCAACAAAACGTTCCATTCGTTTTTCTTTTACACCTGCAATGTTCAGAAATAAATAAAGCCCTGCCATTTTATACAATGCACCTAAATTGCTCATTGCCGGACTACCATCATAGTAATCCTGACTCAAAAATTGCACCAATTCATATGGAGGTACAGAAAATTCTGTGGATACACCGTTCGGCCATTTTTCTTTATATTTTGATTCCACCTGATTGAAGTGATCTAAATCTCTCAATGCACCAAAGCTATTAGCATACAGAACCTCAAAACCCCTTATGGAAGATGGATTACTTGGCAATAAAAACAAACCAAATAATTCTTTGATGTCTTGTATCAAATGGCGTATTAGATAACCCATATCTATAAAAATCCCTGAACCCGTACCACCGGTAAATGAACCAGTTATGAAAATAGTAGGCTTAGACCTATCAGCATCTGCAATCATATGTGAGGCTATTCTTCCATATGCATTATTAATAGCATCAACTACATTTTTGAAATTATCTCCTTCTGAGTTACTTCCCCATAGTGCCAAACGTCCGCATGATCGAATGCCTCCTGCACCCATACCAGCATTAACAAGTTGATTTGATGGTGGCAACCAATCTCCGCAGCCTTCATTTTTTAGATTGGCAACCATTTCTTCCATTTCACCTAAGCTAACATATACCCTTTTTATTTCATTAGGCAATGGAGTTACCCCAACCTGATTATCTTTATTTGTTTCGATATAAAGATATTCAACATGCTGTGGTTTATTTTTCTTATATGTCTCATAATAAAAACGTTGAACATGCTCTAAGGTATATAAACCACTTGTTCCAATACCAATTATCAAAGTAGGAGTTGCCATATTTTTTAATTTAAAGAGTTTTCATTAATGGTTTTTTTCAAAGAATAGCGTTTGACAAAAAAGTAAATTATCAAAGCCAGATAAATAAATATCTGGGGTAACAACCCAAGATATAAGATGGCTGAAGAAAAGTTCAGGTTAACAACACCAATCTTAAAGAAGAAAATAAAAATATAGGTGTTGAAAAGAATAAAGAAAGCAACCAAAGACCAAAGAAACGTCAATCTCAAAGAAATTTCATTTCGCTGTTTACTTTTTTTGTACAGTAACTTGGAAAGTACAAAATAAGTGAAATATAATATTACACCACCTAAAGCAATAAATGCGAGTAAACTGATTAAAGTCTGCTCAAAATTGCTGTAACCCGAATTAAAAAATATGTTTTCCATAGTTTTAAAAATAACCTGAATTATCAGAGTTGGTATTCAATGTTGAGCCACTTGAAAAACTGTCGTTATTTGACATTGAATCAAGTTTCTTTATCTTGTCATCCTGTTTCTTTTTCCAATACCAATATCCTGCAACACCGAGTGCACCAATTAATAATAGCCATAAGAACCAATATGAACCACTCTTATTTATTAAAATGTAAGTGGTAGCATGTGATGCAATAAAACTGGTGTTATCAGAAGAAACATTGACCCTCCATTTTCCGTTTGAAAGATTTGAATGAGTATAACTATTTCCTGTTGATTTAAACGTTTGCGTTTTCTCATTTGAATTATTAATCGGACTAAATCTAATTTTGTATTGAGCACCTTTAGGGGCATCTTTGCAAAACCAACTAATAGTCAATTTATTCTCTTTATGAATGCTAGGATTTGAAATCGTGCCTCCTTTAAAAGAAGTTAATTCAATTTTTAAATGTTCAGGAATTGTATCTGGGCAACCGAATTGATTAACCTTAACCCCTGTAGGTGTATTAGGACAATTATCAATTAAATCTGGAACACCATCACCGTCAGAATCAGTGCTACCTCCGTAACCAATTAAATTCACCTTTTGAAAAAGAACTGTAAATGCATCTCTTTGGTTGTATATAAAAAGGGAACCTGCAAAAGTATTAGTGATCGTATTAAGTCTGTTAACTAAATTCTGCTCTGTAGTTGTGTAATTTGTGGTGCTACCTCCAAAATCATCGCTTACATTATCAGAAACTAAAATAATTGAGTATTCTTTAATATTGTTCTGGTAGGCAATATCCGCACATTTTGCTTTGGCTAAAGTTAAATAAGTTCTATTATCAGTGGGATTTGTTCTAAATTCAGCATTGATAATACTTAATATTTCATTTGAATTATTGACTTTATGAACAGTTGGATTACTATTTGTAACAGTGCTTTTATCTCCAAAATGCAATATTGCGAAATTTCCTCCAGATGAAAAATTGAATGAAGGAGTTGAGCTACTAGTCGTGAAGTATGTTGATTTATTGTATTGTCCAGTCAAAATATCAGTAACCAAATTCTTTCCATAAGTTAATTCTCTTTGGGAAACTGATTTTGAAACATCAACCAAAACAAAAACATTTTCCTGAGCATTAATTTTAAATGCTACAAAAAATAAAAGCAAGATGTATAAAACTCGTTTCATATTACACAATTTTTTTTGGTTCAATTAAAAGTGCAATTAAAGTCAGGAAAGAGGCAATAATTATTACCCAGATTATTATAAACCTATTGTTTTTGAAGGAATTCAGGGTTGTACCCAAAGCGTCAAGATAATCCTGCTTCGTATTAGTAACAACAAAGGTTTCGCACCCTGCATCCTGAAATTTTTGCAAAAAAGGATTAGTTGCCCCATATGAATAGTCAATGATAAAAGTTCTATCAGGAGTAAAGTAAGTAGCAAATTCATCATCGTCAAAAAAGAATTTGCTTTTCGGGATTGAATTTCCAACATTATCATCGCCATCAGTAATAACTATCAGGACCTTGTTTTTATAACTATTATTTGCAAGATTGGTCTTTACAAAAAGATAGGATTTCCAGATTGATTCACTAATGGGCGAACCCCACACCTGATTTGTTATTTGATTTAAACCACTCTTTGCAGACACAGGATCAGTGAAATAAACCACATTACCAGCCTGTAATTGAGAATAGTTTTTTGTGGATAAAATTTCAGACATTGAATTTTTTCCACCTGTTGAATTTGCACCAAGGCCTTCTAATGTTGTCAAAACAATCTCGTTATTTTTACTTAAATTGTCGAAGGTTTCTGACAATGCTTCAATTGAGTTATTGCTTTCCATGCTGCCAGAATTGTCAAACACTATAGAGATTAGGTTGCTGCCGGTATTTAGAGAGAACAATAGAAACAAAAAACCCGCTAATAATATGAAATAACAGAATTTCTTTTTGCGAAATGCTTTTTTTGTTTCTGTAAGTGTAGCTTCAAACTGAGTTGGAGTTTTGGGTTGTTCGGCAATTTCTTTTATATCCTCAGTTGTGAAATAACTTCTCAAGTTTAGCAGCGTTATGATCGGAACCAACAATGCTAAAAATAAACTTATAAGTAAAGCCAATTGTAATGGCTTTTCAGCAAAGTAATTTGTAGCCCACCAAAAGCATATCAATGAAATAATTGCAGTTGCAAGAATTAATGCTGAACATATCCAAAAGTTATGAATTCGAAAAACAGTTTTAAGCTTATTCTTCCTTTGAGGAATTATTTTTAAACCCAGTGTCGTCAGCAGCCAGATAACGAAGATATTACCTAATGGATAAATCCAGAATTCAAGACTATTGAATTCTGCCATTTTGATATAGGTGCCAAATGCTTTGAAAAGTTCTTCCATAATTAAATGACGATTACATTTGTTTCTTTATTTCCAAATCCATAATTAACTATTTCAAGAACAGAATCCTTTGGTAGTCCTCTTACGTTTCTATATGGTAAACTGCAATTTTTAGAAACCAATTTAATGTGAGCGACATACTCAGTATAACTTTCAAACAAAGGGACAAAATTTAAATCAAGCCCAATCGTACTGACTTTGCTCTTTAATTCCTTTGAAAAATCAGTAAAGAATACTTCAAAGTCTTTATTCATTGCAGTATTTTCATTTGTAAATTTAGAAAGATTTTTTAATTCTTCTGTTAATATTAGGATACTACTTGTGTATTTTTCAAAAACATCCTTCAACAGAATTTTTTTGAATTCATTGGTTTTCTCTTCATTGCTGGGGATTTGTATCAAACTTCTGATAAGATCTTGATTAGCGGTGGTTTTACTTTCTGCAATTTCATTTATTATGCCTATCCATTTTATTGTTGATGATGGAATATTCTTAATGAATTTCAGCAAGAAATGTCCAACAATATTTGTTGATGACAGATTAGAAGAGTCCAAATGCTCATATAGATCAACAGCTTTCTCGAAGCCTTGATTACAAAAGTTATAATAGACAGTGATCGCCTTTGCATAGGGTTCAAGATAGTCAACAAATACAATCTTTTCAGTATATTTTAAGTGTATATTTTCAAGTTCTTGTTTTTCCCTGTTAGTTTTTACTAAATCTGATCTAAACACTTCATTATCATTGCGAACTTTAATAATTTCTCCTTCAACCTGTTTATTTTTCAAACGCATTGATTCTAATTCCCTTTGAAGGATCTCAATATTTTGAGCAGCTTCTTTATTATTAACCAGAGAACTTATTCTTGTTAGAATTCGTTGCTCCATTGCAAATAGCAACTGTTGAATTGGTTGCGAATCATCGAAGGTGTCATCTGGGGGTTTTGGGGCCATAACGTCACCATTGTTAGGCATATTGATTATTGGGGTTTCTGAATATCCTACAATAAGATCTATGCCCTTAAGTGCTTTTTTAAAATTTTCTTTTTCTTTTTTTGTTTTTAAGTCCAGATAAGAATTTAACTCTTTTTTATTGTATCTGATCAATTGTTCCCTACTGATACCAGATTCAATTGCGAAATCATTTAAATCACCAGAGTCGTATCTTTTATGTATTGGATATTTCTTTTTAAAAAACAATTTTTTTACACCATATAGATATCCAAAGACAGCTATAACAAGAAGAATCAATGAACCAATTAAATAATGCCAAATTGTAAACTTGTTAAAATATTCTCCGGTGTTTAAATGATCTTTTTCATTAATACTTTCCGAGTTATAGAGTATATCTTCCTTTAGATAAACAATAGAAGGTTTATTGGGAATTATAATCCGAAAATACTTTCCAGCATTTTTAATATTTATTAGCTCAGGTGAGCTTCCACTAAGCTCTACAACGCTATTATTCTGCCTAATAAATTTAATAATCTGATTATACCTATAAAATTCAGAAATGTCAACAGAGTAAGAGAGATCATCGTCAATTTTGGTAATTTTTATCCTATTTTTCGTTTCGATAAGATCATCATCAGTAATATTTTTAATATTCCCGATTTTCGCATCCTTATAAATAAATGATTTATTTCCTAATTGAAGAATCTTTTGAGTAGTATCTGCTTTATAAATTTCATCTTTGAAAATAATCACACCTTCAGCAGTCTGATATTGTTCATTAAACTGAATGTAATTTTGACTCAAAACATTCGCTGATATTGTTAACAATAGAATCAGTATTAAAAGTCTCATAGCGCGCACATTGTTAAGTGTTTAATTAATAATCCAGGTGTAGTGTTCTTCATTGGCATCAGAAATATCCTGATCGGAAACAACTCCTTTCTCCATTATAATCTGATTTGAGGAAAGTTTTACCTTACACTCAACTTCATCATTTTCACTAACAGTCATCTTTAAAGCAGTTGTTGCCAGTGGTAATCGGATACTGGCAATTTTTGAGTATTTGTGTTTTTGGTTTTTTGACAATATTACATTGGCATCTTTGCCCATAACCTGGTAGTAATGTACCTTCCCACCATCAAATGCAAAATTTTCAGCCAATTGCATTGCACCTGACACGCAGTCAATTTCCGCATTATCTGAGTCAAACGGCACTCCCATTTGGATGAGCTCTATAAACTCAACATCAGAAATGTCAGCGGATAGTGTCCTTTTTATACCGAATGATGCATTTGTTTTCAGATTATTCAGAACAATAGAGTTTTTGTTTATTCCATACCAACATGCTCCGTGTGCCACAGCAGTTTTAGATTCCTCAATTTCAAGCGTAATTATCTCAGGTGAACTACCTTTTTCTTTTATGACTTGTTCAACCCATTCACTAATGCCAGGGAAAAAGGTACTTCTTCCAGAGTAAATTATTTTGTCAACTTTTACATTGCCGGACAATTCAATCACTTCATTCACAGCGTCCTTCACATTTCCAAAAATAATATTAGCAAATAAAGGATGCGATAATAACTTAAATTTTTTATGCGTATTCTTTTTAAAATATGCATAAATCTTACTATCTTCTTCTATGAAAATATCAATCTTAAGGTGGGTATTAATGTATTTCTGTAGATTTGCATATGTAATCAGATAATCATAATCTTGCTTATAGTTATTAACAATTTCATATTTTATTTCTTGAACCAACTTTGATAATTGTTCTTTGTTTTTCAAAAGATTAAAAGTTCTCAACGCGGGATAATCGTCTTTGAAACTTAGAATAAATTTTATAAGGCAGTAGTCAATAGTGTCTCCACCAATCCCATAACCAATTTTTCCGAGGAAATCAATATAATAGACTGGACCATTTTTATCGTCAACTTTTGAAGCACTTACAATAGTTGTATTAATTGTTGCACCACCCATATCAAAAACCAAGATATTCTCCTTATTAAATATTTTATCTTTTTTATTGAATCTACTGTAATTGCTCAGATAATAAAACAGTACGGCCTCTGCTTCGTAAACATAACGAATTTCTTTAAATTGTTTTAAGCTAGATGTGCAATCAACAATATCCTGTATCTTGCTAATTGTAAAATTGTTAGGGATGGCTATTACAGCCCTTTTTGGATCAAATTTATAATTACTTGTGATTTCGGGATTGTTAAGTTTTAATGCAAATGATTTTAATTCCTGATACAGCCCTTTTACGAGTAAAGCTGAAAGTTCTTTGCCATTGAGGCTAATTGTAATGTTGTTTTTGAAGGTTATTGATTTTTTATCTTTAAAGCCCAGAAGCTTCTTTATGGATTGGTATTTAAATTTTGCAATATCCCAGTTAGTATAAGCGAGACTTCCGTATTTATATAAATCATCTGGAACATTTCCATTAAAAATTGAAGGACTCGCACTGTCGTCAAAGGTCAATAGGGATGGCATAATTTTTGGACCTGTAGCCCTCGTTTTACTAACATCAGCAAGGACAATATTGTTCGCATGGTTACCCACTGCAACACATGAGCCCGTGGTTCCAGGGTCAAAAGCTACCCAAACATCACCAAGATCCTCGCCAATATGAAATGAATATTCGTAAGGTTGACTAATTTCATTGTTGATGCCCAGCAATCGGGTTTCCCTTATTTTTACACTTCCTGCCATTCTTATAAAACGGGGATCAGCAATTACAAGGTTAATGTCATTTTGCCTTAAACACATTATGAACTTGAAAATATTGCCTTTTTTTTGCTGAATTTGCATTACATTTCCTCTGGAGAATTCCTTAACTGTATCGAATTTGGGCTTATTAAAAGCATCAAATCCCTCTGGAATTTCGACATCTGTAATTTCAATATTCAGGGTAGGTTTCCAATTAAATATATAATTCTTAAACCTGTATAAAACCTCTCCATCAGCCACAATCGCGTCAAAATCTAGGTTCCAGTATTTGTAGGGAGTGTGCAGCTTTCCATAATGTTTATAATCAATGGATTCAAAAGAATCAAGATAGCCATTAATGGTAATCTTTATTCCTATTGGCTTTCCGATAATTGCCAGATAGATGATTATCAGCAAAAGGATAAAGGCTGGGATTATATATAACATAACAATGATTGATGTTTTGGCTGTGAAGTTAACATTTTCTTTAGTAATCAACCTTTCGGTGCTGTGAATAAAGTTGAGTGGATTTGATCCATCCACCTTATAAGAAGAGTTAATTTTGTATTCAAATTTTATGTATTCAAATTCTTTCTTATTAATGATTGTGTCAAGATTTAATTTCAGAGTGGGAATCTGATATAGGCTTTTAGATTTATTGAAATTCATTAGACCTTTGTCAGCAGTATAATCAGATGTCCACTCACCATTTTGATTCCTGATGGCAACAATATGCTCAAAAAGTAAAGTCTCAGTTCCATTGTTAGGTATGCTGATTTTAAGCTTTAACTCGATCGGTTTCAGATTTTCGTTATGCGTGAATCTTAATGCAGTTGCAGGTATTCTGAATTTGCCGCTTCTGTAACCTCGTTGTTCTAATTCAATATCTGAATCCATGAATATTGCCAAATCCTCTGGATTATAATTACCGGCTTTAGGCTTTATTTTATATCCAATAATGCTTATGTCTTCTCTTTGTTGTGGGAACTGTGTTTTGAGAAAAGCAAATTCAAAAAAATCAATCTTATAATAGTTGGCAGACAGCAGATTAGCAAATGTATTTAATAAAACGGGAGCAGAAGTTGCCGGTAAATTAGTTGCATTTGTAGAATACCCATACAATTCCTTTATCCTTTTGAAGTCATTTTTATTCCCATGCATAGTGCCCGAAAGAAAATCACTCAATAAAATTAGAATGTATTCTTCAGCATATTTACTAGGGTCAATCGAATTCAAAATAAGGGGATATACATAATTTGATAAGGTAACCCCTAAACCAAAATTAACCGGATCCTTCCTGCAAGTAAAAATCTTAGAGAAATAATTATAGACATTTGGTGTAAGCTTGTTATAATTGTCTGTCCAGACAATTTCCTTATTCTTTAAAAATACTTTATTAAAGGCATCGACCTTCCCCTTGTCATTTAAACTGTTATTCGTCAATTGTAAGGAGTTGAATTCACTACTAGCAACACCAAAATGAAAAAATGAAATTTCATCCTTATTTATATCAAAAAACTTTAATCCATTTTTCTTTTCATTTTCTAAGTTTGAAAGATTAGCTTCACTAAAATTTAAAACCTCTTGATTGTTAAATAAAGCAATCAAAGATTGTCTATAATAATTATTTGATATTTCTGAATTTACAAATGGAGAGGATACATCATATGCTATGATAAAATGTCGCCTAAAATTTTTATGATTTGATTGGGAATAGGCTGCTGAATTAACAAAGTGTATCAACAGCAAAATCAGAATTGATCTTAACACCCAGTTGAAACAAGAGGTGAAATGATTGTTGTGATTTTCTTTTTCTAAAGTATTTAATATCATGAAATATAGCAATTGTTAATTTATGTCTTTAATGATTGAAGCTAGGATTCCAGTTGATTAAAAATTTGACAATCTTATAACTCTGGACAATATTTTAAACAAATATAATTATTTTAGTCAAAAAAGAAATGTTTCATACTGGAAATCATAACTTTCCCTTTTAGACACAAATAAAAGTAATTTAACTAAACAATACTTCTCAGGGCATCAAAAATTTGAAATTATCTGTCTTTTCATTCAGTAGCGTTTTTTTCTTAGCCGGTTCCATTACACTTTCAATTAAATGATCAAATCCATTCCACTTGTTTATCTCCAAAACCTAAATAAGTTACTTAAAAAATTAAAGGTAACTCCACGTCGGCAAAAAGAACTACGAAAAGAATTTACTTTCACTCAATCAACAACCCCTTCATCTTCCCCTCATCCCCCTTAAATACATTGTAATCCACAGTGCCTTTTATGCCCGGGATCTTAAACTGGTCGGTTTTCTGCCAGAAAGTCCAATTGCAGCGCGGCTCACGCCAGAAGTCTGAAATCCAGAGTGGATAGCTTTTTCCCAGGTCTTTCTTTATGTATTTGTTAAAATAATCGCATTCGCAGTAAATGATGGGTTTTACACCGTATTTCTTTTCCACAACTTTAATCCAGTCCAGAATTTCGCGGGTGACCCAGGCTTTGGCAGGCATGTTGTTTTTAAATTCCACATCCAGTACCGGGGGAAGATCTCCTTTTTTCAGATTTGCTGTTTTGCAGAAGTGTTCAGCCTGTGCCTTTCCGCCGGATTGATAACTGAAAAAGTGGTAAGCGCCGGTAATGATGTTGTGCTTCCTGGCCTGGGCGACATATTCGTAATACTTTGTATCCTTATGGGTGCTGCCTTCCGTTGCTTTAAAGAATATGAAATGAGGTTTCTTTTCAGCCACTTTGTTCCAATTAATGGTTTTCTGATGATGTGAGAGATCAAGTCCCCAGATTTTTCCGGCGGCAGGGGTTGTTTTTGCCTTGTCAAAAATGGCATACTTTGCTTTGTAAACATAACGCCTTCCTGTCCCTGTAAATAGCAATAAAAAAACCGAAGAAGCCAGAAGGAGGGAAGCAAACAAAAGGATCAGTCGTTTCATATCCTGAGGCCGATTTGTATCTGCGATGAAAATACTAAATAATTTAAATATCAGAACATAGTTGAGAATTTTTCAGATAGAAGAATTAATTTCTGAATCAGTATATCTTCTGTAAAGATTTTAGCAGTTACTTAATTGACGGACATTTGCCGGATTGTTTTATTATCCTACATTTGAATTTCCAAATAATCTAACATGAACCCTTTCAAAGCCCTTTACCTGTCCTGTGCCATAATATTGATTGCGGGCATGCTGAACCTGCCCATCGGATATTATACCTTTATGCGGATAGCAGTCACCATTGGCGCGGGAGTATTTATTTTCAGGGAGTTGAAGGAGGAATTTACCCTGTGGGTGATTCTGTTTGGGATCATTGCCATTGTTTTTAACCCGGTATTTCCGGTTTATCTGCACAGCAGAAGCGCCTGGAGGGTAATCGATCTGCTGGCTGCGATTCCGTTTCTTTTAAAGGCATTTAACTCATCTGCTGTTAACCCTAAATCTGAGTAATGAAGTATTTTAATCCATCATTTCTGTTTGTTGTTTTCTTTGCTTTCACCGTAAATGCCTTCTCCCAGCCCTTAACCCTTATTTCCTGGAACCTGAAGGATTTGGGACACACCAAAGATGCCACGGAAATCAGTTTTATTGCCGAAACCCTGCGCCATGCCGATGTGGTGGCCATTCAGGAGGTGGTAGCTGGTGACGGAGGCGCACAGGCGGTGGCAAGGCTGGTGGCAGAACTGAACACACTGGGCGCTGCCTGGGATTATGCGGTAAGCCTGCCCACCGTTTCCTCATCCTATAAAACAGAGCGCTATGCCTTTTTGTGGAAAAAGCATAAGGCAAAACTGGTTGGCAAGGCCTGGCTGCAGCAAGGCGAATATGCCGGGTTGATGGATCGGGAGCCATATTTTGCCACTTTCGAAGTACAGGGCAAACACTTCACCCTGGTAAACTTTCATGCCAAAACAAAATCGAAGCAACCCGAAACCGAAGTAAAATACCTGAAAGATCTTCCGGCCCTTTACCCCGATCTGAACCTGATTTTTACCTGTGATTTTAACCTGCCGCAAAGCCATTCCGTATTTAATCCCCTGAAAAAGATGGGCTATCAGCCTGTGCTGACCAACCAGAAAACTTCACTTAAGCGGGAATGCCTGAATGATGATTGTCTGGCCTCGGAGCTGGATAATATTTTTTATAAATCCGATCACATAAAGATCACCGAAAGCGGTATCATCCACTTTTACAAAAAGGTGGAAACTCTGGAGCAGGCCCGGTTGATATCGGATCATGTACCGGTGTATATTAAGTTTGAGTTTCATTGATGCCACGAATGCCCGAATGAATTTTTGTTTGAGTTTTATTGATGCCACGAATGCACGAATTATAGAACTATTTTTTCATAGTCTAATCTTGACCTGCCAAAGTTTACCAACAATGCTGCTTTCTGAATTTATCAGATTTTTCAATTCCACTATTCGTGCATTCGTGGCATTTATCTTGAATAAGCAATAGAAAGCCGGAATTGCATGTATTTCATTCTTTTTCTAAAACTTCCTGAATCTGTGAGGATATTTTCGGAATCTTATTTTAAATCACATCCCAGACAATGGAATAATTAACGCCCATATAATCATGTATCAATCTATCGCGCATTCCTGCCATATTTTTCCAATGAATTGAATTCCATTTAATTTTGAAGTCAGCAGGAATCTTTTTGGTAGCTTCTCCGATTATTTCCAGACTTCTGACAACAGCTCTTTTTAGGGTCTCATCGCATAAAAAGTCATCCCTGGTCAAATCGTCATGGATGACAGAGATGATATACAGACTCTCATCACGGATATGTTTAAATATTAAACAGGTTCTTTAGACATAAACGACCTCTTTTAAAATCTTTGGACCGATATGGGCTTAATCCATTCATAGTTACAACTTCAATCCGCTCATTTCTAAACAATTGTTCTATCATATCATAAGCAGCCATATGATTGTCAAAATTCTCTTTATCTGGTTCGAAGTCGATTAAAATATCTATATCACTTTCATTTGATTGCTCGCCCCTGACATAAGAGCCAAAAAGGCCAATATTTTGAATCCCGAGTTTGTAAAACTCCGGCTTATGTTTCTGAATTGTAGAAATTATATGATCTTTTGTTGTCATAATCAATGACTTTACGACAAGTATACGAATCTTTAACCAATGCCAAACGCTCTGGAGTTTTTTTGCCACGAATGCACGAAGGAATGATTTCTTTTGCCACGAATGCACGTCACTTTTCATTTTTCATTTCCCCTTGTCTCCCCGTCTCCTTGTCTCCCCATCCTGAAAGCATTCTTCATTCCTTCGGCCTGTACCGTCCTGATATTAATAGTGCTTCAACCGTCCGGTAATCTTTTCCAAAGAAGTTTTCAATTTATCAATAGCGCCTGAAAGGGCCTGTTCATGTGTGTTTGCCTTTTCGGTAACTGCGATTGGATTCATCCCAGCAATCCGTGCTTCCATCATGCAGCGCTTATCGTTGCCCCCGTCTTTACTGCCATCTTCATCTGAGAGGTGAACTTCCACCCTGGTTATCTGCTGACTGAACCTGCTCAGTTCCTGCGATATTAAAGAAGTTGAGGAAGCCTTAAATTCTTCGCTTCCGGCTACATTTTTATCTGTGTTAAATTGTATTTTCATTTTGTTTTTGTTTGGTTAATAACGAAATATTGCTGCCACCCCTGATTCAGAAGGCATCTTATCGGTTGGAAGTACCATTACCTGCCCACCCATTTTTATGACCAGTTCACCCAAATCGTCGAGCAGGTCATCTACTCTCGGATTTGTCAGATCTTTATGCTGTGTATTTCCCGTCACCAGGTTAGTAACCCTGATTGCAATAATCCGGTCGGCTTCAACAATAAGTGTATCAACCCGTCCCTCAACTGCCGCTAAAGCAACTTCTTTATAGTCGTCACTGCCTTTGCCATTGGCCCAGTCCTGCTCAAGCCGGGCAACAATGCTGTCAAGTTTCAGATTATACTCGGGTTCCATTACTTCCCAGGCCATAACTGCCAGTTTATCCAGTGGAACTGATGAAGGGTCAATTGCAATTCCATTTGTTAGCAACAATGGATTTTTATTCACCTTTTGAAACAGGTTGTGGTGTTCGGATAATGCAGCCAGAATCAGTGGCCAACCTGAAGGTTTCGAATATTGTTCGGCAATTGTATTTGCGATGACACGAAAAAATCGTTCTGTGTCTTTTTCAGTTTCATCTTTTCTGCCACCATGTCCGTGATGCATGGACGAACTTTCTCCTGCTGAACCTCCATAAGAGGCAACAGTTGTATGCTTGTCGGTCAATTCATCACCAAGCGCTTCAGTTATGGTTTTTGGAGTTTCATCACTGAGTTTAACTTCGGTAAGTGAGTGACGGGTGCCTTCAAATAGCCGGACTTCGTGAAGCGATAAGCCTAAAACGTGGAAATGATCAAGAGATTGCAAATATTGCCGCAGCGGTTTGGTATGGAAACTGTCTGCAACCATTGCCAATTCATCAAACGATTTATTAACACCAACAACTTTAAACAAACCTTCTGCACTAAAAACGGCCAAACCTTCTGTGGTGTGATTCCACATATTTTCATCCTCAGCAAGAGCCTCGAAAGGTTTAAGATATTGTTGTGCCTCATCGCCTGAATATTTTTGCAACAGCGATTCTTTCATTTGCTTCACAAGATTTTTAAAAAGGATTATATCCTGAAGGTTTTCAGGGTGGTTTTTATGTGTTGTCATAAATAGGGAAAGACATGGCGATTGCTCTGCTGCCAGAAGCTCCTGAATTAATTCTTTTGTAAGTAATTCCATTGTTATGTTATTTTATGGTTCAAAAAACTTTCAATTTGATCATTTGATATGGTCACGGTTTTTTCGGATTGTATGAAGGTTTCCAGCCCTCAGACAACGCGAGTACGAAGTATGACAAATGATTTTAATATTTTATCAGGTTACAAAGATGACTAAAGTAGTTGCTGAAAACGTTATATTATTTCGCGAATTTTTAACATCATTCCCACATTAGAGAAAGGTTATGTTTTTTTTGCCACGAGTGCACGAATTATTGAACTATTCTTTCGTAGTCTGATCCTGACCTGCCAAGGTTTACTAACAATGCAGCCTTTTGAATTCATCAGATTTTTCAATTCCTCTATTCTTGCATTCGTGGCATTTACTTTGGATAAACCAGGAACGTTTCCGGCGTCATTACCGGTAGAGAGATGTCTTTGTAATCTTTGATATTTCTGGTGATGATGCAGTCTGTCTTCTTACAGCTAAGTGCTGTAAAGTATTGAACAGCATCTTCAAAATCTTTGAAATCTGAACCCAGGGTAGATTTAATGGTATCATCATCAACCTTCAGGATTTCCAGCAGATCAGCCAATTCACGAAGGCTGGCAATTACCTTTTTGTGTGTTCCGAACTTCCGGAGCACATAATAGAGGTTGCTGAATGAAAGTGATGAAGCATAAGCTGTGATTTTCTTCTCATCAATCAGCGAAAATATTTTGGCAGCCTCCATCGAATAAGGTTTTCTGTCTGTCAGGAAGTCAATGATTACATCGGTATCAATAAATACTTTATCCATATCAGAGGTATTTATTGGTAAGTTGATCAGCCAGTTCTTTCTTATAATCAAACTCAGCAGGCACTTTAAAAGAACCGAGTAAGGCCCTGACTTTTGGAGTCAACTCCTCTTCACTGATGGTTTTCCGGTGGGTGAGTGCTTTAAAGTACATCTCAACAAGATCGGAAAGACTCCGGCCTTTGTCCTTTGCATACAATTTGGCCTTCTGAACCAGATCGCTGTCAACATTGAGTGTGAGTTTTGTGTCCATCTTACGTAACTTATTTACTGCAAATATACGTAATTTATTTTAGATACGTAACATATTTTCAATTTAGTTACGTGATATTTACCATAGGCTAAACAGAATTTTTATATGGAGGAGGGTTGTGAGGTGCCGGACATTAAGCCGACAGATAACTTGAAATTTCATGAAAATGATGGGTATGTAGACTCATGAATTATTGATTGCTTTCATCTTAGAATTATTTTTAAAGTTAAAACACAGGCTAAACATGAATTATTTGATTTTTTAATGTTTGCTTAACCAGTTGCCGATCTTTTGAGCTTATGCTTGAATTTTGACATTCAGAATGAAGAATTTTAGATTATTTTCGCACTGATTAGTGCAAGTATGAAAGGTCAGAAAGGCTATAAAGATGAATGAGCGAAAAAGCAAATGGTTCTTCAGGGAATATCCGCAGAACCTGATTCTTGAAAAGCCCTTAAGAGGTGCATTCATCATG
Source organism: Lentimicrobium sp. (assembly GCA_019429275.1). GTDB lineage: Bacteria > Bacteroidota > Bacteroidia > Bacteroidales > Lentimicrobiaceae > Lentimicrobium. The sequence continues at coordinate 89,616 of JAHYJC010000008.1, read as the reverse complement.
ACCCTGTTCTTTTTCGGATTTCTCATTATATATAACCCCAGAGCCACACATGAAGCCCGTGAAATGGGCTACGCCGGAACAATGGCGGTATATAGCCTTATTGCGGGCATAGGAGTCTATTTTCAGGTATGGGCATTAAGGAAAAGCCGTTACTTCTCCGATGGCAGTGAGTGGAACTTATTGAAAGAATTGCTTTCAATTGTTATTATTCTTTCAGGGCTGGGAGTAATTATCTATTCTGCCGGGTTTGTAATTGAACCTCCCGATGACAGGTGGAATTTCGTAACCTTTTTGGGATCATTAAGATACACTTTCTCGGTTGGTTTGCTCCCTTTTGTCCTGTTCTCAATTGCAAATTACCGGTATCTGTTTCCATTGGAAACAGTTCCCGAATCCCGGCAATATCTGTCAACTCATGAGGAAAACACCGGTGAAACCCAAATAAAAATTGAATCAAAACTCAAAAAAGAAGAACTTGTTTTTCATCCTGATGAGCTATACTTTGCTGAGTCTGATGGCAATTACGTGGTTTTTAACCTCATCAGGGAAGGACGTATTAAAAAGGTAATCATCCGCAATTCCATAAGTAATATAGAGCAGCAATTATCTGCTTATACATGCTTCTGCAGAACACACCGGGCATATATAGTCAATCTTAACAAAGTAATAATGGCTGATGGCAACTCGCTTGGCTATACTTTAAAACTTGGTGGTGATGTTGGCGAAATTCCTGTTTCGCGTCAAAATACCCGAATGTTTGACGAAAAATTAAAGCTATTGCGGAAATAGTCTTTGTCATTCACAACAAAAGCACTCCATTCATCACAAAATACAATACCCTGCTTTTCAATTACTTGCCACACACAACAAATCCTTGCTGTGTATCCCATTAATTTGGACAACGCTTTTTGTTCGTCTTCTTTTGTATCCTGAATCAACAACAAACAGGTTAAAAAAGCAAAGCCATGAAAAGTCTCATCCAGTTTCTGAAGTCAATGTTGCCGGTTTTATTTGCCATAATATTTATTTCGGAGGCCTATTGCCAGCGAACAATTACATTACTGGGCATACTTCAGGATAAAACGGACAATACTTCTATCCCCTTTGCCACAGTTATATTGAGGAATGAACCCGACTCAACTATGATTACCGGAACAACCAGTAACCCGGAGGGTAGGTTTGAGTTAATCACTACTGCACAAGGAAATAACTTACTTGAAATCAGCCATATGGGCTATGATCCACTGTTTCTGCATATTGACATTTCCGATTCCGTCAGTTTCAATACAGGCATCATTTACTTGCAGGGGAAACGCATCTCGTTAGATGAAGTTCAGGTAATGGGCGAACGTATTCTTCGGAAAGTGGAGGGTGGTAAAATAACCTATCACACCAACAACGCACTCAGAAATGCTTCGGTTGACGGAGTAGATATCCTGAAGTATATCCCTGGTTTACAGGTGGATCTGATGAACAACATCTCATTGGAAGGAAGCCGGAAAATCATCATTATGGTTAACGGAAAGGAACGCGATATTAAGTTTGTACGACAACTGAATCCCGGGCAAATTGATAAAATTGAAGTGGAGGCCGTACCTTCATCACAACACAATGCTGATGTCACGGGAGTTTTAAACATAGTACTTAAAGAGAAAGAAACCGGAATGAGCGGGAATCTGCTTTTTGATGTACCGGCATCAACTTCAGAGACTTATCTCCTGCCCAATTCCAATTTACAATATGTCAGCAAAAATATCGTCATTCAGGCATCTTACCTGGGTGAAATCAACAGATTCGATATCTCTGAAACAAGTTACAGAACGCTCGGAAACAATCCTGATCAAATTGAGATTTCTGCAAAACAACACCTCAATCAAAATGACTGGTCGCATAGATTCAACCTTGGCATTGATTACAGGATAAACGGGAAGAATATGCTGAGTTTTTTCGGGTACCTGAATCCTTTTTCACAGGAGTTTGATGGCAAAACCGAACTCAGAAAATCCGGGAACGGAGATGAAGATTACTGGTCGGCAGACAAAGAAGATACAGACCGCAATCTCCTTACATTTTACTCGGCATACTATAAACGGTTATTTGAAAAAGGAAGAGAAATGAGCATTGACGCGGGATACCATAAGCTCAACGCCAACAATTCCGGAATTTTTACGACCGATAGTGCCACAGGTGTATTTCAGGATGAATACCTGAGTTACTCAAAACCCATGCAACACAATGGGTTTGCAAAGATTGACTATACGCTTCCTGTCTCAGGAAAATGGAAGATCTTTGCCGGAGCCAGAAGTTCGATCCAGTTCCTGAAAGATGGCAATGATGAGAATTTCAGCTTCCGTGAAAACGTTATCGCAGCTTATGGGAACGCAGTTTTCAATGGCTCAAAACTCCAGCTAAGCATTGGAATGAGAATAGAAGAATCGAAATCTGAACTTAAAAATGAGTTTCAGAATCAAACCATCGCTCTTTTGCCAAATGCCAATATCAGCTACAACATTTCGCCAAAACAGAAAATCCGGTTTTCATACAGACGTTCATTGGTGCGTCCATGGTTAAATCACCTGAATCCTTCAACAATTATTGAAGATCCTTACATGACTTTCAGCGGTAATCCTATGCTCCAGCAGGAATACCGGAATTATACGGCCATCGATTATCCCATAACCATTGGTGAAAACCATTTTACTGCACGGATATTTTTCAGTAAAATAAGTCAGGCTATTGATAAAATAAGTTATCTGAGCGAAAAAGATTTACTTGAAACAGGAGTTTATAATGCAGGAAGTATTCACCAGTTTGGTTTTCAGGTTGATGGCTCTTTAAAACCCAATAAAATGCTGATGTTGAATCCATACTTTAGATTATTTGAAATCAGAACATTGCCAAATGCTGTTTCAGAAAAGAAATTGATACAAAGTCAGCATGAGATGGCCTGGGAGTCAGGACTATCGATGATTGTTAGTATGAGAAATAATTTCTCGTCATCACTGATTTATAACTACAGTAGCCCGGTAATCAGCATGCAAAGGATTTCGTTCAGCGATGCACTGTATTTTATCGCACTGGAAAAATCATTCAAACGAAATTATAAAATAGGAATCACAAGTGCACTGCCATTTGCACGTTCTTTCAATTATCATGGTTATGAAATCAAAAGCAGTGATTTTACAAGTCGTACAGATGGTAAAATCAATCTCTCAACAATACCTTTGTGGTTCAGAATCAGTTATCAATTTTCGACGGGCAGGAAAGTCAGCATTTTATCACGCGAAAAGGAAGAGCCTCAGTTCGTTCAAAAAAAAGGATTCGGTATTCTTAAATGAACACATGTAATGAGCGTAGAAAAAACATTTTCACGGCAAACCTATACAATGTATCAGGAAACTTTACAGGCACCTTTCATTAGCTGATTTTGGCCCCTAATATACCAAACACATTCCACATTTCTCTATACCCGTCTTCTTTCTCCGGCCGATCAGCTCTCCCGTATTATACTCACCACCTGGTTCAGAGGTTCGAAGTAGATGCAGTGTTCAAAAAATTTGCGGCGGCGGTCGGCGCTATGCTGCAAAACTCCATGATGGGATGGTTTCGCGGGAGGTTTAGGATTCTCAGGGTGATGGACTGAGACAGGAGGGAGGAAACACCGCAGGATTTTCCTGATAATCAGGCGCATTTTAAGAGTTCGGAGACCTCCGGAGCATTGCAATGGAACCGGTAGATAAAAGAGCCACACCGATCACAAATCCTGTAAGGGTTGCCCTTTAAATCATCGCCCTCAGTCCTTTAACACCAACCCTGTCACGGTTAAACATTAACTCCATCCGCAAATTAATTTGCTATTTCATTTTTAGTTTATACTTTTAATCTCTGAGCATTATACTGGGTATATAAGATTTTATCATACAAATTCAGCCATTTATGGTATAGTTTGTATGATTTTGTCGTACTTATAACAGAGTTACAAGCAAGCCGAAGAAAAAGACAACGATACTATGACAATGAAATTTATGCTGCATAGAAACCAAAAAAATAGAAATGCCAACGCTCAAAACAGCACATCCCGCAAAAACACACAATGCATCGCTCGAAATCATTTTTTTGCGGGAAGAGCTGTTTTCTTGACTACACACAAGAAGAAACTATAATATAGTAAACGTAGAACTAAATTTGTTAAATTATGGACTACAGTAACCAAAAGGACAAAACAATAATTCTGAAAGAAAAAGGGAAAGCACACCAGTTATTTATTGAAAGCATTGTGTATGTTGAAAGTGAGGGCTACGTTTCAATGGTACACACAAACGATGATACTCCACCAGTATCTTGTTCCAAGTTGCTCAAAGAGATTGAAGAAGAAGTTGTTGGATACGGATTTTACAGGATTAACAGAAATATTATTGTCAACTTGAAATACTTTAAAAGTTATGTGAAAGATAAAAAGCGGTGTTTCGAAACCACAACAGAGGTGAAAATGAAAGTTTCAAGACGAAAATGGTGCGTTTTTAGGAAAAATCTCGACAAGTAAAGTACCGCTCATTTGAAAAAACATACCACTCATTTATGAAAATGAACCGCTCATTAGATAACTCAAATTTTTCTTGACTTGCGGGGTATTTGGGTCGTACCTTTACATATACTATTTTGAGGTGCCAAAATTTAGTAAGTGATAAGGGTGACGCCACTATAAATGCAGCCCATTCATTAAAAACCTGACTATTACGGAGCAAACAGCGCCAGTAAATTCGGAGCAAACAGCGCCAGTGATTTCACTCCAAACGGCGCCACTTAAAACATGTTTTTAGGATAGCAGCCGGTAAATGAAAGAAAATCACTACCTGACATTACGGCACAAACGGCGCCACTAAAAAAGAGAGCGGATTTGTAACAAATAGTACCTTGCCAAAAACCCGGTACTATGTCCAATAAATCAATAACGATGTTACAAATTGCTTATTTCAGCCGAAAAGTATACCAGTAGTTCAATCCAAAAGTATACCATTTTACTTAAATCAAAAGGGCAGAACACTTCTGATTGGGGTACCCCGACCCGAAGCGAGAGATGCAGTTACGAGCAAAAATGTCATAGACACAGTTCTGTGAACACTCCCTCTTTGTAGGAGCTCTGAACTTCTTCGTAGGAGCTTCGAACTTGTTTGTAGGAAGGTAGAAAAATAACAGGCGAAATATATTGAATTACAAATTCAATGGTGTTCAAAGCGGAATTGCAACCGACCGAAGAGAGCCTGCCCGACTGCGCCAGGCAGGCAGGCTCAGCGAAGCTAAATTCTGCTTAGCCGGGGATCGGCAGGAAACAATAATTCAAAACCATTCTTTTCAAAAATAAAATCCTACTTTGAAATTGCAATAAGATTCATTTCCCTGAAATCAGGTATGGTTTGTAAATACTGCAGTTGTGATGTCAGATAATCGACCTTCGCAATGTGATGATCCAATCCGTTGGATATAAGCAGATAATGTGCTTTCAACGCAAGATTATATCTAACTGCCTGATGGAAAGTTTCTTCGCTGAGCGTTACTTCCGGAGCTTTACATTCCACAATAAGCAAGGGTTTGCCGTCAGTTGAAAAGGCCAGTAAATCAAACCTTTTGTGCATTCCGTTAATTTTCAGACCTCGTTCAGATGCCAGCAGGGTAGGGGGAACATTTTTTTCATCGATGAGGTACCTTATCAAATGCTGACGTACCCATTCTTCGGGCGTAAGCGCAACAAAGCGTTTCCTTTGGGGATCAAAAATTGTGGTATGACCCAAATGCTGGCCCAGCCTGAAAGAATACTGCGGAAAATTAAGTTGTTGCATTTGCAATCTGCTTTGGCGGATAAAACTACAACATTTTGTCAAAAAGCCTACATTTGCATTAAAGAAAAGACTTTCACGATTGAGAGATAAGCCAATTTTATGAAAACAAAACAGGAAATTACTGAAAACTGGTTGCCAAGATATACTGGTACAAGTATTAAAGATTTCGGAGGTTTTATTTTATTGACAAATTTCATTCATTATCTTGAACTATTTGCGGAATGGAATGAAGTTGAAATTAAAGGAAGAGATAAGGCGATGCCCAGTGCTACTGCCGGAGACATTTCCATGATTAATTTCGGGATGGGGAGTGCAAATGCAGCAACAATTATGGACTTGCTGGGCAGCATAAAACCTCAGGCAGTGTTATTTCTTGGAAAATGCGGAGGTCTAAAGAAGAGGGCACTACTTGGCGATTTGATATTGCCCATTGCAGCCATAAGGGGAGAGGGAACCTCCGACGACTATTTTCCTATAGAAGTTCCGGCACTTCCCGCATTTAATCTTCAAAAAGCAATTTCAACATCAATAAGAGATGAAGGTCTTGATTACTGGACAGGCACTGTTTACACAACAAACCGACGTGTTTGGGAACATGATGATGATTTTAAAGATTATCTCAGGTTAATAAGGGCTATGGCAATAGATATGGAAACCGCTACAATTTTCAGTGTTGGTTTTCATAATGAAATTCCCACAGGTGCTCTTCTTCTGGTTTCCGATCAACCTATGATTTCAACAGGCGTAAAAACCGAAGAGAGCGACCGGCATGTTACCGAAGAGTATGTGAATACGCACCTTAAAATTGGGATTCAAGCACTGAAACAGCTTATTAATAAAGGACTGACAGTTAAGCACCTGCGCTTTTAATTATAATTACAAATGGCGACTGATTATAAAAAAATAATTTCAGACATACGCAAAAGGATTTTCCATTCTGTTTACCTATTAAGCGGAGAGGAACCCTATTACATTAATTTAATTTCGGATGTAATTGAAAATGAAGTTCTTGACGAAGCTGGCAAAGAATTTAATTTGACAGTTCTATATGGACGCGATGTGGACGTAAGGGCTATTGTTGACTATGCAAAACGTTATCCTATGATGGCCAGTCATCATGTTGTGATTGTTAAGGAAGCACAGGATGTGAAAAATCTTGAAGAGATACAACCATATGTTGAAAAACCTCTTGATTCGACCATTCTTGTGTTATGCTATAAGTACAAAAAGTATGACAAAAGAAAAACCCTGGCAAAAACTATTGAAAAGCGAGGGATATTTTTCGAATCATCAAAAATTTATGAAGAAAAAATGCCAGGGTGGATTAAATCTCAGGTTGAATCTTCAGGTTATTCCATTACACCAAAAGCTGCCATTATGATTGCAGACTTTCTGGGCAACGATCTTTCAAAAATCGACAATGAGCTTGGGAAATTGTACATAAGTTTGAAAAATGGTAGCGAGATTACTGAAAAACTTATTGAAACCAATATTGGAATCAGCAAAGATTTTAATGTTTTTGAATTGCAAATTGCTCTAGCCAGACGCGATGTACTAAAATCAAACAGAATTGTTAATCATTTTGTCGCAAATCCGAAAGAGAACCCTTTGGTTAAAGTAGTTATCATGCTTTATCTTTTCTTTTCAAAGGCAACTCTCATAAAATATATGGAAGGAAAGCCTGACAATGAAGTTGCTGCCGCTGCCGGTGTTAATCTGTTTTTCCTGAATGACTATAAAACTGCTGCACGCAACTATTCATTTGGCAAACTGATTCAAATTATTTCAATTATGAGAGAGTATGACCTCAAGTCGAAAGGTTTGGATTCGGGTTCGGCCGATGAAGGAGAACTGACAAGGGAAATGATCTTTAAAATTCTACACTGAAATTATTTCAATAATTGCGCTCAATCTCTTGAGTAAACGGTTGATTATTTAATATTCTTTTTATCTTTTTTGTTCCTTTTCTTTGCATAACGGGGTGTTTCTTTTTCAACACCATACATGCTGGCAATGAGGTCAGCATATTTTTCGTGCATGAATTTTCTTCTCACTTTCAGTGTTGGGGACAATTCACCTGACTGCACTGTCCAGGGCTTATTCATGATTATGAATTTTCTGACCTGAGAAGTGTGGTCGAGGGTGCTGTTTATGGTGTTTACCTCTTGTAAAATTCTGTCTTGTACAACCTTTTGCCGAGCCATTTCAGCATCAGAGGTGTATTCAATCTCCTTGGCGCCACACCATGATTTAAGATATTCAAAGTTTGGAACAATCAATGCAGAAGGATAGCTTCTGTTTTCGCCACTTACCATAACACTTTCAATAAAGGGCGATTCTTTCATCCGGTTTTCAATCACCTGTGGGGCGATATATTTTCCCAATGAAGTCTTAAAAATTTCCTTTTTCCTGTCAGTAATTTTAAGGTATTCGCCATCAATAATTTCACCAATATCACCAGTGTGAAACCATCCTTCTTCATCAAAAACCTCAGCATTTCTGTCGGGCCTGTTGAGGTAACCCATCATAACATTTGGCCCTTTTACCAAAATTTCATCATCGGCTGAAAGTTTAACCTCAACACCTTTCAGTATTTTTCCGACAGTGCCGAATTTCACTCCATCGGGCTCAAAAGTTCCGACGGCTATCACAGGTGAAGTTTCGGTAAGCCCATAACCTTCAATAACCTGAATGCCTGCTGCCCAGAAAACCCTGGCTAAACGCGGATGCAAAGGGGCTCCTCCCGAAACTATAATTTTCAATTTATTACCGAAAGCCAACCGCCATTTGTTGAATACAAGCTTATCAGCAAGTTGCAATTTAGTTCTATACGACAATTTTCCGGCAAGCTCGAAGTCATACCTGTGACCCAGATTAAGTGCCCAGAAAAAGATTATTTTCCTGATACCTTTCAGATTACGTCCCTTCCTGATGATGGTTGCATAGCTTTTTTCAAGAACCCTTGGCACAGCACAGAACATATCAGGGCTTACATCTTTCATATTATCCCTGATCCGGTCAATGTGTTCAGCATAATAAACAGAAATTCCCAGGTGTTGATACATGTAATTGAGCAAACGCTCATACACATGACAAAGAGGTAAGAAACTCAGGGCTTTTGAAACTCTTTTTTTCTTTAAAATTTCGCTGACGCTGAGACAATTGCTGATTATATTTGAGTGCGATAGCATCACACCCTTCGGCTTTCCGGTAGTGCCTGATGTGTAAATAAGTGTAGCCAGATCGGATGGTTGAATGCTGCTTTTAATGGATGCCAGCACTTCAGTTTCTTTAAATTTTCTTCCTTTTTCCAAAAGAACTGACCAGTGTTTCACACCTTTGGTTTTCTCAAGTATATAAAATGCCTGAAGCGAGGGTATAAGATGCAGAATTGTTTTTACCCGGTTGTAGGCTTCATGACAACCTATAAAGAGAACTTTAATTTCTGCATCATTAAAAATATATAGATAATTCTCAGCGCTAATTGTGGGATACACAGGTACATGCACACAACCGGCCTGGAGTATTCCCATATCCAAAAAGTTCCATTCGGGTCGGTTTCCCATAATGGTTGCAACCCTGGACCCGGGTTTGAGCCCGATTGCCATTAGGCCATAGCTAACAGTATTGGCGTTTTTCAGATAATCAGCTGCAGAAACGGTAATCCAGTTACCTTCTTTTTTATAGCCAAAAACATCATTCTTCCCGGCATATTCATCATGGTAATGGTCTAAAAGATCGAATATTCGGGTCGGGTTTGCCATTTCCCAGATGTGTGTTTGAGAAAATATTAATTAATACTGTTAATCTCCATTAATGCTGAAAATCTTATTCACAAGGTCGCTGTATTTAGTCATGATAAAGTTTCTGCGTAGCTTCATTGAGGCTGTAAGTTCACCGGTATCAACAGTCCACTCCTGACCTAGTAGTTCTATACGTTTTACCTGTTCGGTGGCACCGAAGAATTTGTTGTATTTGTCGATTTCAACCTGATAACGTTTTTTAATCCTTGGAAGTTCAACCATTTCCTTGTCGGTTGTGTATGTAACTTCTTTTATGGCACACCAGTTTTTAAGGTGGTTAAAATCGGGGACTACCAAGGCGGCTGCAAATTTTTGATTTTCACCGATTATCATAAGTGCATCAATAAACGGCGACTCCTTGAATTTATTTTCGAGTTGCTCAGGACTGATGTATTTTCCCAGAGATGTTTTAAAAATTTCTTTTTTTCTTCCGGTTATTTTCAGGTGGCCTACTGGTGTGAATTGTCCGATATCTCCTGTGTGAAACCAGCCATCAGGATCAATGGCTTCGGCTGTCAGGCCGGGCTCTTTGTAATATCCAAGCATGAGGTTAGGGCCTTTAGTAAGTATTTCACCATCGTTGGCAATCACTACTTCAACACCTTTAAGAACTTTTCCAACCGTACCGAAACTGAGACCGTTAGGGAGAAAATCATGGACCGAAAGAACAGGAGAGGTTTCGGTTAATCCATAACCTTCAAGGACGGGTATACCTGCCGACCAGAACACCCTGGCAAGCCTGGGCTGAAGTGCAGCTCCACCCGATACGATGACCTTAAGGTTATTGCCCAAAGCAGCCCTCCATTTGCTAAAAACCAGTTTATTGGCCAGTTTTAGCCTGGTTTCATAATACCATCCGTTAGCACCATTCAACTCATACTTTAAACCAAGATTCACTGCCCAAAAAAAGAAAAACTTCTTAATACTCTTAAGTTTTCGGCCGTTGACTATAATTTTATCATATATTTTTTCAAGTAAGCGGGGCACAGTTGAAAGAATATCAGGCTTAACCTCTCTCATATTTTCAGCAATGGAAGCAACATTTTCAGCATAATAAACCGAAATTCCAAGGTACTGGTATAAATAATTAAGCATACGTTCATAAACATGGCATAAGGGCAGGTAGCTCAACGCGCGACCTTCTTCTCCGCAGGGCGGAATGTGCTCAACAGCTTTCACATTGCTTAAAATGTTGGCATGTGTGAGCATTACTCCCTTTGGATTACCTGTTGTACCTGATGTGTAAATAACTGTTGCAAGGTCACCTTCATTGATTGAATCTTTTACGGTTTTCAGAAGTTCAGGATTAGAGTTGCTTTTGCCCAGTTCAACAAAATCAGGAAATTTTTCAACACCTTCTGTCTCTTTTATAGCATATACACCTTTCAGACTTGAAATTTCAGGCAAAATGTGTTCAATCTTCCTGAAAATGTCTTTTCCGTTGATGAAAAGAACTTTCACTTCGGCATGATCAAGAATGTATTTATAATCGGCCTCGCTAATGGTTGGATAAATCGGGACATGAATGGCACCTACCTGCATTATTCCTATATCTATCATATTCCATTCAGGTCGGCTTGGCATGATGGTGGCAACCATATCGCCCTTTTTAATACCCGCCTTAAGGAGAGCGTAACTGATATTATCAGCGATTTCTCGGTAGGCGGAAATCGAATAAGTAACCCATTTGCCATTTTCTTTTCCAGCCAGAACATTATTTTTGGGTTTGTACTTTTCTGAGTAATGAGGTAACAGATCAATGAGGCGCGTGACTTTTTGCATATCCTGACTTGCTGATGTTAAACAAATAATTTATCAATTTTCTCCTGATACTTTTTCACAATAAAGGCCCTTTTAAGCTTCAGGGTGGGAGTGAGCTCTCCCGAGCCGGTCGACCACTCTTTGCTCATGAATTCAACTCTCTTGATTTGTTCAGTACTTCCGAAGTTTTTGTTAAACTGATCGATAACTTTCATAAGCCTTTGCTTAATCTGTGGAACAGTTATGATTTCTTCATCGGTTGTATATTTTATCTGCTTTATGTTGCAATAGGACTTCAGATGATTAAAATCAGGAACTACCAATGCTGCGGCAAACTTTTGATTTTCGCCTACAACAATTATGTTGTCTATAAATGGTGATTCCTTTACTTTGTTTTCAAGCAATTCAGGGGCAATATACTTGCCTAATGAAGTTTTGAAAATTTCTTTTTTTCTTCCTGTAATCCTGAGTTGTCCTTCAGGTTCAAAGAGCCCGATATCTCCGGTATGGAACCATCCATCTTCATCAATTACGGATTTGGTCATCTCCTCGTCTTTGAAATAGCCAAGCATAATTCCGGGGCCTCTGGCCAGGATTTCGCCATCTTTGGCAATTTTTACTTCAACCCCTCTAAGCGGAGGTCCGACTGTGCCAATTTTTATTCCATTGTTATCGGTGCTGGTAACTGCAACCACCGGTGATGTTTCGGTCAGGCCATAACCTTCATAGATTGGAAGTCCGGCTGCACGGAAAGTTTTCACAAGCCGAGGCTGAATGGAAGCACCTCCTGAAACTATGATTTTGAAATTTCCACCCAAAGCTGCACGCCATTTGCTAAAGATTAGTTTATCAGCAATCTTGTGACGCATCATATACCAGGCGTTGTTATTACCCTGAACATCATATTGCAAAGCAAGATCAACCGCCCAGAAAAATATCATTCGCTTAACACCCTTCAGTTTCCTGCCCGAAGCCTGTATTTTGTCATAAATTTTTTCAAGCAAACGGGGAACACAACACATCATATCAGGGTGAATTTCTTTGATGTTGTCGGTTATGGTTGCCAGACTTTCTGCGTAGTAAATTGAAATTCCAAGGTATTGATAAAGGTAGTTGAGCATGCGCTCATAAATATGGCAAAGGGGAAGAAAGCTGAGTGCTTTACCTTCTTCACCAAAGGTGGGGATGTAGGAAACCGCTTTGAAATTTGAGATAATATTATTGTGCGATAACATTACTCCTTTTGGATTTCCGGTGGTTCCAGAAGTGTAAATAATTGTTGCAAGATCATGGGTGTCGATGCTTTTCTTGATCTTTTGAATTTCTTCAGCCCTTGGATTTTTTTGTCCCAGATCCATCAGGTCATAAACATTGCGGAAACCTTCTCTTTGGTTGAAAGTAAAAACCTCCTTAACGCTGGGACAAAAGTTGGCTGCTTCTTTTATTCTTTTTGAAAGATCTTCGCCGGCGACAAAAATAAACTTGATACCTGCATGATTGAAAATATACTGATAATCGGCAGGGCTGATGGTAGGATAAACAGGCACATGAATTGCCCCGACCTGCATAATTGCTATATCAAGAAAATTCCATTCCGGCCTGTTGTTGGTGATTGTAACAATGGTATCACCCGGTTTGACGCCTAATCCCAAAAGGCCATAAGCGAGATTATCAGAGGCCTGAATATACTGTTCTATGCTGATTTTTTTCCAGACTCCATCTTCTTTAACTGCCAGAGCATCATCTTTAGGCTTAAAACTTGCGACATAGTGAGGCAGCAGGTCGAAAATTCTTGTTATTTCTGTCATAGGAGTATCCTTAGGTTATTGATGAATAAATTTCAGGAGTATTTTTCAGCTTTTACGCTGAATTATTGTAGCTGAAGCCTGTGATGCGGGCATTAGTAAAAGATCGTTGATGTTCACATGTGAAGGTAAAGTTGTTGCGTAATGAATTACTTCTGCAACATCTTCAGGCCGAAGAGGTGCAAATCCATTGTAAATTGCGCTGGCTCTTTCCTCATCACCGCCAAACCTTACCTTCGAAAACTCAGTTTCTACTGCTCCAGGAGCTATCTGTGTTACTTTTATGCCATGCGGCAATAGGTCAATTCTCATGGCTTTGGAAATGCTGTCAACCGCAGCTTTGGTAGCGCAATAAACATTTCCGTTCAAATAAACTTCTCTTCCCGCAATTGAACCTATATTCAGGATATGACCTGATTTTTTCTCAATCATAAATGGAATCAAAGCCCTGGTAACGTTAAGCAGGCCTTTGATATTTGTGTCGATCATGGTTTCCCAATCATCCTGGTTTCCGGTATTAACCGGCTCAAGTCCCAGGGCGAGCCCTGCATTGTTGATAAGGATATCGGGTGCTTTGTGTTGATCGGTCAGCAGGTTCACCGCATTTGCAATTTCATTCCTGTTTCGAATGTCAAAAGCAAGAACAATTACCTCTGCAACTGATTTTTTCTGAAGTTCACTGGCCAGTTCATTTAGTTTTTCAACTCTTCTTCCCGTAATAATGAGGGTGTTTCCGTTTTCGGCAAATTTATACGCAGTAGCCTTACCAATGCCACTGCTGGCGCCTGTAATAAAAACTGTTTTACCCATTCTGTTGTATAAGATAAGGTTAAACAAATGAACTTTGTCCATAACTTAACGCGACTCCAGTTTCATTGATGGGTAAAAATATGCGATTAAAAAGTAATATGCAAATTGTTGGATATAATTTATTTTGAGATGAGAGCATTGAATAGGATAGGCCTTGTAAGTTTCTCAATTTTTTATAGCCTGATAGGTTACACCTGCTTCAGTTTTGTCAGAGTTGTGTCAGGAGAAAATGCTCATTTTTACAGAAAGAAATTCTATAAATATCGATTTGGTTAACCCGAAAACTTTACAGGATTAATAAAATGGCAATGCCTGTATAACCAGTTTTGGAATTTCTTTATAAAAAGCAAAGATTAACTCAGTGCAAATACCCACTCCCTTGCATTCACAAAGGCTTCTATCCATGGAGATACTTCATCGCCCGATCTGCCTGAAGGATAATACGCCCAGTTCCAGGGATAAACCGATCGCTCAAGATGAGGCATCATTGCCAGGTGGCGGCCATCTTCCGAAACCATTGCGGCTGCATCATAGTCTGATCCGTTTGGATTTCCGGGATACGCTGCATAGCTGAATTTCATCGGGATATTGTACTGGTTTTCAGGTAAAGGCAGGCTAAACTGCCCTTCACCGTGCGCAATCCAAATTCCCAAACGCTTACCGGCCATACTTCCGAGCATAACTGAATTGTTTTCAAGTATGTCAACATTCACAAATGCTGATTCAAATTTTCCAGACTTGTTATGCAGCATTTCTGGCCTTGGGGTGTGGTTTGTATTTATCAGACCCAACTCAACCATTAGCTGACAGCCATTGCAGACGCCCAGGCTGAGTGTGTTGGGCCGGGCATAGAAATTATCCAGGGCTGCTTTTGCTTCAGGATTATACAGGAAAGCGCCTGCCCATCCTTTGGCTGAACCCAAAACATCAGAGTTACTGAATCCTCCCACAAAAACAATCATATTAACATCTTCGAGAGTTTCGCGGCCGGAAATAATATCTGTCATGTGAACATCCTTCACATCAAACCCGGCCAGATATAGCGACCACGCCATTTCACGGTCACCGTTTACCCCTTTTTCGCGGATGATGGCTGCTTTGATTCCGGTGGGTGTACTTCGGTTTATGTCGATGCCAAAAGCCGATGCAGCGCCTGAAAAATCTTCACCAAAATCATAAGATAATGGTTGTTTGCTGAAGTTGTGATAGCGTTCACGGGCAAGATCATCGCCGCTTTGCTTTCTGTCAAGCAGATAAGAAGTTTTAAACCAAAGCTTTCTTAATTGATCAACATCCAGTTCAATATTGCCTTCGTTGTAACGCAATGTCAGGAATCTCCTGAACGAAGGTTTGCCAAGTATCTGATAATTCAATCCTGCTTCGTGCAGGAAAACAGTTGTAAAATCGATGTCGTTCACCTGAAGCACCACGCCCGGATTTTCGCTGAAAAGTAATTTCACGATATCGCTTTCGCCGAAGCCGCTGAGGTCGGCATCAAGTCCGATTCCTGGCTGTGCGAATAGCATTTCGAGCAAAGTAGTGACCAGCCCACCCGATGAAATGTCGTGACCCGCAATTACTACTTCACGGTTAATCAATGCCTGAACTGCTTCAAAAGCTTTGATAAAATATTGAGAATCAGCAACTGTGGGGGCTTCATCGCCAAGGCTGTTGAGTGACTGCGCCAGACTGCTTCCTCCGGTTTTTAGCGGAGATGCAGAAAAATCAAGATACACCAGTGTTGAAGTAAACTCAGGCTGAATTACCGGGCGAATGGTTTTGCGGATGTCGCTAACTTCACCCACAGCAGAAATAATTACCGTTCCCGGCGAATAAACTTTTTCGCCATCAGGATATTTCTGCGTCATTGAAAGGGAGTCTTTTCCTGTAGGGATGTTGATTCCCAAAGCAATGGCAAAATCACTGGCAGCTTTCACCGCGCTGAACAGACGTGCATCTTCTCCGGGGTTGCGGCAAGGCCACATCCAGTTTGCGCTCAGCGAAATTCCTTTGATTCCGTAAGTGAGTGGCGCCCACACGATATTTGTGAGGGCTTCGGCAATTGATAAAACCGATCCTGCCTCCGGATCAACTAATCCTGCAGCCGGTGCGTGGCCTATCGAAGTTGCTATGCCTTTGTTTCCTGAATAATCAAGGGCAACCACACCAGCATTGTTTAGTGGAAGCTGCACCGGACCTGCTGTTTGCTGAAGTGCAACGCGGCCGGTTACCGAGCGGTCAACTTTGTTGGTGAGCCAATCCTTGCAGGCAACGCCTTCAAGCTGAAGTACCTGCTCAATATATTGACGGATATTTGCTGCCTTGTATTTGAGTGGTTTAAGATTATTGATAAGCGTGCTGTCATACATGATGGTGCGTGGCGGTTTGCCGAACATATCCATCAGGTGGAGATCAATTGGCTTTTTGCCTGTTTTATTGTTGATGAACGTAAGGTGTTGATCGTTGGTGGCTTCTCCTGCAACAAACATGGGTGCACGTTCGCGTTCTGCGACTCTTTCAAGAAGTTCAATGTCCTGCGGATGCATGATCAGACCCATGCGTTCCTGCGATTCGTTGCCGATAATTTCGCGCTCCGATAGGGTAGGGTCTCCCACCGGAAGTTTATCTATATCGATTCTTCCGCCGGTAACTTCAACAAGCTCCGACAATGAATTCAGATGGCCGCCGGCACCATGGTCGTGAATGGAAACAATCGGATTTTTCTCCATTTCAGCCATTGCCCTCACGGCGTTGTAAACCCTTTTCTGCATTTCGGGATTTGAGCGCTGCACTGCGTTCAGCTCAATTGAATTGCTGAACTGTCCGGTTGCTACCGACGAAACAGCGCCACCACCCATGCCGATGCGGTAGTTGTCGCCACCCATTACCACCACTTTATCGCCGGGCAAGGGTTCGTCCTTCAAACTATCACTTTTATATGCATATCCTACTCCGCCGGCAAGCATTATAACTTTGTCGTACCCGTAGATTTTCTCATTTTCTTTGTGTTCAAAGGTGAGCAGGCTTCCGCAGATGAGCGGTTGCCCGAATTTATTGCCAAAATCGCTTGCTCCGTTCGAAGCTTTAATCAGCAGTTCTTCGGGGGTTTGGTAGAGCCATTTGCGGGCTGGCACTGCCGATTTCCAGGTGTGTGAATCACAGTTTCTGGGATATGAAGTCATGTAAACGGCTGTACCTGCTATTGGCATCGAGCCTTTGCCTCCTGCCATGCGGTCACGGATTTCACCGCCGCTTCCTGTGGCTGCTCCGTTAAAAGGTTCGACGGTAGTCGGGAAATTATGGGTTTCTGCTTTCAACGAAATTACCGATTCTATATCTCTTACAGAGAAGAAATCTGGCACATCCTGCCGGGTTGGCGCAAATTGCCTGATTACCGGTCCGCCAATAAAAGCAACATTGTCTTTGTAGGCTGACACGATAAAATTCGGATGAGCTTTTGAGGTTTTTCTTATCATCGAGAAGAGGGTTTCCTCCTCTTCTTTTCCATCAATGATAAAGGTACCGTTAAAGATTTTGTGGCGGCAATGTTCAGAATTCACCTGTGAAAAACCAAAGACTTCGCTGTCGGTTAACTGGCGGCCCAGTTTGTGGCTGAGTTCTTCCAGATAAACGATTTCATCTTCAGATAGCGCGAGGCCTTCCTGATGGTTATAGGCTGAAATATCATCTATATTAATGATGGGTTCCGGCTCATGCTCGATTATAAAAATATCCTGATCAAGACCTTTGTAAAGGTTTTGTAACATTGAGTCGAATAAAACTTCAGAACCTGAAGCTTCCCTGAATTCTTCAATCCTCACAACGCCTCTGATGCCCATATTCTGTGAAATTTCAACTGCATTGGTACTCCAGGGTGTGATCATTTCGCGGCGGGGGCCAATAAAAAAGCCCGATGCAGACCGGGCTTCAAGACATTCGGCGCCACCGAACAACCAGCTGAGTTTCTGTATGTCACTGTTTGTCAGCCCTTGCCCGCTGCTTACTGCGTATATGCTTCTTCCCTTGAAAAATCGGATCATCACTTTGATTTTTATGTTGCGGCAAAGTTAGTAAAAGGAATGGTAAGGCCGGAAATGAAGTGCCGGTTTTTATACACGGATTATTAACATTTCATGCCACCAAATCTCTAACCTGTCCGACAACCGGTGGAAACACCAAATCGCACTAAATTTAAAAATTAAGTTGGTGGGTTTTTGTGCATTTGTGCCTTGGTGGCAAGTGTTAATTCTGAAGAAGCTTAAAAATTCAGCCCTATGGCAAAGTCAAAAGCATCAGCATAAGGATTATACATGGCTTTTAGCGTAAGGGGAATGCTTATTTTGCGGTAAATCCGGATATTGCGGCTGGCTGAAATTCCGGTATTCACAAATGCTGATTTATCGGCATAATAACTGCGAACAGGGGTAAAACCAGCCATAAGTTTAATGTCGGTATTAAAAGGGGTGAACCTGATTCCCGGCTCGATGTAAGTTGAAAGGTAATTTTTCCCGGATTCCGGATTCAGGTCATCGCCATAAACCATAGTGGCCACGAGTAATTCAAAAGGATGCTTATCCGGCTGACTGTATTCAAAATTCAGATCGAAGGTATGCTTTGTCTGGCCTTGCTCAAATTCGAAAAATTCAAATTTCTTAACTGGATTTCAGGGAAGATTTTTAACAGAATCTTCCCTGATCATGAGTTAAAAATGACTATTAACAGGAATTATTTTCTCGCAGCAATGAGAATTTCAAGAATTTTTATTGCTGCATCAGGAATTACTGTTCCCGGGCCAAAGATTGCCAGAGCTCCGGCTTTGTAAAGGAAATCATAATCCTGGGCAGGAATGACTCCTCCAACAATTACCATGATATCCTCACGGCCGAGTTTTTTCAGTTCTTCAATTACCTGAGGGACCAGGGTTTTGTGGCCTGCAGCAAGACTTGAAACTCCCAGCAAATGAACGTCATTTTCAACAGCCTGTCGTGCTGCTTCTGCCGGTGTCTGGAACAAGGGTCCGATATCAACATCAAATCCTATATCGGCATAGCCGGTTGCTACAACCTTGGCTCCGCGGTCATGTCCATCCTGTCCCATTTTTGCAATCATTATGCGTGGGCGACGGCCTTCAATTTCGGCGAATTTATCGGCAAGTTCACAAGCTTTTTTAAAGCTATCATCACTACCTGACTCAGATGAGTAAACTCCAGATATTGAACGTATCACGGCTTTGTATCTTCCATATATTTTTTCAAGGGCAATTGAAATTTCTCCCAAGGAGGCACGTTTCCGTGCAGCATCAATGGCAAGGGCCAGCAGGTTGCCTTCCCCGGTTTCGGCCGAACGGGTAAGTGCATCAAGTGCAAGCTGAACTTCCTCGTTGTTGCGGTTTGCACGAAGGGTCGCAAGCCGTTTCAACTGGGCTTCACGCACTGCGGTATTATCAACTTCGAGGGTATCAATCGGGTCTTCTTTTTCAAGGCGGTATTTATTAATACCAACTATGGTGTCGCGACCTGAATCGATGCGGGCCTGTTTACGGGCGGCGGCTTCCTCAATGCGCATTTTTGGAATTCCGGTTTCTATAGCTTTTGACATGCCTCCCAGTTGTTCAACCTCCTCAATCAGTTCCCAGGCTTTATGGGCGATCTCATTTGTAAGGAATTCAACATAATAAGACCCGCCCCATGGATCAACCACTTTACAAATGTTGGTTTCTTCCTGAAGATAAATCTGAGTGTTGCGGGCAATCCGTGCTGAAAAGTCGGTAGGCAAAGCAATGGCTTCGTCGAGTGCATTGGTATGCAGACTCTGGGTGTGTCCCAAAGCTGCTGCCAGCGCTTCAACGGCAGTACGTGCTATATTATTGAAAGGATCCTGCTCAGTAAGACTCCATCCCGATGTTTGGGAGTGGGTGCGCAATGCCATAGACTTTACATTCTGCGGGTTGAACTGTTTTACAATTTTTGCCCATAGAAGCCTGGCAGCGCGCATTTTGGCAATTTCCATAAAATGATTCATGCCAATGCCCCAGAAGAAGGACAAGCGCGGTGCAAAAGCATCAACAGGAATGCCAGCCTGAATTCCGGTGCGGAGATACTCCAGACCATCGGCCAGGGTATATGCCAGTTCAATATCAGCAGTAGCACCGGCTTCCTGCATGTGATACCCGCTGATGGAGATGGAATTGAATTTCTTCATGTTCTTTGAAGTAAATTCAAAAATATCTGCAATGATTTTCATGGAAGGCTTAGGTGGATAAATATAGGTATTGCGGACCATAAATTCTTTCAGGATGTCGTTTTGAATGGTTCCACTAAGCTTTTCCATCGAAACGCCCTGCTCTTCGGCGGCAACAATATAGAAGGCAAGCACAGGAAGTACTGCACCATTCATGGTCATTGAAACCGACATTTTATCAAGAGGAATCTGATCGAACAAAATCTTCATGTCAAGGATTGAGTCGATGGCAACACCGGCTTTCCCCACATCGCCAACCACGCGCTCATGGTCTGAGTCGTATCCGCGATGGGTGGCAAGATCGAAAGCAACAGAAAGGCCCATCTGGCCGGCTGCAAGATTCCTGCGGTAAAACGCGTTGGACTCCTCAGCGGTTGAGAACCCGGCATACTGACGTATGGTCCAGGGTTTCATTACGTACATGGTACTGTATGGGCCGCGGAGATACGGAGCAATGCCTGCAGCATAGTTCAGATGCTCCATTTTATCAAGATCAGCAACCGTAAAAACGGGCTTCACAGGGATCTGCTCGGTGGTAATCCAGTTGCAACCCTTTGGCAGGGAGGCAGGATCACTCATTCCGATTGACCTTATTTTTATATTTTTAAAATCAGGACGCATATTTTTTAATTCAAAGATTCAAAGATTCAAAGATTCAAAAATTCAACCCATTCGACTCCGCACAGGGTGACAAATTATAGCCTTATGGCTGTGGCAGGATTCAATAATTCAAAGATTACAACATAACACCCAGTTTCTGCTGAAATGCATATAAAGTATCCAGCACATTAGCCCTGGCATGAATGAATTCATCTACTCCCGAAGCTTTTAATGTGTCGATGATTTCTTTGGGATATCCTGCAACAACCACCTGAACTTCAGGATTGGCTGATTTCAGGGCGATGGCTGCTTCGGGTGCGATTTCGGCGTACTCTTCGTCGCTGCTGCACAGCACCACAATGTCCGCATTGGCCGCAATTGCAGCCTTTACACCTTCATCAACCGATGTAAATCCTGCATTGTCGGTTATTTTGTATCCTGCACAACCGAAGAAACCTGAACTGAATCCGGCTCTGGCTTTACGCATGGCCAGATTGCCGATGGTAAACAGAAATACATGTGGGCGTTTGCCTTCTTCTGCTTCATAAATTTCAGTTGCAAGCCTCAGGTCTTCAAATGCATCAGCACCACGGTAGGTTTCCATGATTTTGTAAACCGGGGTAGGATCAGCAGAGTTTTCATCATCAAATTCTTCGTCGGCCTGGATTTTTTCAAGCATTTTTTCAAGATGATTGGGATGCTGATTGGTTCCCAAAAGAGTGGTGTGGCGGGCAGCAATGTCAGCATTCTGCTTTTTGGCACTGGCTGCAACTGCATCCTGAATAAATCCGGCTTTTATAGCTTCTATCATTCCTCCTTTTTCTTCAATTTCGAGAAAAATCTGCCATGAAGCATCTGCCATTGAAGCGGTTAGACTTTCAATATAATAAGAACCGGCAGCAGGATCAACTACTTTATCAAGACTTGATTCTTCTTTAAGAATTATCTGCTGGTTGCGCGCTATACGGGTCGAAATTTCATCGGGCTCTTTGTAGTTCAGGTCAAACGGAAGAACGGTAATCATATCAGCGCCACCCAGTGCAGCCGACATGGCTTCGGTGGTGGTGCGCAACACATTTACATAAGGATCGTAAATGGTTTTGTTCCAGTTGGCCGTTGATACGTGAATGCGCATTGCTGCACTTTCCTGTGATTCCGGTTTGTATTGTTCAACAATTCTTGCCCACAACAAACGGGCAGCACGCAGTTTTGCAATTTCCATAAAATAGTTGCTTCCTGCTGCAAAGTGAAAAGTAATAGATTTTGCAGCTAAACCAGCCTCCACGCCATTCGAAATAAGATAGGCCATATATTCATTGCCAGAAGCCAGCGCAAAAGCAAGTTCCTGCGTAAGCGTGGAACCTGAATTGTGGAAATATTGTCCGTTTACGGTAATCAGCCTGAAATGCGGGAGCCCTGGTTTTGCGTTTTTTACAAGTTCAAGCGCTTCAGCCAAATCTTTTTCCTGTGAGTAATGGAAATTTCCTTTGAGCAAAAGATAGCTGATCGGGTCAAAATCAAATGAACCGCAGGTTTCTGCTGCATCCTTGCCAAGCGCATCAAGCAGAAGCTTTGCAAATTCAGGATACGATTTCGAAGAGTTGAAGTTGAAAGTAGTTTTGGTTACATCAATGTCTTCCAAAAGAGTTTTCAGATCTTCGGCAGTGTTTACATTTTCTGCGTTCAGCGACACGGCATTGGCGCCTCGGGTGAGAGCATTGGCAGCGATCCGGTTGGCGGCCACAATGTCGGAAGTTTCAATGTCCTGACAAATTTTCCAGTCGTTGCCATCGGTTTTATTGCCCCTGATGTAGGGGAATTGTCCGGGGAGACTTTCTGTCATCGCTTTGATGCTTTCCAGATCTTCGGCTCGGTAGTAAGGCTTTACGTTAAATCCTTCGATTGTTTTCCAGATTAGTTTTTTTTCATAATCTGCACCTTTCAGATCTTCCTGTATTCTTGCCTCCCATGCTTTGGTCGAAATACCTGGAAATACCTGAAATAACCTTTCCGTTTGGTTAGTGTTGGTAATATTGTCCATCGCGGATATATTGATTTTTTATGTAAAACTTTTTATTATATTGTTTGTTAAGCGCTTAGCTAAAAACGATGCAAAGGTATAGGTTTTTTTATCCTGCAAATGATTTTTAGCTATAATTTAACAGCTGCAAAGATGCATTTTCAGACATTTTCAACACATGTAAAAAACTCAATATGAATATTTTAATTGCTGGCTCAACAGGTTTGGTGGGGCGAAAGTTAACGGAAGCGTTAAAGCAGGCCGGGCATAAAGTAAGCGGTTTGGGCCGGGCTGATTTTTCGGGAACTGAAGCTGCGCTTGAGCAAAAGGTTGGCATGTCAGAAGTTGTGATTAACCTCTCCGGTGCGCCTATAGTAGCCCGCTGGTCGGAATCATATAAAAAGGAGATTATTGACAGCCGGATTCTGACTACCCGCAAACTGGTCGAAGCCCTGAAAGCATCACATACAAAACCCCGGCTTTTTATTTCAACATCTGCAGTGGGAATTTATCCTGAAGGCCAGGTGTTTACAGAAGAAAACTCAGAATATGGAAATGATTTTCTTGCCGATGTCTGTAAATTGTGGGAAAAGGAAGCCCTGAAGGCGCCTGCAGGTATCGATGTCGCCATTTTCAGGCTTGGAGTTGTTTTGGCCCGTGAGGGAGGTGCATTGCTAAAAATGCTTCTGCCATTCCGTTTGGGTTTGGGCGGGCCGGTAGCCGGTGGAAAGCAGGGTTTTTCGTGGATACATATCGATGACCTTATTCAGGCATATCTTTTTGTGATTGAAAAAAATTTTACCGGTGTATTCAATCTTACCGCTCCCGAAATTACCGACAATGCGGGATTTACAAAAGAACTGGCTAAAGCAGTCAAACGTCCGGCTGTATTTCCGGTTCCGGCTTTTGCATTGAAATTGGTTTATGGCGAAGGGGCTTCAGCACTTACTTCAGGACAGAAGGTGTTGCCTGCTCGTTTGCAGAATGAAGGCTTTGGTTTCCGATTTCCTAAACTGAAAGAGGCATTGGAGGATATTGTTCGGAAAAAGTAAATATCTGCAAGAAGAATGTCAGGCACATTTACCCCAAATGAAGAATTTCGGCCTAATTCCTTCATCGTGTTGAAGGAATTTGGCTTAATTGTTTCAATAGATGAATTATTTTGTATATTTGTGTTGTTAAAACACAAAAAATGGAAACCTATATTAGTCGTGCAATAAGAGAAGTGTTTTTGCAGAAACTACTTCCCAATAAGGTGTTGGTTTTACTCGGAGCCCGACGGGTTGGGAAAACCATGTTTCTTAAGAATATGGCGGACAATCATTTTAATGAACCTTTTCTGTTTCTTAATGGAGAGGACATGGATACACAGGCGATACTTATACAACGAACTGTTGAAAATTATCGCCGCTTGCTTGGGGATATTAAACTGCTGATCATTGATGAAGCACAGAAAGTACCGGACATTGGCCTTGCACTTAAACTAATGGCAGATAGTTTTGAAGGGTTGAAAATCATTGCCACCGGGTCTTCGGTCTTTGACATTGCCAATAAGCTGGGAGAGCCGCTTACCGGAAGGAAATACACAATCAATATGTTTCCACTGGCTCAGATGGAATTTTCGGCAGTTGAAAATCTTGTAGAAACCAGATCGAGACTTGATGAAAGGCTTATTTTCGGGTGTTATCCTGAATTATCACAAATTTTAACCAGCAAAGAAAAAGCAGACTATTTAAAAGAAATGGTAAATGCCTATCTTTTAAAAGATATTCTCGAATTTGAAGGTATCCGGAGTTCTGACAAGATGCTTGCTTTGCTCCGGCTTATCGCGTTTCAAATAGGAAAAGAAGTTTCGATAGATGAACTCGGCAGACAACTTGGAATGAGTAGAAATACAGCAGAAAAGTACCTCGATCTTCTTTCAAAAGTTTTTGTGATCTATAAACTCCCGGGCTTTAGTAAAAACCTGAGAAGCGAAATATCCAAAATGAGCCGTTGGTATTTTTATGATAATGGGATACGCAATTCGCTGATTAATAACTTCAATCCTTTGTCCTTGAGAAATGATGCAGGTGATTTATGGGAGAATTATATACTTTCAGAAAGAATAAAATATCAGCATTACACGGGCAGAATCGTGAATAATTACTTCTGGAGAACCTACGAACATCAGGAAATTGACTGGATTGAGGAGGAGGGAGGGCAGTTAAGTGCCTTCGAAATAAAATGGAACCCAAACAAAAATGTCAGAATGTCAGCAGCCTGGGCAAAAGCATATCCCGGGAGTACATTTTCAATCATCAATCCGGGAAATTATCTGGATTGGATTTCCTGAACATCTGTTTGTGAAGGAGTTTATAATTTCTACCTGATTCCTTCATCGTGTTGAAGGAAATTAGCTAAATTGCTTCAATAGCTTAAATGGCTGGCTATTATTTAAGCAGTTCGTCGAGTTTTTCTCTGATCGCCGCGCGATTTCCCGGATCAGGAGCCTGGTCGGCTGAAATTTCTCCGTTTCTGTCAACCAATAGATAATGCGGTATGCCTATGATGCCGAATTTTTCTTTCAGCACTTTACCTTGTTCTTTGTCAAGCCAGTAATGGTAACCGCTAACCTGATCCTGTTTAATTACCTGATCCCATCTTTCGTTTTTGCAATTATATCCAAAATACAGAAAGACCACATCTTTTCCGGCATATTCTTTTTTTAATCTTGCGGCTGGTTTGAAACCTGCCCTGCAAGGGGAACACCAATCAGCCCAGAAGTCAATATATATAACCTTACCCCTGAATTGCTGAAGAATTTTATTGAAAAATGCATCACCTTCGTCCGCGTTTTTTATCTGGCTGATGAAAAAAGTGTTTTCAGCGTAATCAGCAAATTCCGATATAGCTTCTGCTTCCTTTTTGTGGTATTCAAGTAATAACTTCTTAATTATCGGATCATCAATGTTGTTTGTTATCCATAAATTTAATTCCGGACCGGGAGAATTATTTTCGTAAAATCTATTTATACAATAAGCCGCATACAATTGTGAAATGAGATTTTTGTTATGCTTATCCAATACAAAGTCAAGCTCTTTTAGGAGGGCGTGAAGGTGGATGCTGTCAGGGATCTTTTCCCAATACTTACTCCACAATTCATTATAAGGTTTCCGAAGTGCCGCAACTCTTTTATTTAAGAAAAGGTCATAATCAGAGCTTTCAAGCGGATAAATATTCCCCTGATTCATTAGTTCTTCAGTTATTGCCGGAGCTTCTATCAATTCTTTTATCAATTTCTGTTCTTCAGTGCTTTTGCTTTGGCTGAGCATAAATTGCAGGCGATATTTTGCAATATCCTCCGATATATTACTCAGTGGTTGCTGTCTGTAGAAAATGTTCAGGTAGTTGAGATAACTCAGGAAGTCCGTATTAATAAAATTCAACGATGAAGCATGCATTTCGGGAATTTGTCCAAAATATGGAGTTGTCAGATATTGAAATCGTGTCCCGGAAATCTGATAATGATATAGATGATGTAGCAATTCCATTTGGAGGATTCCATGAACGCATTGCTCCGATTTTTTACTGTTTCTCATCTCAAGAATCAGAGAATCCATCATTAATTGTTCCTGACTATGGACTTCTTTTCGCCAACCGATGTATTCCATCTGAGACATTTCATCTATGGCATCAAGTTTCTTTAAAGGTGATGTATTGGAGTAGTGGTATAAATGGTGTAAAAGTATGATAAGCTCTTCCGAAAGCAGGCCATATTCACCCATATAATGGTTGATCTGCCAATCAGTCAGGGTTTCCCACTTTCGTGCATCAATGGTGACTTCAAGTAAAAGATTGTTAAACCCGATCATAGCTGAATGCCCTGGTTGAATGATAATGCTTGTTTGAGTGCTTCCTTCTATTGACAGATAAATAATCTGAAGATTATATGCCTTGAACCTGGCTTCAAATCTTCCGGTTGTATCTATATTGAACTTTGTTTCTTCTTCTTCCAAAATGTTCGAAAACACGTTCCGATGATAAACACTTCCGGTGCCATCATAAATATCAGGATCATAATCTTCAATAAATCCCCTTATGGTAACAGTATCATCCACCATATGAAGCTCTGCAAAACCCTGCATGTCATAATTCCGGAAATCGGGTCTGGCAGCTTTCTTTCGGGTGAGGCGTTTATCAATATTATTGTTATCGGTAATTTTCAGGCTAAGGCTATCTTCAAGTTCAACCTTCAGATTTATTGTTTGAGTCCCTTCAGTTAACTTAATCACGAATTTATTTTTGTTGCCACTGATGGACTTGTAATCCCAGAATTTATTGTCATAAACTGCAAATTCGGGTTGCAGGCTGATAACCCATTCAATGGAATCATTGGCATTTAACCAGTTCCCTTTGAGTTCCTGAGGAAGTTTGGTTTGAGTTGAACATGAAATAAGAATCGTAAAAATCAGTGAAATCGGAAGAATAGCTCTCATGATATTGGATTTTTGAATTATAAATAAAGCATGCTGATTATATATAGAGACTTTCAGGCCAATAAGTGGTATCTGATTATCGATAGTCAAATAACGTGATTTATTTTGTATTATTTAATTTGTATGAAATTTCAGTATAGCAGTTTTCACCTTTTATACTAAAACAAGTAATTCGGATAAGTTAAAACTGAAGTGTAAATAATACTTTATTGCTAATCCATGCTTTATCTTGATTTTCAGCAGATAAAAACGAGCAATCCTAGTGTCATGTCAACATAATAATGTCGGATAAAGTCTCTTTAACTTCACCCTGGCATCATCGGTTTTGAATTGCCAGTTTATTACTGATTTCTTATTGTTTCTGTTTTGCTGCCAAGCATTTACCTCTTTTCTTATTTTTGTTATGCTGTCAATTCTCCGGTTCAGACATTGGCCCATCAGCACGTTTAATTCTATTTCAGCCATATTCAACCAACTGCCATGCTTTGGAGTATAAATAAACTCAAACCGATCCCATATTCGTTTTGCTTCTGCTGGCGGAAATGTTTCATATAATGCTGATGGCTTATGTGTGTTCAAATTGTCCATAACGAGCCTGATTTTTTTAGCTTCAGGATAATGTTTGTCAGCAATTTCTTTTATAAATCCAGCCCAATCTTTTTTTGTTTTGCTTGTTAATACTTTTACGTAACGTTTGCCCTTTAATGGTTCATTGGCCATGAAAATATTTGCCACACCTTTCCTTTCGTATTCATAATCTTCTCTTGCATCCTGTGCCGGTTTTCGGGCAATGGGGATACGAGTTTGTTTTATAAGTTGCTTGGGTGATTCATCCATACACACAACAGGAAATGCTTCATCGTAAAGGGCTTTGTAAACGTCAAGCACCAATTCCATATGTGCTACAAAATCACTGTTTTCAAGTGGAGGAATCACCCATCCTTTCACTTTCCATGGCTTGATTTCGTTTTTTTTAAAACCCGACGTACCGTTTCATGCGAAACGTTGTCGGTAAATTTCATCTCTACCATTTTGTCAGCTAGCAGGCGCAGTGACCAACGTGCGAATCCTTCAGGGGCTTCGCTGCAACTAAGTGCTATTAAATGAGCCTCAAAATCGCCATCTGCTTTTTTAGGTCCCTTCTTTGGATAAGGCTTTCGGTCCATACATTCATCAAAGCCATCCTCTACAAAACGTTGCTTTACTCGTTCCACTGTCTTGGTGTTAATATGTAACACCTGTGCAATTTGTTCGTTTGACAACCGTTGGCCCTTGGGGCCTTCATCTGAATTGAGCAGAATACAGGCATTCCGATATTGCTGAGAAGTATGCTTTCCTTTACCCATAACAGATTGCAGTTGTTCACGCTCATCTTTTGTTAACGTAATCTTGTATTTTACCATCGTTTTTGCCTGCAATATACAAAATAAACAGACATAATCAAGATGACATGACACTAGTTTGATTTGCCAATAATTCTTACTTTAGCAACTCTAAAAATTAACTCACCAAACCAATTGACCATGATTAAGAGAGTTTTACTTATCGTGCTGGCAGTCAGTCTGTCAGTGATGGTGAACGCCATGGACGATGCCCGTCTGCTGCGCTTTCCCGATATCAATAAAAACCTTGTCGCCTTTGTTTATGCCGGCGATATATGGACTGTAAATGCCAGCGGAGGAGAGGCCAAACGCCTTACCTCGCACGAAGGGCTTGAATTGTTTCCAAAGATTTCGCCCGATGGCAAGTGGATTGCATTTTCAGCTGAATACTCAGGCAGCCAGCAGATTTGGGTGATGCCTTCAGCCGGTGGATCGGCCCGTCAGCTAACATATTACAACTCTGTGGGAGTTATGCCTCCCCGCGGTGGTTATGACAATGTGGTGCTCGATTGGACTCCCGACAGCAAGGAAATTCTTATCAGGGCCAACCGCACCACTTTTGGTGAGCGAAACGGAAAGTATTTTCTGGTTAGCCTCGATGGGGGACTGGAAAAACCTCTTCAGATTGTAAATGGAGGATTTGCAAACTTTTCACCCAATGGCAAAAAACTGGCCTTTACCCCGGTTGACCGGGAATTTCGTACCTGGAAACGCTACAAAGGCGGACGTGCCACCGAACTCTGGACTTATGATCTTGAAAATGATGTAGCTGAACAGATTACAGATTTCGCCGGCTCTGATCAGTGGCCGACATGGTGGGGAAATGATATTGTGTTTGCTTCGGACCGCGACCTGCGCCTGAATCTTTATCGCTACAACACAGCGAGCAAACAGACAACCCAGCTTACTTTTCATAAAGATTTTGATGTAATGTGGCCTTCCGGCGAAAACGGACAAATCGTTTACGAAAATGGCGGCTTCCTTTATAAACTTGATATCGCAACCGGACGTTCCGAAAAAATTACAGTGAACCTGAATTTCGACAATCCAAATCTGGTTTCGTATTACAAAAATGTAAAAGACGATATCCACAGCTTTTCGGTTTCCCCCACCGGGAAACGTGCCCTTTTTGATGCCCGTGGCGATATTTTTTCAGTTCCCGCCGAAAATGGTGTGATCGAAAATCTGACACAAACCCCCGAAGCCCGGGAGATTTACCCTTTGTGGTCGCCAAACGGGAAGTACATTTCTTATTACTCCGATGCTACGGGTGAGTATGAAGTTTATCTTCTTGAAAACAAAAAAGGTGCAAAGCCACGGCAGCTGACCACAAATTCTGCTGCCTGGAAATACGAAGCCGAATGGTCGCCCGATAGTCGCTACCTGGTATACAGCGACCGCACCATGAAACTCTGGCTGATGGATGTTGAATCAGGCAAACAAACCGAAGTGGATAAAGCTACCATGAGTGAGATTCGTTCTTATTCGTTTTCGCCTGATTCAGAATGGATTACCTATCACAAAGAGAGCAGCAACGGAATGGCGGCAGTTTGGGTTTATCACATCTCCTCAGCAAAAGCCACCCAAATGACTGATGATCGTTTCAGCGATTTTACGCCCGTTTTCGGGAAATGCGGTAAGTTCATTTTCTTTGTATCAAACCGCGATTTCAACCTTGAGTTTTCGAGTTTTGAATTTGATTACCTCTATAATAAGGCGTCAAGGATATATGCAATTGCTCTCAAAAACGACGGATCGAAACTCTTCAAAATCAAAAATGATATAGAGCCGGTAAAAGAAGAAAAAAAATCTGAAGCTTCAATCAAAGAAAGTAAATCAAAATTAAAGGATGAGCCGGAGAAGAAAGATGATAAAGCAAAAGTCATCATTGATTTTGAAGGTATCAACAACCGTGTGGAAGCCTTGCCGGTTTCTTCAGGAAATTACCGGATTATTGGTCCCGTTGATGGCGGTCTGCTTTACTCAAGCGAAGGAAAACTAATGCGCTACAATCCTGTGGATGAAAAAACCGAGGAGATTATGCAAAGGGCATCCGGAGTTGTGCCAACAGCCGATGGAAAAATGTTCCTATACCGTTCAGGAAGTGATTATGGCATTGCCAAAGTTGCTCCCGGACAGAAAGCCGGCAACGGTAAGCTCGATCTCGACCGCATGGAAATGAAGATTGATCCACGCAGCGAATGGATTCAGATTTATACAGATGGATGGCGCATTTTCCGCGATTATTTTTATGTGGAAAACCTGCATGGCGTTGACTGGACAGGTCTCAGGCAGCGATATGGAGAGCTATTGCCATTTGTTGGCAGTCGCTTCGACCTCGATTACATACTGAATGAAATTGTTTCAGAAACCAACACAGGCCATGCTTATGTGGACAGGGGCGATATTAAACGTGTAAAACGCGTAAATACCGGTCTGCTCGGCGCTGAGCTTGAACTTGACGCTGCTGCGAACAGATATCGCATCATGAAAATCTACAAAGGTGAAAACTGGAACGAATCTCGCCGTTCGCCACTTACCGGGCAAGGTGTGAATGTGAAGGAAGGCGATTACCTGATCAGCATAAACGGCAAAGAAATTACAGGCAAGGATAATCCATACCTTTTCCTCGAAAACATGGCTGGTATTCCGGTTGAGATTGCTGTAAATTCAAATCAGGAAGCATCAGGAGCTCAGACATATACCATTAAACCCATTGAAAGTGAGATTGAATTGAAACATTTCAATTGGGTGGAAGAACGCCGTGCAATGGTTGACAAACTATCGAACGGAAGAATAGGTTACATATATGTGCCCAACACTTCTTTTGATGGTAACCGTGAGCTCTATCGCGGCATCTACACTTATCACGATAAAGAAGCACTGATTATTGATGATAGGTATAACGGTGGTGGTTTTATTCCTGACCGAATGGCAGATTTGCTTGACCGCAAAACACTAACTTACTGGCACAGAAATGGAATGATGCCTAACAAAGCACCCGGCATTGCCCACGATGGTCCGAAGGTCATGCTTATCAATGGTTATTCATCTTCGGGTGGTGATGCTTTCCCTTATTTCTTTAAGAAAATGGGACTTGGCAAACTGATAGGAACCCGCACCTGGGGCGGATTGGTTGGTATCTCGGGCAATGCACGTATGGTGGATGGCGGATATATTTCGGTTCCCCGCTTTGGAATTTATGATGAAAACAGTGAATGGATCATTGAAGGTATTGGCGTTTATCCTGATATTGAAGTGGTTGATCGTCCTGAACAACTGGCCAAAGGCATTGATCCGGGTATCGAAAAAGCGGTGGAGGTATTATTGAAAGAACTAGAAGCCAATCCTGTTAAAAAGGTTGTGCCTCCTCTTCCTCCCGATCGTTCGGGTTGGATTGAAAAGGAAATCAGGTAAGGTTTGACTTTTCAAACAATTTAAAACTAAAGTCTGCAGTTGCTTGAACTGCAGACTTTTTAATTGTTTTGACTATCTTTGAATCTGTAAATCAACGCAATAAAAATAATTCATTGTAAATCCGATTAATAAGTTTATCTTTGCAGCTCATTAAAGTAGCTGATACTCATTTATAGGTTTATATCCTTTCCTGCCCATCGAACCTTCGTTAATTCCCGATTCTTTCAGAACTTAACTCAGGACTACCCGAAAAGCCACGGTTGTTTGCCGGCTGCGATTACTTTTTATTATTTATATGACATTCGAAAATCTGAACATCATTGCGCCCATTACCCAGGCGCTGAAACAAATGGGTTACATTGAACCAACACCCATTCAGGAAAAAGCAATACCACATCTGTTAAAAGGCTCCGATGTTTTCGGAACTGCCCAGACCGGAACCGGCAAAACTGCCGCATTTGCCATTCCCATTCTTCAAAAACTGTACGAAGCCCGTGCCGACCGTAAAACCGCCGGTATCAGAGCACTGGTGCTTGCACCTACCCGTGAACTGGCTATACAAATCAGTGAAAGTTTTAGCGATTACAGCAAAGGCTTGAAATTAAGGCATACCGTTGTTTATGGCGGCGTATCTCAAAATCCGCAGACTACCATACTCCGCAAGGGAATTGACATACTGATTGCTACACCAGGTCGTTTGCTCGACCTTATGAATCAGGGCTTTATACGACTCGACACCATTGAGTTTTTTATACTTGATGAAGCCGATCGTATGCTTGACATGGGTTTTGCACCCGACATCAAACGTATTATTGCAAAGTTACCTGCCAGCAAACAAACCGGTTTCTTTACAGCAACCATTCCAAATGAAATCAGAGCGCTGGCTGACAGTTTGCTACGTAATCCTGTCATGATTCATGTTGCCCCTGTTTCTGCCCCTGCCGAAATGGTGAATCAATCGGTTTACTATGTTGAGAAAGCTGACAAACGGGCCATGCTTCAGCAGGTTTTTGAATCGGAAGAGATTGAAACAGCACTTATTTTTACCCGGACCAAACACGGTGCTGATAAAGTCACCCGCGAGCTGATTAAAATCGGAATTTCGGCAGTAGCCATTCACGGCAACAAATCACAGAATGCCCGTCAGAAAGCTCTGGCAGGATTTAAAGACAGATCAATTAAAGTTTTGGTTGCTACCGATATCGCTTCACGCGGAATTGATGTTGACAAGCTTTCGCATGTGATCAACTTTGAACTTCCCGAAGTTCCTGAAACCTATGTTCACCGTATCGGGCGTACCGCACGTGCCGGCGAATCAGGAACGGCCATTTCATTTTGTGCTGCCGAGGAAAGAGGAAGTCTGAAAGACATCAACAAACTTCTGCCTCACTCAATTGAAGTAAGAAATATGCCTGGTTTTGTACCGCAGGTAAGGATGCCCGAAATGGCTTCAACCGAAAGAAGTGAAAGACCTCGTTCAAACTTCCGTCCATCAGCAAACGCCGGAATGGGCAAAGGCTCATTCAGAAGAAAACGGTAAACCAGAACAGAAAATCTGAAACACAACAAAGGCCTGAATGCGAATTCAGGCCTTTGTTGTGTTTGTATGTAAGAAAAATCAATGCAATTGCAGTCGGTTTATTTTACCATTACTTTGCGGGTTGTGATGCCATTGCTGTTCATTAGACTAACAACATAAATTCCGTTTGCAAGTTTTCCTGCATCAATCTTCATGTTGTTCGAACCATTACCCTGCAGACTGATGGCAGTGCGACCATCAAGACCGGTGATTTTAATATCTCCTGTAATTGAGGTGGTAGAGCGTATTTCAATGATTCCGTTGTTTGCAAATACCATGAAATCACTGGTTTTGTCAGAACCATCAATACCAAGAGTACCGAAGATAAGTTCAAAACGGTTTGCATCATCGCCTTCTTCAGCAGTAAATGTGTAGGTTGTCTGACCGTTCACGTCCTGAATATTGCCTGTTTTTTTGTCATTCAGATATAGAACCATGCCGGGGAAAAGTTCATCGGCATCAATTGCAATGGTATAATCGCTGGCTTCATTTTTTACAAATCCCAGTTGAATAACAGTTCCGGAAGCAACCGAAGGAATTCTGTTCAGTGAAAGTATTTCGTCGCCGGCAATGCTGTAGAGATGAGGTGCAAATCCGGCAAGAAAGCGCGAATCGAGATAGTGGTCGTAGTCATTGGTGGCCGCAATATCAACAATAATTCTTGCATGCTGGGTAGTATTTAAAGTTGTTTCTGATACAGAAAGGGTAATTCCTTCACCCTGAATGGGAGTTGAACCCGGTTCTTCATGCGTGCGATGCCAGGGCTCAAATGCATAATCAGGAGTAGTGCCGGGTTCAGCCGAAACAAAGAAGCCTGTCATTGTGGGAAGTACTGCCAATGGAGCTATATCTTCAAAGGAACCTTTGTCAATATTGTACATTTTTATAATTGCAGAGAAACTGGTGTTACTGCCTTGCCATTTAACCGATGTAGAGAAAGGATTACCAAGCAGGTGCCAGCCTGACGTTGCCGGCAGGTTTACTTCAGCGCTGCTTCCGGTAAGATTTCCTGAGAATAAACGGGTTCCCTGTTCCCCAAATCGTGCAAAATAACCAATTCCTGGCTGAAATTCGGTTTCAAATGCCGGATTCCATGTACCGCCTTCAACTTTTAAGCTGATCCATGAAGCAGAAATAGCATCCCACTTTAAGAGATGATCATTGATTCCTGCAAACATTGGGGCAATTTCCTGCCCTGAAACCGGAGAAGAAAAAAGAATGCCGTCATGAAGATTTGAAGAGGCATTGACAATAAATTCAACAGTAGCCGGAACGCTTTCCTGACTCAGAAAGAGTAATGCCTGCATGCCATCTGATGCCTTAAGGATCAGATTATCAGCTCCGGAATTGTTTGTTAACATCCCGCTTACGGTAACATTTGCATCGGGCAGAAGGGTGAGGCTTGCTCCCGGATGAATGTGAATTCCTCCGATGCGCTTCTGACTGCTAATTTCAGGCTGGTTTACGGCCGGAAGAATTTCGATAAACTCATCAGAGGCAGGTTCAGGGGCCGAAAGCCTCCAGTTTAAGTCGTTGTCCCAGTTTTTGTCATCAGCACCCAGCCAGTAGTTTTGGGCTGTTTGCAACGAAATGTCATCTATGGCAAGTGCATTGCCATTGTTGGCCTCATAAACAAAAGCAAGTCTCACGATCTGTCCGTTGTATTCATCCAGATTGATGTATACAGGAACCTGATAATCATTATTTTCGGAAACATTGGTCCACGATTTC
Organism: Lentimicrobium sp.; assembly: GCA_019429275.1. GTDB lineage: Bacteria > Bacteroidota > Bacteroidia > Bacteroidales > Lentimicrobiaceae > Lentimicrobium. Next base: position 54,153 of record JAHYJC010000008.1, on the reverse strand, counting down.
AGGGTACTCCAGTTTTCTCCGGATAAAATATTGATATGAAAGTGAGTGGTGATTGTCTCTTCACTCTGATATTTAATGCGAAAAGCGAGGTCATTTTTTCCTGTTTCTGGAATCAGAAGCTCTCCGGAAATCAACCAGTTGAATCCGGTTGCAGTATTTTCAATGGCAGCCGATTGTGTGCCTGAAAAAATGTAATCAGATCCGTTGTTGTTGAAGGATTCAGGGGTGCAAACGAACCACGTGTGCAAATTTACAACCTGCAAATTGTTGCCGTTAAGCCCGCCATCTTCAGTCGTATTGTGCATCACCTGCCAGCAATCAAATTTATTTATATCCTGATTTTCAAAATTTTCCTCCCAGGGGCTGCCGGAAAAGCAAAGGGTTGTGAATGTTAAAGGTTCTGACCAGATACTTTGATCATCGGCCTCGCAGTCACCTCTCAGGTAAACGTCATAAATGGTGTTGGCTTCAAGTCCGCTCAGGGTAAGACTGGTTTGAGCTATTCCGGTAATTCTTATTCCGGAACCGACCTCAAATCCTGAGAGGCCGACCTCAATATCCCAGGCTTCGGCAGGATCAACAGCTGTCCAGTTCAGGTGAGCTGTGGTTGATGTTATGCCTGATACTTCTATGTTTTCAGGAGGGAAACAGGTAGCCGGAACTTCAATAAGGAAATCATCCACAAATAAGTTGTTTCCTCTGGCACTGGTACCTTTAAGTATGACGAAAGCCAGGTTGTTTTTGTATGTTTCGGGCAGAACAAAACTGTATTGGTGCCAACCGGTTTCGGAAGTTGAAGGATTCATGGTGATTGAACGGTGAATTGTTCCCAGGCTGGAGGCAAAAACTGTGGTTGGAGTAAAATTTACAAGTACTTCAACTTTGTCGGCATTGTTGGTATAAGCATCATCGCGGTATAGCCAGAAACTTATTTCGTAGTCATCGTCGTTAAAAATCATTGGAGGCGAAATCAATAATCCTGAAGTGCCCGATGTGAAAGTTCTGCTGTTGAAACGGGCCATGGCAGTGCCATTGTACGGTGAGCAAACCGGACTGGTTCCCTCTGTCTGCCTGTCCCACAATCCGGTTCCGGTGCCCGAAAACTTTATATTTTCCCATGAAGCAGGCGGGAATGCCTCTTCTTCGAACCCTTGATGATATGGGAAATCAACAACAGGTTCCTTTAGGGTAGTGCCACTGGTTGAGATTCCCGGTGAATATTCATAATCATCGTTAAACGACCAGGCTCTGTAATAATAGGTTGTATTGCTATTTAATCCTTCGTGAGAGATTGCATTTTCGCTGCCGGCAAAAATAATTGTCCCACCTCCTTCAAGTTCTGAACCATTTTCATAAACTACCGAATCTTCGGGTGAACCAAATGTATCGGTGGTATTCCAGGCCACCATCACATCATTGTTTTCTGCGTTTTTCTCCCAGTTAAGGTTGATTATTTCATTTGTTGCCGGCAGGGCATTAAAGGATATAGGGTTATTAACCGCATACATGTGGTTCATAGTTTCAACAAGTGCACTGTAGGCATTAACTCTTCCTGTGCCCAACTTACCTACATAGCCCGGATTTACAGCATAATGATCATCGGTTGTGTTTCGCAGTATATCGGCTACCTGTGGCGGTGTTAGCTGGCCATAAGCCATTGAAATCATCAGAGCCGCAATTCCTGAAACATGCGGACATGCCATTGATGTACCCTGATAAAATCCATAATTGTTGCTGCTAAAACAGCTAAGAACCCCTCTCGCACTTACAAGATGAGTTTCACCTCCGGGAGCGGAAACATCAATCCATGTTCCATAATTTGAATACCATGATCTTTTATCCTGATTGTTGGTTGCCGCCACGGAGAAACACCCGGAGTAAACACCTGGATACCAGTTGCCTTCAGTGCCATCGTTACCTGCAGCAAAGATGGTGATACCGCCATCGGCCAGAGCATCTCCACCACCATTAATGTTGAAATAATCAATGGCATCCAGCACATTCTGATCGTAGTAATTCACAATAGTATATCCCCATGAATTCTGTGATATGGATGCGCCATTATCTGCTGCATATACTGGTGCAAGGTGAAATCCTCCATTGGTAGTGGGTGAAAAAACCTGGCAGGACATTAGTCTGACACCGTCTCCTGCGCCTGTTCCTCCGGCAACGCCTGCAATGCCGAGGCCATTATTGTTAACTCCCGATACAGTCCCCCCAACATGTGATCCGTGATTGCCAGGTACAATGTTGGGTGAATTATTGGTGAAATTAAATCCTATGCCCGACCACATATTGGCTGCCAGATCGGGATGGCTGAATTGAACTCCCTGATCAATAATAGCGACAATTACCTCAGGATTGCCTTTTTCAATTTCCCAGGCTTCGGGTAAATCAATGTCACTGTCTGCCACACCATTTAGCTGACCGGTATTGTGGTAATGCCATTGTTCATTGAAACGGGGATCGTCAGGCGTCCAATCGGGGCCTTTGAAGCTAAAGCCTTCAGGAGCATTTGCCGGATTGTTTTTATAAACCGGAACTTTTACATATTCAGGTTCTGCAATCATTACATCAGGAAGTGAAGCATATTTTTTAACCATGTCAATGACATGGGCAGACTCATCAAAATATAAATAATACCAGAGATGGAACCCCCATGCCCTGTGACGATCGGTCATTTTTGCCTGAAATGCTGGTGATTCGAAAGTTTTTTTAAAACTATTGATCCCATAAAACCGGTTCAGGCGGTCGATATTTTCGATGCCAAAAACAGCCACTCCATTCGTAATTTTTGCAGGAGATTCATCAAGCTGCCTGCCATAATTTTCATTAAGCTTGATTTTGATCATTCCTTTGTGATAAGCGCTTTCCGGCACATTATCAAGATCTATTGAGGGCCTTTCTCCTCTTTGAACTCTGTAAGTGTCTTGTGCAACACCCTGATTGATGATAAATAATGAAAGCAGTAAAATAAAAAATCTCATGGTTTTAAAATTAAAGTTGATAAAGATTGAGACAAATCCTGGTTGATTTGGTGTAAAATACTGTAATCGTTGGTTGGATTTAGTCTGATTTGTTTGTTTTCTGCTGTGTGACAATCTGGAATTTAAAAGCAGAAATTTGCTTGCTAAAATATAATAAATCTAAATAACAGATAAAAAAAATTTAAAAAAGATAGAATATTTTGTTTTTGCTCTTCCAGATTCTTATGGAATGACTTGTTTTACAGTAAGTTATGAAATGATTAGAAAAAGGTAAATGCAGGAGATCTTTTAAAATTACAAAAATATCTTTTCAAGCTTATTCAACACAAATCAGAAATGCTTGTTTATTCATTAAATCCACTGATATGCCTGATAATATAGCCAATCGACTGATCAACGAATCGAGTCCTTATCTTTTGCAGCATGCACATAATCCGGTTGACTGGTATCCTTATGGAGCAGAAGCGCTGGAACTGTCCAAAGCCACAAACCGCCCGCTGCTGATCAGTATTGGTTATTCTGCCTGTCACTGGTGCCATGTTATGGAGCATGAAACCTTTAGCAATCCGGAAATTGCAGAAATCATGAATCGTGATTTTGTCTGTATCAAGGTTGACCGTGAAGAGCGTCCTGATGTTGATCAGGTTTTTATGGCTGCCGTGCAATTTCTGCATAACAGCGGTGGATGGCCATTGAATTGTTTTGCTTTACCTGATGGAAGGCCATTTTGGGGAGGTACCTATTTCAGACCGGTTCAGTGGATTGAATTGCTTGATCAGATCAGTTCGCTTTTCAAACGCGAAGTTTCTGAAATTGAAAATCAGGCCGATCGGATTACAGAAGGCATCAAGGGTATGAGTATAATTGATCCACCTGGAGATGCCAGTGCTCCGGATATGGATTTTCTTAATGAAACCTATAATCAGCTTTCGCTGCGTTTTGATACAGATTATGGCGGAATGATTGGTGCGCCAAAATTCCCGATGCCGGTTGTGTGGGAGTTTGTTGCCGGATATTATCAGTTGAACAAATTGCCCGAAGCCCTGAATCAATTGTCGCTTACCTTGCGAAAAATGGCCATGGGCGGTATTTTCGATCAGATTGGGGGTGGTTTTGCACGCTACAGCACCGATAAATACTGGAAAGTACCTCATTTTGAGAAGATGCTTTACGACAATGCACAGCTGGTTTCTCTTTATTCCAAAGCATATGCATTGACCGGTGATATACAGTTTAAAGATACGCTTGACAAAACCCTGACGTTTATTAAAACCGAATTTACTTCAGAAGAAGGATATTTTTACTCTGCACTCGATGCCGACTCAGAAGGCGAAGAGGGTCGCTTTTACATATGGAACCGTGATCAGATCAAACAGCAATTGCCCGAGTATGGCGATCTGGTGGCTGATTATTTTGGTGTGGGCCATGAGGGCGCATGGGAGAAAGGAATAAGCATTTTGTTGCGCCCGCTTTCCGATGCTGTTTTTGCATCGCGACAACACCTGAGCGAAGAGGAACTGCGTCAGCTTATCAAAATGTCATCAGCCATTTTACTCAAGGAGAGGAATACCCGCATTAAGCCAGGACTTGACAATAAAATGATTGTTTCTTGGAATGCAATGATGATTAAATCTTTGGTTGACTCTTTCCATAGTGCATACAATCAGAGCAGCAAGGAGGCTGCGCTAAAAGCAGCAAACTACATTGCAGATTTTATGACGCAGCCCGATGGAAGCCTGTTGCGGACTCCCGGCAAGGAGAAAGCCGGTATTTCTGGTTTTCTTGATGATTATGCTTTTACTGCAAGGGCTTTTATTTCGGTTTACCAGATTGATTATGAAGATGTTTGGCTTTTCAGGGCAAAACAGCTCTGCGAAAAGGTATTCGACGATTTCAACGATGATTATTCACCTTTGTTTTGGTTCACTCCGCAAAAGCAGGCTGAGCAGTTGTCGTTGGTCAGGGTTAAGGAAGTAACTGATGGTGTTGAACCTTCAGGAAATGCAGTGATGGCTGAATGTCTGTTCCTTCTGGGACTTTATTTTGAGAAACATGAATGGTTAAAATATTCCGAAGATATGGTGATGAATATGAAAAACCGGATTCAGGCTTACCCGTCTTCTCATGCACATTGGGCCCAGGTGGTTACAATGCAGGTAAATGGCGTTAACACTGTGGTTGCTACAGGATCGCAGGCCAGGAAATTTTCAGAAGCACTCCGCCGGAAACACAAATCATACACCATTTATGCAGCTGCTGAAAATGAAAGTAAACTTCCGATATTCAACAACAGGTTTAAAAAAGGTGAATCCCTGATTTATGTCTGCAAAGGATCGGTGTGTGACGCCCCGGTAAATAACCCCAATCAGATTGCATTCTGATTGGCGCGAAGTATCGGGTCAGGAAGTTGATATGTCTTATTTATTCGCAAATACAATTCCCGACGGATTGATCCCTGCATCAAACGAATACAGTTTTTTCCCGCTTTTGGAGAAGGCATGTACTTTTCCCCTGCCTGTGAAATTTCCGGCATCTGTGATGTAGATTATTCCTGTAAAAGGATCTGCAGCTATTCCATAAACCGATTCAATCACAGTTCCATCGCTTATAAATGCATTGTTTGCCACTTCAAGTGTTACGGTATTTATTACCCTTATGCTGCTTGTACCTGCGTTCCAATTGTAATTATATACAAAGGCCGAGTCGCCCGAAATTATAAAATTGAGCGCTTCAAAGTCCGTGAATGTATGTTTCATTTCTCCGGAAGTGGCATCCATTACCTGAAGCCGGCTCTTGATGTCACCATAGTTCCCACGTGCAATCAGGAAGATGTTGCCATGATTATCGGGATGTATGGTGTAAGGATTTATGCCTGACTCAAGCTTTTTTATCTCACTCAAAGTTATCGGATCAATTACCGAAACGGTATTGTCGTAATCCGGAAATCCAAGCCCACCGGAGTTGGTTACCCATATTTTTCCATATGCAGCAGTTATGCCATCCGGATTCCGGCCTCCCTGAATAAATTTCACTGTTTCAAGTTTGGTCGTGTCAATTACAGCAACAGTTCCATCAAAATTGCATACAAATGCATGATTCCCGTAAAAAGCAATTTTTCTCGGCTGCCTTGGTTTGTTGCCATCAAACATAGGTATCTGTTTCAGACTGAGGCAAGTGAGTGCATCCACGACCTCTACCTGACTTGAAACATTTACAACTATATACATTTTGGATCCGTAAATTCCCAGGTCGCTCCCGGTATCGCCTAGTTTCCGCCCGTTTTTATTGAAGAAATAATCTGTTTCTGCTGTTGAATCGCTGAAGCTGAATCGGGTAAGCGATGCATTGTTGGCATTGAAAACTCCTTCGTTCAAAACAAAAATGCCTGTTGTCCGAATTGTTGAATCGGCTGGATTTATTTCGGGTGTTGAAGGCTCTTTTTTACATGAAGTTGTAAGTAGTGTTGTTCCGAAAAGTAATATCCACTTCATGTTCCGAAGTGACTGAAATATGCTTTTTGCGAAAGCAACCTGATATATTTTCGGATGGGTCATTTTCAAAATTGTAAGGTGGCGGTTAATGCAAAACTTCTTCCAGGCATGGGAAAGCTCCTTATAACAACATACTCCCTGTTAAAGAGATTGCTTATTTCTCCTTTTATTCTGTAGGTGATTCTGTTTGTTTCGGTTTTCCATGAAAGTCCGGCATCGCTGATCCACCAACCCGGAAGCAGGTTTTCATGCACATTTTCACCGGCTGAAAAGCGGAATCCGTTGAACAACAGATTGTAATTTACTGCAAACGACCGGTAATTGATAAAATACATTCCTGAAAATGTTTCGTAGGGAATGTATGGAATCTGATGTTTATAACTGGCTGAGTTTTGGTCAGTCATGTCAAGGGCTTGCTGATAGGTGTAGTTCATGCTGATGCCGATTGACATTTCAGCATTGATTTTGCTTTCGGTTTCTATCTGTAATTCAATGCCCTGCGTGCTCACCTTCCCGATGTTACGCATCGACCAAACAAACAGGTTTTGTGAAGGTATTGCGATTATTTTGTTGCTTACGCGATTGCCAAAAGCATCAATTCGCAGGTTTACATCTGTCGAACCCATCACTTTTTTCGAAAAAAGCAGACCTGAATTGATTTGTCCGGCATTTTCCGGTTTCAGGCTTGGATTTCCAACAAGATGGTAATACAAATCGTTGAAGCTCGGCAACCTGAAAATCTGCTTATACATTAATCTGAATCTTAATGCCGGATCATCTGTTATCCGAACTGTGAAGTTAGCCCATGGCGAAATCCGTGAAAAGTCTTTCATCTTTTCATCGCCATCTTTTTTATCGCCAACCACACTGAGCAGCAAACCGGCTGAAGTTTCGGTGGTTCGCGTGCGGTGGCTCAATCCGCCTGACACCAGCAGACTATAGCGCCTGGGGTTACTATTGTTGTATAGGTTTGATGAAAATGAACTTACAATCAGATCTGTAGATGCAGATGCAGTAAAATGTTTCCCGGTTTTAGCACTAAATGCCTGCGAAAGGTAGTATTCCTGCTGAAGGTATTTGTTGTCGAGGCTGCTCGTATATCCCAGATAATCAGGATCAACATAGCGAAGCCATGCCCTGGACCAGCCCGCATTGCTCAGCGTTGAGATTTTCTTTTTATTAGAACGGTATTGCAGGTTCACACTCATATCTTTGTTGGTCAAACGTTGCGATGAATGTGGATTATAAAAAATTACGGCTCCCGGCAAACCCCGTTCCGATTCATAAATTCTGAGCCTTGCCTGAAAACCGGAACTGTCCGATGGACTGAAATTGTAAACTGCGTTTGCCGAAAGTGCTGTAATATCTGAATTACTTCGTGTTTCGCGATGTGTGCCGGCCGGGCCGTTATCCACAAGATACGGATAGTCACTTTCTGCCCGCAGGTAATTCAGGTTCAGCCCTATCCATGATTTTTTGCCGGTTTTCTGGTTCAGCGAAAGCGTGGGATTAATCAGTCCATACATTCCCGCTTTCAGTGAAAGATTGCCATTTGTTTTGCGATTCCTGAAATCAGGGTTTTTACTTCTGAGGTTGATCAGGCTTGCCGATGCCTGAGCACGCGCAGTAATACATTGTTGTGAAGCATTTCCAAGTTCGAGCGAAACTTCTTCAAGCCCTTCAAGCGGAAGTTTACTCAGATCAACCTGCCCTGAAGCTATGTCAGTAAAAGCAACTCCATCGATAAAAACTCCTGTATGATTTGCGCCCAGGCTTCGTACCATGATGGTTTTCAGCCCGCCTGTACCACCGTAATCGCGCAGGGTTACTCCCGAAAAAGTCTTTACGGCTTCGGCAACCGAAGTACCCGCGACGGACTCAATTCCTTTTGCCGCAAGACTTTGTATCGGGTATGCTGACTTCTCTTTCTGATGAATTTTGCGTGTTTTCACCTCTACACCTTTTATAGTAATGGTGTCGGTAATCGGCTGCTGGGCAATAACATCTGAAAAGCAGAAGCCAATTAATAAGCCGGTTATCGCAAGTGATTTCATTCAGAAGTTGAAGATTGTGGGTTTTTGCCTTTCGGGATTATTTCTTGCTAACCTTGATGGTTGAATTTCCATTCATGCCTGAAACCTGAATCAGATAAATCCCTGCAGGATAGGTATCCATAGGCAAAATGGTTTTTTCGTCCGTGCTTTTTCCGGCAAATACCAGACTTCCGGTTGAGTTAAAAATCTTCATTTCACTGTCTTTCGCGCCTTCCAGCGTCAGGCTGTGAACCACTGGGTTCGGATAGGTTTTTAACATGATTTTTTCGACTTGATCGATGCCAACATTTGAGCTGACCGTTACAATAAATGTGTCAGATACTGCTAATCCATTGGCTGTTGAAGTGATTGTTATTTCCGATGAACCTGTCTGATTCAATGCAAATATCAGTGAAAGCTGCGAATCGGTAATGCTTGCCAGAACCAGACTGCTGTTGCTGTTGTTTGAAATTTCGTAGGTTGGGTTTACTCCGGATGCTGCAAAATGGTTGTCCAGATTGATGTCGATTGGGTCGGCATTTACGCTCACCACCATGTCGGCCAATGGATTCGCGATAAATGGTCCCTGAACTTCCATTATGGTCAGGTTATCCATGCAGAAATAAGCCGGGGTATTCATCCCGTAATCACCCGAATCGCTTGATTCAAGAATAAAGTTCAGTGATTTTACTTCACCCAGGCTGCTCAGGTCAACCCAGCGCCAATCGTTTTGAATGTAGTCAAGGCCGTTATCTTCAAAACGAAAATCAGCAAGGTAATGCTCCACAATTTCTGTAAGTGAATTATCAGCGCGAACGCCCCAAACTTTCATTCTGAACCAATCGGGGTCGTTGCCGGTTACACCACCGAATTTTTTGTTAAACATTGTGCCATCACGCAAAGTGATATAAGCCATATGGCTGTTGGTTGCGTAAAATCCGCTGAAGCTTACATCCTGACCATTGGCCACATTTATTATGCTGGGAATCGGATCGTAGGTTCCTGACATCCAGTCGGATGAAACATAAGATATTGCAAAATTTGTGGTATCTCCGTCCATGCCGCCGAGGGTTGCCGCCACAAACTGATCGTTGGTATATTCGCCGGTAAGGCTTACCCTGTTTGAATATGAAAAACCTGACCATGAGCCAAATCCGGCTTCATAAATGAAGTTTAAGGGTCCGGATGAAAACATGCCATTTTCTTCGGGCAGGAAAAATGAATTTTGGGTCAGTGGAAGTTCGGTGAAATTAAGAACTGTATTTGGTACGTTGCAGTTAATTACGGCAACACCGTCAAGATCAAAACCTCCTGAATTGAATGGTGTAGGGTAGGGGTCGTTTATGATATTTCCTTGGGAATCAATGCTTGCGTATTCAGGGTTGATGCTGCCGACCACATCAATAATCCGAACAAACCTGATTGCATTTACGTCAACCAGTGGATTGTATTCAAGATCGCTCAGGTCGAATGGAGTTCCGAAACCCTGGCGGTATTTTCCGGCAAGGTTATGAAGCTGGGTCGGATCAATCTCATCCCATGGACCAATCTGAGTCTCAGATTGTGTGAGGGAAACGGACGGGAACCGGCTGAAGTTGATGCCGTCGGAGCTCACCTCTACAAACGCAAGTTCAAGAAAAGTATCGCCGAAAGAATTTTCAAATACCGCAAAATCAGCACCGGGGCCGTTAACAACCAGCCGATCGAAAGTCAGCGTTGCCATTCCGCCATCTCCCAGACTAACAACTTCGGTTGAAATGCCTTCAGCAATGCCCAAAGCGTTGGATGGATGCCCGAATGTAGCTTTGTTGGAACCTGAGCTGTAAACACTGGTATCGCTTATCTGTATGTATCCGCGCACCAGCTCAGTTCCGCTGGCCCATGATTGAATGATGCTGGAATCTCTGGCAATGGCGGTGCTTCCTGTTTGGCCGGCTGCCGGAGGAAACTGTCCCTGCGCAAATACAGAGGTGTATCCGCTAATCAGTAAAAGTGCAAGTAATTTTTTGATCATAAAGCAATGATTTTTGAGGTTCAGAAAAGTCGTTTCAGGAAAAGAGATTTTTATCAAGCGGTTTTGAGGATTGAAATTCTCGATTGTGCATATGCATATCCATAAAAGACTGCAAATGAATAAATCAGGTCACCGGCAAGGGTGTTGCGGAAGAACGGGATGGCTGCTGAGTAGCAGGCGACAAGCCCGGTTGCATTAAGCGGGTACAAGGTTCCTGAAACCCAGACACCGAAGTTTGAAACCACAAAGAAAATTACTGAAGCTGCAAGGCTTGAAAACAAAAGGTTTCTGGTCGAGAACTTTTGCAGTGCCTTTGATCCCAGCAAAACAATCAAAGCGAAAGCGGCATAAGTAAAAAATGCGCCTTCATAAAAGGGAACAAAACTTCCGAAGAAGGCAAAATTCAGAAAAATATCGCTTACCCATAATGCTGCCAGCGGTATAAGATAGGCTGCAAATCGGTTTCGGTAGTGTGCACCGCCAAACAAAGCCAGAGCTGCAATGGGTGAAAAGTTGAATGGGTGTGGCAAAAGCCGGCTTATGGCAAGTAAAGAGATAATAATTGTAATAACAAAAAATGGAAGGATGATCTTTTTGTTTTTCATGATTGCTGCGTTTTTTTTGATGAATAAATGCGCGGATTCTGCAGCAAAAGTGAAAAACCTGATAAAAAAGGCCGGATAAAAAAGGGAAACAGGCCAGGTTTTTCGATTTGCAGTTCATTCACCGTAAACTACAAAATCCACGAGGCATTGGCAGGTCTTCTGACTTACTCCATTTGTTTTCAACGCCTTCCCGTACGTTTTAGGATGGACAGTGGCAATCAGTTGAAACTTTTAAAGAGCTTACAGCAGCGGGAACTGTAGCCGAATTACACGGCATTCCCTATTATCCGTTGCCGGAACCAATGCGCTGCAAAAGTAATGACTTTAGATTAAGGATAGCAAGTTTTTTGTTAAGTTTTTAGGAAATTGCCAATAGAATTTATGACCAAAAACCAATATTTAATCTTCCAGTTTGTCGGTCAGCGATTTAAAACCTTTACCGAGAATTTCGTTGGCATCCATGACGGTAAGAAAAGCTTTAGGATCAACCTTATTGATAAATTCTTCAAGCATAGCCAGTTCCCTGCGATTTACAACGGTGAAGATCACCTTTTTCTGATTGCCATTAAACATACCTTCAGCATTCAGGTATGTTCCGCCTCTGTGAAGGTCATTGATGATTTTATCGCGGATAGCCTGATGCTGATCAGAAACAATAAAAATTGTTTTTTCGTAGGAAACGCCCTGCAACACTGCATCAATTACCTTACCCATCACAAAAATTGTAATCCAGGAGTAAAGCGGAATGTGCCAGTCTCTGAAAGCAACAAATCCTATCAGCACAATTAATGAATCAACGCCAATCATCAACTGTCCCAGCGGTAATTTTGTAGAGCGTGCCAATATCATAGCAATTACATCAGATCCGCCCGAAGTAGCTTTGGATTTAAAAATAAGTCCTACACCTACGCCAATTACAGCTCCTCCAAATATTGATGAAAGCAAGGGGTCGTTTTCAACCAGAGGTTTAAATCCGGAAAAGAAAGACATCAGGTCAACAAAAACAGAAGTCAGAACGAAGCCGGCAACTGTTTTTGTGCCAAATCTGGGCCCCAGTACCTTAGTCCCGATTATGGTAAGGGGTATGTTGAAGGCCAGAGCAGTGAGACCAACCGGTAAGCCGAAGAGATGGTGCAACACTATAGAAATACCATATATTCCACCTGGTACTACTTTGAAAGGTGTAATAAAATAGACATAACCAAAGGAGACAAGCAAAGTACCAGTCAGGATTAATCCATAAGAAATGAACCATTTTCGGGTAAAAATTTTTTCTTTCTGAAGAAATGGCATCGTTTAGCTGGCTAAATGGATGGATGCATTAAAATTTGTTGGTCGGCAAATTTTATTCTGAAACTTTATCGCGAAGTGATTTAAAACCTTCGCCCAGAATTTCGTTGGCATCCATAACAGTAACAAAGGCTTTTGGGTCTATTTGATGGATGTATTCCTCAAGAATTGCAATTTCCCGGCGGTTCATTATGGTAAAAATAATCGTTTTATCAGAATTGTTGAACATCCCTTTTCCAGGTATAAAGGTTCCCCCACGGTTAAGATCGTTGATGATTTTGTCGCGGATAAGTTCAAATTCTTTCGAAATAATAAATAAGGTTTTTTCATAGCTAACGCCCTGCATTGTAATATCAATGACTTTTCCGGTGATAAATATAACAATCCAGGAATAGAGGGGGATTTTCCAATCTTTAAAAACAACCAGTCCAAAAAGTACAATAACTGAATCTACATATATCATTAACTGTCCCAATGGAAGCTTTGTGTATTTTGCAATAATCATTGCCACAATGTCTGAACCGCCTGATGTGGCCCTGGATTTAAAAATGAGTCCCAGCCCGAAACCTATGAGCACTCCGCCAAAAACACAAGCCATGAGAATGTCTTCCGAAAGGCCTAAAGGGTCATTTTCACCAACGAACATCGTCAGCATATCCATAAAAACTGAGGTTAGTAAGAAGCCAATCACGGTTTTTATACCAAATCTAGGTCCCAATACCTTTATTCCTATCATAGTCAGTGGAATGTTCAATACCAGTCCGAAAAGTCCGACAGGGATACCGGTCGGCCAGAAAGAAAAAACACCTTTTGTCAGATGGTGAACAACGATTCCGATTCCATAAACACCGCCGGGAACAATGTTGTAAGGGTTAATAAAAAAAACAAATCCAGCTGCCAGAATAAAGGAGCCCACAATGATCAATGAATATGCAATGAACCATTTTTTTGTAAAAACTTTTTCATTTTGAACAAAAGTCATGTTAATTCATTGTTTATTAGGTAAATACATAATTGAAAAACAATTTGCAAATCTAAGTTGTTTTTTATGATGTTTGTCATTCTTTTAAAAGTTTATCTTAAAATGTACATTTTCTTACTAATATCATCATATAATTTTTATCTGCAGAAATACTTACACCGGAAAATATTACTTTTGCTGATTAATGTGATTAACTCAGGTAAGTCAGTCGCATAATATTAAACAGATTCTTCAGTTATTAAGTCTGCTGATCTGATAAATCAAAGTGCAGAAAGACTAAGTTTCTTATTTCAATTAATTGAATTTTAATGGTTTGACGGTATTAAATAATGAAGTCTCAGGTTTTTAAATGGACAAATTGTTTCATTAATGAGTTTTAAATTGAGTTTTTGCAAAACAGGTTCTATGCGAAGGATTGAGCTGATTTATTTCGGTCTGGGGCTTGTTGCCATGATTATAATTTCAGGTAAACAAGCAATTGCACAGCAAGAGCCACAGTTCACGCTGAATATGTTTAATCACATGGCTGTAAATCCAGGTTATGCTGGTCTGCGCGATGCCATAACAGTGACCGGACTTATGCGTCAGCAATGGATTGGAATTGAAGACTCAGAAGGAAATAAAGTTTCTCCTGAAAGCTTTGTGGTTTCAGGAGATGCGCCTGTCAGAATTCTCAGAGGAGGTGTTTCAGCTACAGTAATGCAGGATAAAATCGGCTATTTCAAAGATATTTATGTGCGGCTTGGTTATGCTTATAACCGGTCATTGGGCGATGGAGAATTAGGTATTGGCTTTAATGTTGGCTTTCTGAATAAATCACTGGATTATGGGAAGCTAAAGCCGGTAGATGATGATCCGATTATCAAATCAGGACAAGAAAGCACAATGTTTACAGATATGGCCTTTGGTGCTTTTTATATTCAGCCTGATGGGCTGTATTTGGGACTATCAGCCACACAATTGCTTGAAGGTTCCAGGCAACTCGGAACCGGAGGTTCGGAGTTTAAGCTGCGTAGGCACTATTACGCCACTGCAGGTTACCGCATCTCCTGGATCAGAAATCCGGCCTATGTTTTTATACCTGGAGTTTTCGCAAAATATGATGGAGCAGCCGCTCAGGTAGATTTGAATGCACGCCTTCTTTATAATGATAAATTTTGGGGCGGGCTGACTTATCGTTTTCAGGAAACTGTTGCAGTTATGGTTGGCATGAGTGTGAAAGATTTGAGTTTTGGTTATGCTTATGACATCCCTCTTTCTAAGATAGGAGGCGCAGGTAGCCATGAAATCATGGTGGTTTACAGCTTTAAACTTGAACTTGAAAAAACCAGAAGAAGTTTCAGGAATACACGATTCCTGTAATAATAAATTTGTCGTGAAAGAAATTATATTGTTATTTTTGTCGTTCTAAAAAAACGGAGGATTAAATAATAATTAGATCTAACAGCCGTTATTTGCATTAAAATCAGGAACAAACATGAAAAGACTCTTCAACTACATCATTGCTGCCCTAATCCTGAGTAGCTGTGGAAATTCAGGAAATGGCGAACTCGTTGGTGTATCAAAGCGTGAAAAATTTTATCAGCCCGATCCATTTGGGATGGCCTACATACCAATGGGAAGTTTTACCATGGGTGTTGGGGATCAGGATGTTCCCTATGCGCACATAAATGATCCGCGGACAGTTTCGGTGAGTGCTTTCTATATGGATGAAACAGAAATTACCAATAATGAATACCGCCAATTCGTTTTTTGGGTCAGAGATTCTATCGCCCGCCGCAAACTTGGAGAGGTAAAACCAGAGAATTATCTGGTTGAAGAGAACAAAAAAACAGGTGAAACCTACGATCCACCGTTTCTTAATTGGAAAACTGATATCAAATGGAATGGAGAAGAAGAGCGCGAAGCACTTGAAGATATGTTCCTGCCAGAGCACGAACGTTATTTCCGTCGCAAAGAGATAGACACCCGTAAACTTTTTTACGAATATTACTGGGTTGACTTTAAAGCAGCAGCCGGAAAAGACTATTCAGGAGGAGATCCGGTTAATGCAGGGCTTGCCAATCGTCCACAGGGATTGAAAGACCGCTCACTCTACGTCAGAAAAGAAATAATCAACGTTTACCCTGATACACTTGCGTGGATTCATGATTATGCCTATTCCTACAACGATCCTATGACCGAACGCTACTTCTGGCATCCGGCTTATGATAATTATCCGGTTGTTGGTGTAAACTGGAAACAGGCCAAAGCATTCAGCATCTGGCGAACAGAGTTGTTGCGTGCCTACCTCAGTAGCAAAGGCAATGCTTTGGTGAATGAATTCAGGCTTCCAACTGAAGCTGAATGGGAATGGGCTGCTCGTGGTGGCAATTCTTTTAGTCCCTATCCCTGGGGTGGCCCTTACACCCGCAACGACCATGGATGTTTTCTTGCCAACTTCAAACCTTTACGTGGTAACTATGTTGATGATGGAGGCCTTACTCCGGTAATTGTTGCCCATTATCCCGCCAACGATTTCGGATTGTATGATATGTCAGGTAATGTTGCTGAATGGACCAACGATGCATACGATGAGAGTGCTTACCATTTTACCTGGGACATGAATCCTGCCTACAGTTACAATGCCAAGGACAGTGATCCACCTGCTTTGAAAAGAAAAGTTGTTCGTGGTGGTTCATGGAAGGATATTTCCTATTACCTGCAGGTTAATTCACGTGCCTATGAATTTCAGGATACAGCCAAATCTTATATCGGTTTCCGTTGTGTTCAGAATTATATGGGTCGTCAAAAAGATGATAATCCGGCCAGAGCATCAAAAATTTATAACTAAAACGGACTTGTTTTTTATATTAATCCGAGATTAATAACAAACTTTTCATCACTCAACAATTAACACTTTACTATCATGGGATTGAATAATTTAGTCAGAGGGAAAGCATTCAGGAACTTTATGGCCAAACTATATGGATGGGGCGCTGCTGTGGTTATTCTTGGAGCACTTTTTAAAATCAATCACTATACAGGTGCCAACGAAATGCTTATCGTCGGTTTGGGAACTGAAGCCCTCATTTTCTTCTTTTCTGCTTTTGAACCTCCACACGTTGAGCCTGACTGGAGTTTGGTTTACCCGGAACTTGCAGGCATGTATCATGGCGGTGGTGAGAGTCCTAAATCAGGCAAAACCCCAACTCAGGAGCTTGATAATATGCTTGAAAAAGCCAAAATAGGTCCTGAATTGATACAGAGCCTTGGAGCAGGACTTCGAAGCCTCAGCGAAAATGCAAGCAAAATGTCAGACCTTTCGAGTGCAGCCGTTGCTACCAACGAATATACCCGAAACCTGAGCAATGCTGCAAAATCAGTAAATGAGCTTTCACTCAATGTTGCCAAAGCCAACGAGTCAACCGGACAACTGGCTTCAGCCTATCAGCAAACAGCTCAATCATTGGCTAAGTCGGTTGAAAAATTTGATTTTTCAGGACTTGACAACAGGACATACAGTGAGCAGCTGCAAAAAATCGGCAACAATCTTGCTGCCCTAAATAGTGTTTACGAACTTCAGCTGAAAACTTCCAATGCACACCTTGAAGATACTAATAAACTGCATACCGGTATCTCGCAATATCTTGCCAATATCAACAGTTCAAGTGAAGATATGGGCAAGTACAGGCAGGAACTTGATGCCTTAACCAAGAAGGTTGCTGCTCTCAACAACGTTTATGGCAACATGCTTGCTGCAATGAACGTGAGATAAGGCAAATTTAAACTGAATCTATAACATTACATTAAAATAATAATATGGCTGGATACAAGGAGACACCGCGGCAAAAGATGATCGCGATGATGTACCTGGTGTTGACTGCGCTGCTTGCCCTTAACGTTTCGGTTGAGATTATTGAGGCTTTTGTTTCGGTGAATAATAGTATTGTCAATACAAACGAAAACCTTCAATCAAAAATTGAAGAAAGCTATGCAAGATTTGAACAGCAACATCTGCTGAATGAAGCCAAAGTCGGACCTTTCTGGGAAAAAGCTCAGGAAGCCAGGCAACTTTCAAATGACATCATCAAATATATTGATGGCGTTAAATACGAAGTGATTTCTAAATCAGAGAAAATAACCATTGAGGAAGCTCGTGAAACTCCTCTTGGAAAAATTAAATCCCGCGATAAGTACGATGTTTCAACAAATTATTTTTTTCTGGGTTCTCCGGATGGATCCAGAGGTAAAGCAGGAGAGTTAAGGAAAGAAATCGAAAAGTTTAAAGCCAGTGTATTAAATCTGGTCGATGAAAACAAAAGGGGCAGTCTAAAGATTGGAATGGATCTGGAAGGTCCGTTTTATGATGCCAGCGGCAAAAAACAAAACTGGGAGCAGCATAACTTTTATCATGTCATTCTCGCTGCTAATGTTACCTTTTTGAATAAACTCATTGCTGATGTAAGAAACGTAGAAAGTGATATTGTTACTTCACTTTACAGTTCTATTTCGGCCGATGATTATAAGTTCGATCAGGTAGCCCCAAAAGTTATTCCTAATTCAAAACTGGTATTCCAGGGCGATACCTACGAAGCTGAGATTATGGTTGCTGCATTGGACTCTAAGCAGAATCCAGAGGTATTTATCGGCGGAAGGCAGATACCCGCATCCGGTGGTATTGCAAAATATACTGCAAGTGCCGGCGCAATAGGCCTTCAGACCTACCGTGGAACAATAAAAGTAATTGGCCCCGATGGAGAGCCAAAAGATTATTCCTTTGAAGAGAGTTATTTTGTTATGACACCTTCTCTTTCTGTTGCTGCAACCAAAATGAATGTTTTTTACGCTAATGTCGATAATCCTATTTCCATCTCTGCCTCGGGTATTCCCGAAGCTCAGATTCAGCCAACCATAACTTCCGGCACTGTCCGCCGCGATGGCAAAGGCTGGGTAGTAAGAGTGCCATTGGGCGATAAAGCCACCATTTCGGTAGTTCACAACGATGGTAAGACATCAAGGAAAATGGGTTCGGCAGAATTCAGAATCAAGCGTGTTCCAGACCCCAAAGCATACATTGCCAATACCGATGGAGGACCGGTTCAGAAAAATATGTTACTGGCTGCCCGTGCAATTATTCCGCGTATGCCCGATGATTTTGATTTTGACCTGAGCTTTGAAATCGTTTCCTATACTTTTGTTGGAATCCGAGGCGGTGATATAATTCAGTATCCTGGTAACGGTAATATGCTGACACAGGAAATGCAGAATTTTATTTCCAACTCGAAACGTGGCGAAAGAATATGGCTTGAGAATATTTTGGCAAAAGGTCCGGATGGAAACCGCAGGTTAGGAACCATCAGCCTTATAGTACAATAATTATCAACTGACTGCGTTCAGGCTAAAGAAACATAGACGGCTTTAATTCTAAACCCTCTGAAGTTTAAAAAAATGTTTAGCCTGTATCCGCCTCAGAAAATTAAAAATAAGCAAGTAAACGGATGAAAAAATTATTGGGTTACATTGTACTGGCATTAATAATGTCCAGTATTGCTAAAACCTCTGAAGCTCAGGTGCTCGACAGTCCTCCACGCGATGGTGTTTATGATAAAACCGCCACTCTCGAAAAGAAACCCATTACTTATCCATGGGTTCGTGAGGCAGATGTGGTCTGGCGCAAAAGAATCTGGCGTGTAATTGATCTTCGTGAGAAACTGAATCAACCGTTTTATTATCCCGAGGTTCCTCATAACGATCTCAGAAGCCTTACCCAGGTTGTGCTCGATGCACTCAAGGAAGGTGCCATCACGGCATATGATGCTTCCAGTACTACCGATGAATTTCTGGTTCCTCTGACCTATTCGGAAATTATGAACCGCCTCGAAAGAAGCGATTCTGCTACCATGCAGAGACCTTACCCGCCTTACGACTGGTATGATACCATAATTTCTGTGAAATTCAATCCTTCTGATGTTAAAAGGTTCAGGATAAAAGAAGACTGGTTCTTCGATAAGCAGCGTTCGGTTATGGAAGTCAGGATTCTTGGAATTTGTCCCGTACGCGACAATATGGACGAGAAGGGGATTTTCAGGGGTTACGATCCGCTTTTCTGGATATATTTCCCCGAAGCCCGTCCGGTTTTTGCCAAGGCCGAAGTTTTTAACCGACATAACAGCGCAGCACGTAAAACCTATGATGATATCTTCTGGAAAAGAATGTTTGCCAGCTATATCTACAAGGAAGACAACGTATACGATAGAAGGATTTCGGACTATGCAACAGGTGTTGATGCCCTTATGGAAGCAGAACGCATAAAAGCTGATCTGTTTAATTTCGAACATAACCTCTGGGAATTCTGATTATCCGAAAAAATTGAAATACCTGAGCGCCTTGTCATTGCGACAAGACGCTTTGTTTTTGGTTAAAGTTTATGTGTTAAATTGTATCTTTGTTCTACCCGATTTAACTGAAATAAAATGGTTCAGCATATTCTTGACACTCCGATTGAATACCTGAAGGGCATTGGTCCTTCCAGGGCTGAAATGTTGCGAAAGGAAATTGAGGTCAGTACTTTTGGCGAAATGCTGCAGTATTATCCTTTCCGGTATGTTGACCGGAGTAAGTTTTACAATGTCAGTGATATCAATTCCGATGCTGCCTGGGTTCAGCTAAAGGGCAAAATTACATCAATACAAACCATTGGAGCCGGACGCACAGCCCGTTTGGTTATGACATTCAAAGATCAGACCGGTGAAATTGAACTTATCTGGTTTCAGGGAATCAAATGGATCAAAGAAAAAGTGGCACTGGGTAAAGAATACATAATTTTTGGGAAACCCAATCTTTTTAATGGGCGCTTCAACTTTACCCATCCTGATATCGAACCTGAAGAAGAGGAATTAATTGTTCAGAACGAACCGCTTCAACCATATTATTCAACTTCTGAGAAATTAAAGAGCAGGGGTTTTACCCCAAAGAGTTTTGTTCGTATCATGCGGACTCTGATAAGCCAGGTGCATAAGTTTATACCTGAAACACTCAGCCAGGAGCTTATTAAATCTGCTGGGCTGATGAATAGGACCGAAGCATTGATTAGTATTCACTTTCCCCGTGATCCCAGGTCATTGGTAAAGGCACTTGAGCGCCTCAAATTCGATGAATTATTTTTCATTCAGTTACAACTTCTCAGGCTGAAGTATATCCGGATGGAGAAGGTTAAAAGCCGCATATTTGGAACTATTGGCGATCATTTCAATGACTTTTATCGTAAAAACCTCCCCTTTGAGCTGACGAATGCACAGAAGAAAGTGGTAAGGGAGATAAGGGCAGATTTGGGCAGTGGTAAACAAATGAATCGGCTTTTGCAGGGCGATGTTGGCAGTGGAAAAACACTGGTAGCGCTCATGTCAATGCTTATTGCTCTCGATAATGGTTGTCAGGCATGCCTGATGGCACCGACGGAAATTCTGGCAGCACAGCATTATAAAACCATTAGCAATATGCTGAATGGTCTTCCTATAGAAGTTTCAATTTTAACGGGCTCTACACGCAAAGCGGCAAGGGTTGATTTGCATAACCGTCTTGAAAGTGGCCAATTACATATTTTAATAGGAACCCATGCTTTGCTTGAGCAAAAGGTGCAGTTTCACAATCTTGGCCTTGTGGTTATTGATGAGCAGCATCGCTTTGGTGTGGCTCAGCGTGCCAGACTTTGGGAAAAGAGTGAAGTGCCACCTCATGTGCTTGTAATGACAGCAACACCTATTCCCCGAACACTGGCAATGACGCTGTATGGTGATCTGGATATTTCGGTTATCGATGAATTGCCACCAGGACGAAAACCGGTTAAAACGTATCATTTTTACGAAAAGGACAGATTTAGGGTGTTTCGTTTTATGATGGAACAGATTGAGCAGGGACGCCAGGTTTACATGGTTTATCCACTCATTAATGAATCAGATAAGCTTGAACTGCAGGCTCTGAAGGAAGGAATTGACAATGTAATGCGATATTTTCCAATCCCTCAGTATCATATAAGCATTGTTCACGGGCAACTTAAGGCGGGTGAAAAGGAAAGTGAGATGAAGCGTTTTGTCGAAAAGAAAACTCAGATTATGGTAGCCACTACCGTTATTGAAGTTGGGGTTGATGTGCCCAATGCTTCGGTGATGGTGATTGAGAATGCTGAGCGTTTCGGGCTTTCTCAGTTGCATCAGTTGCGGGGCAGAGTGGGACGGGGCGCCGATCAGTCGCATTGCATACTTATGAGTAGTTATAAACTCACTTCCGATGGCCGGAAACGCCTGGAAACCATGGTGCGCACAACCGATGGCTTTGAAATAGCCGAAGTGGACCTTCACCTGAGAGGCCCGGGCGATCTGCAGGGAACCCAGCAAAGCGGCCTTGTTGGTCTGAAACTCGCCAGTCTGGTGAAAGATGAAAAATTGCTTAAAATAGCGAGAGAATTTGCTTACCGTACGCTTGATGAAGATCCACATCTCGAAAAAGCTGAAAACCAGCCTATGGTAAAATATCTTCAGCGCAGCGAGTACGATTGGGGTAAAATCAGTTAAATGTAAGCGGATATCAGACTTTTTACAATGCTATGACTGAAGGTTTCATGAAGTAAAAGCTTTATGGTAACCCAAACAACGGGTTCAAAATTCACCAATCCTGCTGGCATGCATTCTTGTACGATTTTATTCCTCAATTATCCTTAAATTTGCCGCCTAGAAAATTTTACCCTATGAAGATTTCATGCAATTGGCTTAAAGATTACCTTGATACCAGACTGAGTATTGAAGAATTGTCGCATTTATTGACCGATATAGGTCTAGAAGTAGAGGCAGTCGAGAAATTTGAGTCTCTCAAAGGCGGGCTTAAAGGTGTGGTAACCGGTGAAGTAATTACATGTGAGCGTCACCCAAATGCCGATAAGCTAAGTCTTACCAGAGTGGATATTGGTGGTGAGGAATTGCTGAATATCGTCTGTGGTGCTCCCAATGTGGCTGCCGGACAAAAGGTTGTTGTGGCAACCATTGGTACCATGATTTACAAGGGGGATGAGTCTTTTGAAATAAAAAAATCAAAGATACGAGGCGAGCTTTCAGAAGGAATGATTTGTGCCGAAGACGAACTCGGCCTTGGCGATTCGCACGATGGCATCATGGTTTTACCTGATGATGTTAAGGTTGGAATCCCTGCTTCAGAGTATTTTGGAATTACAAGTGATTTAATTTTTGAAATAGGTCTTACACCCAACCGGGCCGATGCAGCCTCACACCTGGGAGTAGCACGAGATGTTGCTGCAGCCATAACTGCACGCGGACTTGAAGAAAAGCCTGCAAAAGTTAAAATGCCTGATATTAGTGATTTTAAAACTGGCAACAAGGATCTTTCCGTCCAGGTTAAGGTAGAAGATTCAACGGCATGCCCCAGGTATTCAGGACTAACAGTTTCAGGGTTAAAAGTTGGTCCTTCGCCATCATGGCTGGCCAATCGTCTTAAGGCCATTGGCGTGCGTCCTATAAATAATGTTGTTGACATTACCAATTACGTGTTGTTTGAATACGGACAACCGCTCCACGCTTTTGATGCTGCTGCAATTTCAGGTAATACTGTTGTGGTAAAAAAATTATCCGACGGAACTCTTTTTATTACACTTGATGAGGTTGAGCGCAAACTTAGTTCAGACGATCTTATGATTTGTAATGCAGAGGAGCCCATGTGTATTGCCGGGGTTTTTGGTGGCACAAAATCAGGAGTAACCGAATCCACAACCTCTGTTTTTCTTGAGAGTGCCTGCTTCAATCCGGTTTCAGTCCGTAAAACATCAAAACTTCACTCCCTGAAGACAGATGCATCATTCAGGTTTGAGCGTGGCACTGATCCTGAAATTACAGTAACAGCACTCAAAAGAGCTGCAATGCTTATGTGTGAAATTTGCGGAGGAAAAATTTCTTCTGACCTAGTGGATGTTTATCCTGTACCGGTTCAGTATCGGAAAATCAGTCTTTCTTACGAATATGTAAACCGTTTTATCGGGCAGGAAATTCCTGCTGAAGATATAAAAATTATACTCAGAGGTTTAGGCATTGGAATCATAAAAGAAACCGCAGAAGGGCTGGACATGGATGTGCCTCCTTTTAAGGTAGATGTTACCGGAATCGCCGACATTATTGAGGAGATTCTTCGTATATACGGCTACAACAAGATTAATGCCGGCGAAAAACTAAATTCGAGCCTTTCCTATCATCAGCGCCCCGACAAAGAAAAGGTACAAAACATGCTGGCTGATTATCTGAGCAGTAATGGCTTTAACGAAATTCTGACCAATTCGCTTAGCAGCTCAGCTTATTATGAAGGTGGCGACTGGTTTAATCCTGAAAAGAATGTAAAAATACTGAATCCGCTTTCACGGGAACTTGACGTCATGCGTCAGACACTTCTTTTCAGTGGGCTGGAATCAATAGCTTACAATCTGAAACGCAGGCAACTGAGCCTTAAGTTTTATGAATTCGGATTTGTATATGAGCTGACAGATGAAAGAGTGAAGGGCAATGTAGATAAAACCTACCACGAACAGAAAATCCTTGCTTTATTTATCACGGGACAATCTGCTCCTGAAAGCTGGAAAAATATTGACAGCAAATCGGATTTTTATCAATTGCACTCCTTTGTTGCCGGTGCATTGAGAAAAACCGGCATAGAACTGAATCGATTGCAGAGGACAGAAAACCTTCCGCCTTTTTTTGTATCCGGAGAGGTTCATGAGTTCAATGGCAAAGCCATATATTGTATCGGACAACTTCAGGATAAACTTCTGAAACAATTCGGGATAAATCAACCCGTCTTTTATGCCGGAATTCACTGGGATAATCTTTTGCAGGTCATCAAAAAGCATACGGTTACTTATCGCGAGGTTTCCAAATTTCCTGAAGTTCGTCGCGACCTTGCCCTGGTACTCGATAAATCTGTAAAATATGCCAATCTTGAAGCTCTGGCTTTTAAAACCGGGAAACATCTTCTTAAAAAAATTAATCTCTTTGATGTTTATGAGGGTGATAAGATTGAGGCAGGAAAAAAATCCTATGCCTTAAGTTTTATACTTCAGGATGAAAATAAAACATTGACTGACAAGGAAATAGATAAGTTTATGAATCATATGGCCGAGGTGCTTGAAAAGCAGAGTGGTGCCAAAGTCAGAAGATAAGGTTCAAAACTCCTGAATTCAAATCTTGCTTAATTAAAATTACAAACGCCATCCAGCCAAACAAAATTTTTGCTTAAATAAACTTAACGATAGAGCAGGAATTCTATCTCAGCAGGTTTACAATGCCACGTTTGAAAAATCTGAAACCGTAAAAGTCGGAATAGTCGATAATATAACCGTATATGCCTGGCGGAGCCGGAGCGCCTTTGATGGTTCCGTCCCATCCTCCCGGATAAGCTTTAGTTTCAAAAACACGCTGTCCCCAGCGGTTATAGATGGTAAAAAGATATTTTCCTGTATCAATGTTTTTTGCGTATGGCTTAAACAGATCATTCAGGCCATCATCGTTTGGCGAAAAGGCTGTTGGCGTTATTATCTCAGGTTCTCCAACCAGCAATACCTCATTGGAGCGACTGTTAACCTGATCGTCATCGTCTTGAACTGCTTCGACGTAATATGTAATCATACCGCTTTCTATAGGAGCATCAGGATCATTAAAAACAAGGGTCCCGGGTGGCAGGAACTTAGGAAATCCATCAACAAGTTGTCCGTTAAGCAGGCAAAATACATTATAACCGGAGATTTCCCACCCTTCAAACTCATTCCAGTTGAGCCTTACATCTCCATCTCCACTATCAAAAAACTGCAGGAAAATACTTTTGAAAACCTTAGAAGTAGCTATTTCAAAGCCACAGGCATCCAGAGCCCTGAGCTGATAATAATAGGATGTGGAATTTACATCGGCAGAATTTTCTGATATAATCATATTGGGATTATTCCAGTCAAAACTAATAATTGGCGCAAGAGAAGAAGGATTTACTGCAGATCTGAGGATTTCAACCTTGTCTATCGCGCTTATTGGAGTTCCGTTTATGGTGAGGTCAATAAACAGGTTATCTGTAACTGTGATATTATCCAGTTCGAAAGACTCGACAACCTCAGGTTCGGGTGTTAGAAGAACATGGCAACTTTCAGAACTGAGGGAATTATCTGCATTCACAGCTTGAATATAATAACTGTAGTTACCACCCGGGACGAGCAATTCATCATCAATAAACGAATAATTTCCATCTCCGACAGAGATTCCTAAGCCAATCTCTGCGGCAGGATCTCCATTAAAAGAGCGCATCACTTTGTATTCGTTTACCGCTGGATTCATGTTATCATAAGCATTCCAGCTGAGTGATGCCTTTCTGTTGCACAGAGTTTCCATATCTCCCTTGAGAAGGATGGTGTGATGTGGATTATTATAATTGACAACCCCAGAACTGGAGTTGTTGCATTGATCAATAGCCCGGATAACGTAAGTAACCACCTCGTTGCAGGGATCGTGGTATGTGGGAAGACCGGTTAAATCATCCGTAAAAAAATCGGTGTAATCAACGGTTGTATGATCATTAAAAGTCCCTCCTTCATTCAAACCGATTACATAACCATTTACATCCTGGGTAGGACTGTGTGTCCAGTGTACTTCGGAGAAGCCGTTAACAATTGTTACATAACTTAAAACAGGGTCTTCAGGAAGATTATCGTCCCTGAAGATACCACTGGCAACAGATGAAACGGCCTGTGGCACTGATGTTTCACAAAATACCCTGTAAAAAATTTCTGTATCGTCGCACAATTTTTTATTTGGATTATATTCTTGAATTGTATCATAATACGTCAGAAGTCCGGTCTCACCAATCTGCGAAAAGCTAATGCCGTTGTCAATAGAACGTTGTATGCTATAATATTCTGCCACACCTGGATTCATTCTGTTCCAGTCCAGCCGGGCAATTCCTGTACCGGTACCACTGTTAGAAACAGTAAGCATGATGGTTCGCAGTGTTGATGATGCATTTGATTCTTCCGATGCAATATAAGTTACAAGATACGCTTCATATCCGGTATTCATTCCATCCGAAACTGGGATGGATCCATTTATAGCGGATGCAGGAAAATCGACGAGGGAGGGGGTGCCAGTAGAGCCTGAAGGCCTGTAATATAGCTTGAAACCATCAAAAGTACCTGATGGTATTATCCAACCAGCAGTAATGCTTCCGTTAGCTTCAACCGAAAGACTTAACAATTCAGGTATAGGAGGGGCAGCGCTTGCTTTAAAGGCCATTTGTGTCATAAACAGCACAATAATAGTAAGAGTGCAGCTTGCCCTTTGGAAGGAAATTCTTAACATATTTCAAAAATACAAAAATGAATTGATCCTCGATTTGAATAACAAAAATAACTCATTTTTATTATGACGCAATGCGTGGTTTTATCGGTGCTTGCGACCTTTATGTTCAAAATAAATCAGGAAAATCCAAATTGGATTTCCTTGCCTACTTTATAAATTTATTTAATAATTGTCAGGCTGATATATTATTATTTTAATTTTGGAAATTAATCAAGGGGGAAGATACCTTCTACGATTTTTCTTATTCATTCACAAATATCTAAATTCCATGAATTTACGTTACTTTTTTGCACTTATTCTTTTTTCGTTCTTTTCAGGCGCTCTGGCTCAGGATAGTATTGTTAGTCCGAGTTATACCGGCACAGGAACTTTGATTGGCATTACACCGCCACTGAAAGATATTCCGCCTATTACTCAGGCCGAGTATGACGAAATGGTTGCCAAGGCTCATGAAAAACTACTCAATCCCAAACTTCGGACGCGTACTTATCCGTTTGCCGAAACGGCCCATCCAAAGGGGGATGACCCTGTGTGGCAGAAGACTATGGGGCGCTACAGGGCTGCCATGAGCGAGCCGATTGAAAATTTTCAGGGTCAGACTTCACCATATTTTCCACCTGATGAGAACGGTGTGGCAGGTCCCAACCATTACATGCAGACTGTTAACACTACTTATGCAATTTATTCTAAAACCGGTGATTTGTTGGCTGGTCCTACAAACATGAACCAGTTGTTCGGAAGTGTTCCCGGGGCTGGCTGCAACGATGGAGATCCCATAATTCTTTACGATGAAATGGCTGGCCGTTGGATGGCCGCTGAATTTTCGCTTTGCGGCAGTCCCGACCGAATGTTGGTAGCAGTGTCAGCAACCAATGATCCGACAGGGATTTGGTATCAGTACTCTTTTGTTATGGGAGGAATGCCTGATTATGAAAAATTCGGGATCTGGCATGATGGATATTATATGGGCACAAATACCGGGAACAATACTGATATTTATGTTTTTGAAAGAGCTGTAATGCTTGCCGGCGGAACAAGCCCTAAAATGGTTGCATTTGATAATCCGTGGCGGCCTGGTTCTGTTGACGGATTTATGATGGTTCCTCCGGTTGATAACGACGGTCCGGCTGCACCGGCCGGAACCCCCGGAATTTTTATTGCCCATCAGGATGATGCTTTCGGTGGATCGGCCGATCAGTTGTGGATTTACGAACTTGCCGTGAATTGGGCCACACCTTCGGCTTCAACCTTTACCCGTGTGCAGCAATTAAATGTTGAACCATTTGACAGTAATTTCGGTAACAACTGGAATAATATAAAACAACCCGGAACCACCCGTGAACTTGATGCCATTCCCCAGGTAATCATGAATGTGCCTCAATACAGGAATTTTGGAAGCCATCAAACCATTGTTTGTTGCCATATTGTGGATGTCGATGCTACCGATCATGCAGGCGTGAGATGGTATGAGTTGCGAAAAACAGATGGAGACTGGACCATTCGTCAGCAAGGAACCTATGCGCCTGATGAGCATTCACGATGGATGGCCAGCATCGCGCTCAACGGAAGCAACGAAATTGGTTTGGGTTATTCTATTTCCAGTGGAACTGTTTACCCGGGAATAAGATATACCGGACAGAGTTCGGTTGAATATGTAAATGCCAGCGGAATTATGGACATTGAAGAAGGCGTGATATGGGAAGGTACAGCATCTCAAACCAACACCAACCGTTGGGGCGATTATTCATTGATAAGTGTTGATCCTACTGATGACAAAACTTTCTGGTATACAAATCAATATGTCAGCGGCGGCCGGAGAACAAGGATTGCTTCTTTCAGTTTCGGTCCGCCTTTGCCTGCTCCGGCTTTCATTGCAAGTAATGAACTGCCTTGTTTGAATGAAACTGTGACATTTACCGACCAGACTTTAGGAGACCCTATAAGCTGGGAGTGGACTTTTACACCGAATACAGTTTCATTTGTTGACGGAACCAGCAATACTTCACAGAATCCTTCGATTCAGTTCAATGCGTTGGGCGTTTATTCAGTGACACTTTCAGCAACCAATGATGTGGGGCCGAATTCGCTCACAAGAACCGATTACATCAGTGTGAATTCGGCAAATGCAGGTTTTTCGGCATTGCCCTTATCTATAGTTGTCAATAATCCGATTGTTTTTACCGATGAATCCACCTGCGATGTAACTTCATGGCTATGGAACTTTGGCGAAGGAGCCAGCCCAGAAACAGCAAGTGGAGCTGGCCTTCATACAGTTATCTACACAACAACGGGCACAAAAACAATATCACTTATCATTAATGATGATATTACCATGACCCGCGCTGATTATGTGACTGTAATGCCTAATGAATTTAATATGGGAAATATCACCATAAATACCTGTAATGGTACTTTTTATGATTCAGGTGGCCCTGGTGGAAATTATGCCAACAATCAGAATTTCACAACAGTAATAAATTCCACCTACCCGGGCAGTCAGCTGATGGTTGTATTTTCCGATTTCAATATCGAACCCAGCACCAATTGCCTGAACGATTTTCTTGCGATTTACAACGGCCCATCAGTTTCATCTCCATTAATTGGAAAATGGTGCGGGGTCAGTAATCCTCCCGGAACCATTGTATCTGACAATCCAACAGGGTCATTAACCTTTGTTTTCCAAAGCAATAATATTGCCACTGCACCTGGCTGGGTTGCCAGTATATCGTGTATTTCACCTGTAAATAATCCCCTGGCATTTACTGCAGAGGCTGTGAGTGATACAGAAATAAATCTGGATTGGAGCCAAAACCCCGAAGGAGACAATGTAATGATTGCCTGGTCCTTTGGTAACATCGGCCAGCCGGTCCCGGGAACTTCCTATCAGCCCGGAGATGTTTTGCCTGGCGGTGGAAATGTCATCTATACAGGGTTATTGAATGAATTCCTGCATACAGGCCTCATGGGTTCAACAAGCTATCATTATAAAGCTTTCTCCTATACACTGGATTATGATTATTCAATGGGCATGAGTGCTTCGGCAACCACAATGACAACGCCTCCGACACTTGCAGTTTCTCCTTTGAATATTAACGTTGATGATGCTGCCGGGGAGGTATCTTTTGAAGTTATTTCAAATACCACCTGGACTGCCGAAACTCCTGAAACATGGTGTGTGGTAACTCCTTCTGGCAATGGAAACGGAATGATTAATGTTGCCTATGAAGCCAATCTTACTGTGGTTGAGCGCATGGCGCAAATTACAGTTACCGTAAATGATCTTGATCCTATTGTAGTAACTCTCACTCAGGCCGGTGCACTGCCCTTCCTGTTTGCTGTTCCGCTTGAACTCAATGTGCCTGTGATGGCAGGAAGTGTACAGGCTTTTGTTACTTCAAATACTTCGTGGACCGCTATAAGCAGTAACCCGGAATGGTGTACTGTAACAATTGCAGGTTTTGGTGATGGAAGCATCGATATTGATTATTCCGATAACACATGGGCAACAAACCGCATTGCCTCAATTACACTAACTGCCCAGGATACAGAACCGGTTTTCATTTCAGTTATTCAGCAACCTGCCGAGGCTTTCCTTACGCTTGATCCTCAAGTGATTCAGGTGCCTGCCACAGCTGGTTCAACACAGATTTCGGTTACCTCTAATTTCGAATGGAGTGCAGGGTCAGATTCTCCGTGGTGTTCGGTAGACCAACCATCTGGTAGCGGAAATGTAACTTTACACATTGATTATGAGCAAAATACAGAAACTTCTTCGCGAACAGCCATCATTTCTGTTACCGGAAGCAATTTAACCGTGAGCGTTACACTGACGCAGGAAGGGGCAATGGCCACGCTGCTTATTGATCCGTTATATGTTGAGGTCCCTTACCAGGCAGGATTTGTTGATTTTATCGTATCATCAAATGTAAACTGGACAGCACAGGCCCTTTCAGAGTGGCTTCAAGTTACACCTTCGGGAATCGGAAACGGAATTCTCAAGGCTACCTATGAAGGAAATACTGTTACCGCCGAGAGATCGGCAACCATATCAGTAAGCGGAGAAGGAGTTGAATCTCAGAATGTTGTGTTGCTACAATCGGGTTTTGGTCTGGGAATAGACGAAAACGAATCAGAGTCTTTCAAAATTTATCCTAATCCTGCAAAAGATGAATTTATCATTGAGGTCAATCCAACAGAATTTCCTGATTTTAAAGTTCAGTTACTTAATCTTGCCGGAACTGAAATTCTGTCGAAACAATGCTCTGGAAAAGGTAAATATTCAATAGAT
This sequence comes from Lentimicrobium sp., assembly GCA_019429275.1. Taxonomy (GTDB): domain Bacteria; phylum Bacteroidota; class Bacteroidia; order Bacteroidales; family Lentimicrobiaceae; genus Lentimicrobium. The sequence goes on along the minus strand of JAHYJC010000008.1, from coordinate 23,096 downwards.
ATAAGTTCGGTTACGCCTGGGTCTTATATGATCAGGATTCGTTCAGGTGATAAACTGATCAACCGTATTATATTGATTATGAATTAAGAAGATTAGTAATTAGCTGCAGGCTACGGCCGAAATACTACTGATTTTTTACAAACGTGCTTCTTACCCGGAAGCACGTTTGTTGTTTAAACGGATACTTTGACGTTCAATAAAGAATGAGAACAAAACAATTTTATAAAAGGCTTCAGGTTGTTTTGGGTGAATTTCTTTTCATACCTTTGTAGTCTGGTTATTATCATATATTTATTTGGAAATCAACACAATAACAATAATATTCTTCAGAAATGAAAAAAGACAAACAGATTTTTGACCTCATTAAGCAGGAGAAAGAGCGCCAGATGCATGGCATTGAACTTATTGCTTCTGAGAATTTTGTCAGCCAGCAGGTACTTGATGCCATGGGTTCAGTACTGACCAATAAATACGCTGAAGGTTATCCCGGAAAACGGTATTACGGTGGTTGCCAGATTGTTGACCAAACCGAACAGTTGGCAATTGACCGTGCCAAAGCACTCTTTAATGCAGAATGGGCAAACGTTCAGCCTCACTCTGGTGCTCAGGCAAATATGGCAGTTTTAATGGCCGTTTTAAAACCAGGTGATACCTTTATGGGGTTGAACCTGGCGCATGGAGGTCATCTCTCTCATGGCTCGCCGGTAAATTCATCCGGAATACTCTATAAACCTGTTGCTTACGGCGTTGAAGAGGAAACCGGAATGATCAATTACGATAAAATGGAGGCAGTTGCCATGGAAACCCGGCCTAAACTAATCATTGCCGGTGCTTCGGCTTATTCGCGTGATTGGGATTATAAGCGCATGCGCAAAATTGCAGATAAAATCGGGGCCTTGCTTCTTGCGGATATAGCGCATCCTGCAGGTCTGATTGCACGAGGTTTACTTAACGATCCGGTTCCTTACTGCCATTTTGTAACAACCACCACGCACAAAACATTGCGAGGGCCGCGCGGCGGACTCATTTTAATGGGTAAAGACTTTGAAAATCCATGGGGATTGAAAACTCCGAAAGGTGAAACAAAAATGATGTCAGCACTGATCGACTCTGCAGTATTTCCAGGAGTGCAGGGTGGCCCGTTGGAGCATGTAATTGCTTCTAAAGCTGTTGCTTTTGGCGAAGCATTGTCAGATGAGTTTATGGATTACATCATTCAGGTTAAGAAAAATGCTACGGTCATGGCACAGGCCTTTGTTGCAAAAGGTTATCATGTAATTTCAGGTGGCACCGACAATCATCTGATGCTTATTGACCTGCGCTCAAAATTCCCTGATTTGACAGGTAAAGTTGCTGAGAACACACTTGTTAAGGCCGATATTACCATCAATAAAAATATGGTTCCGTTCGACAGCCGTTCTCCTTTTACTACTTCAGGTATTCGGGTTGGCACACCTGCAATAACTACCCGTGGACTTAAGGAGGAACACATGGGAGTAATTGTCGATCTTATTGATGAGGTACTTGCCAATATTGAAGATCAGACTGTGATTGATGCTGTTCGCGATAAAGTGAATGATATGATGAGCGAATTTCCGCTTTTTGCATGGTAGTCCCAATTAACTATTTTGAATCTGGCCATCCCTCGCAGGATGGCTTTTTTTATAAATACAGAGATTTGATTTTGCAGAATATATGTAATTCAAAAAAACCTGTTTAACCCGAATAATATTTAAGTCTCTTGAATATTAAAATTGTGTATTTGGATTGCTGAAATACAAATTATGCCTGGAAAGCAATTGTAGTCTAATTTTTCCCCCTGTTTATCAGCAATATCGATGTTTTACCATCAATCCAGGTTGCCCCAGACTCACGTTGCAACCTGTAAAAATCAAGTGTTGAGATGATTAAATCGTTTTCCGAATAATCTTTCCAGGGCTCTACCGAAAGATTCTGATTAAAAACTGATTTTACTGATTGGTTTACAGGAACTGATTCCGGAATCAGACAGGAAGTTTCAATGATGCAATTTGACTCGAATTTCTTAGAAAGATCAAACAAAAAATTTTCATCTTCAGATTCAGTGAGTATAAGAATTCTCTTGATTTCTTTGAATCCTTTGTCAATAAATAAGCCAACGTTGCAACGGGCATTTTCAAAAAAGTACCGGGCTTTTCCCCCGGTCTCATCCTGTCTGAGCAGTGGCCTTGAGCTACCGACAATAAGCAAATCGTAATTGCCTCGGTTAGTTGTTTTAATAATTTCATTGGCTACATTTTCTGCTGTCCGGTAAATAGTTTTTACTTCAATTCCCAGCTTTTTACTGACTTTCTTCACTTCACTGAAAGCCTCTTCTTCATATCGTTTGGCATTTTTTATTGAAATGTCAGTATTTGGAGTCATATGCAAAGCGGTAATTTTCAATCCTTTTTTTCGATTTCCTAACAGAGTATCGATCAGGTAAGTTAGCCTTCCTCCGGCTTCGGGAGGGCCAAAGGCTGCAATTACATTTATCAGCCCACTGTCAATGTTTTCATCCGCGTTAGACCGGAAAATGTAATTTATAAATGACATTAATGGCCCAGTCATTAATGTAGTGACAATAGCAACCAGCACCAAAATGGTAAAAATTTCCGGAGAAAGTACACCAATGTCGTAACCAATGTTCAAAGCCACAAGCTCAATCAATCCGCGGGTATTCATAAGTGATCCCAACAGCAGACTTTCTTTCCAGGTCTGGCCTGTAATTCGCGCGGCAATGGCAGTTCCGGCAAATTTACCCACCACAGCAAAAGCTATTACCAGGGCGGCAATGAGCCATAAATCCGGTTCATTCAACAAACCAATCTGCGTTCTTAGCCCGGTATAAACAAAAAACAGAGGAAGCAATAACACGATACTTACATCCTCAATTTTTTCAGCCATAATGCTTTTAAATCTGGCATTGTCGGGGATGATTACACCTGCCATAAAAGCTCCGAACAAAGCATGGATGCCAATAACTTCCGTTATCCAGGCTGATAAAAACAGGGTGCTGAGTACAAGAGCAACGATATGCTTACTTATGGTTTCCCTGACTGTATATTTTTTTGCAACAGCGTCTAGCAAGGGTCTGATTATAAGTAACATAATAAGAACATAGACAGCTGAAAGCAGAATTGTAATCAGTGCGCTCACAATGCTACCGGCATTGGCAATGGCAACAACCAGGGCAAGAATTCCCCAGGCGGTTATGTCATTGATGGCAGCACAGGTTATGGCCGTAATGCCAAGCGGAGATTTGGTCAGGCCGCGTTCCTGCACAATCCGGGCAAGCACAGGGAAAGCCGTAATGCTTAAAGCAATTCCAATAAATAAAGCAAAGGGCAGAAATTTTGTTCCTTCAGGGGCAAACCTTTCGAACAGAAAAAGCGAAAGAATAGTTCCCATAAGAAATGGTACTACAATGCTGACATTGCTTATGAACATGGATGAACCTGCTCGCTTTTTCAAAATATTGATGTCAAGCTCCATGCCGATAATAAACATAAAAAGGATTAGGCCAACCTGGCTCAATAGCTCCAGGTGATCAAGTGAAATGGCCGGGAAAAGAAAAGCTGTTGCGCCAGGAAAATAAAGTCCAAGTAAGGATGGGCCTAATGCGATTCCTGCCAGTATCTCGCCAATAACTGATGGTTGATTTATCAATGAGATTAACCAGCCTAACATTCTTGAGGCCGCTATTATAACAAGAATCTGAAGAATTAGAAGAGAAAGCGGATGATGAAAATTTATTACGTCAAAAGCGTTTACTATACCTGTGTTGCGGTTGGCCAGTGAAGTTTGCTGGCTGAGTTTATCAAGATTTTTGCCAGAATCAAGTACAATCCATAATAATATGGAAACTCCGCCTACGACAACGAAATTCAGGAGTGTATTTGACCTGTTTTTTTTCATTTGGCAGTCAATAATTTTTCTTCTTGATAGTATAAATTGAAGAACGAACTGTAAAAATATTAAACACTAATTTTATCCTCATTTTCCCCGGTTGCATTAAGATTACTCAGAATTCCATTAACCTCTTTCTCGGTAGACGTGAGTTTGCTCCTGCAAAATTTAACCAGCTCTGCTGCTCTTTTTACTTTTTCTGACAATTCATCTACTCCAATTGAAGCATTTTCAATTTCAGAAACAATACTTTCCAATTCAACAATCGCTTCGGCGTAATTTATGTTTTTGCTCATCAGAATTAATTTTCAGTGATTATACTTTTAAATTTTCCCGTTAAATTTTCGGTTTCAATCATTTCACCTTTTTCCGGAATAAAACCTTTTTGTAAAGCCTTTCCCCGATAACGGGTAATGGAAAAGCCACGTTTTAATATGGCAACCGGATCCAGAATTTTGACTTTTTGATTAAAATTATCAATTGTAGTAGTTTGCTTTTGAAGGTGTAGTTTGGAGTGAAAATCCAGCAATTTTGTTTGTTCAGTTACATTATCGTCAAATTTAAACAGTAACCGGGCCGGATTATACTGTAACGAATTTTCGTATCTGCTCAGTGCAATGCGGTGATTAAATACTGATGCAATTACCTGATCGCGCATAAGTGCAACTTTTTGGTTTAATTTTAAGTTCTGGTCGCGGGTATAATCCTGGCTTTTCGAGATAAAATCCTCCGAAATCTTTCTGAATTTTTGATTTTGGGTATCAAACAGAACTTGTAAAGCCATTTCCAACAGGTGGCCGGAAGACGAAATTCTCTGATCGAAAGTCTGGAAACTGCCCAGGAGGTAATGAGCAACATCGGTAGGTGTTATTTTATTGACACTGGCAACCATCTCTACCACGGTTTCGTTGGTTGAATGTCCAATCCCCGAAATTATCGGCAATGGAAAAGTAGCAACTTCGCGGGAAAGTTTGTAACTGTCGTAACATGCCAGTCCTACATCATCGCCACCTCCACGTATTATAAGTACAACATCAAAAGCAGAACGATTTTTTTTAATTGCGTCAAGTTGGTTGAGAATTGATCCGATAGCCCCGTCGCCTTGTAAAAGAGCATGAAACAAATTTACCTGAAACCTGTACCCATAAGGATTCCCATTCAGGGTAACCAACAAATCGCTGTATCCTTTGCTTGTGTCGGCCGAAATCACTGCCAGGCGTTTTGGCAACAACGGAATTTCAAGCAACCTGTTGTTGTGAAAAATACCCTCGTTCTTAAGTTGCACAATGGTCTCCATTTTTTCCTTTGCCAGCTCGCCGAGTGTGAACAATGGTTCTATGTCTATAATCTGAAGAGAAAGTCCGTATTCTGATGAAAACTTAACATAAGCAAGAAACATGATATTAATGCCTTCCCTGAATGGCTCGCGGGTTACATCCTCAAATTTTCGGGCAATTGCAAATAAATCTTCGCGCCAAATAATGCCTTTGACCTGAGATTTTACTTTTCCCCGGGCCCGTTCAACCAGATCGGGATAGCAATGTCCACTGTGAGGGTAAAGGTTCAAGCGCGAAATTTCGGCCCTGATCCAGTAGGGCGAAGCATAATGCTTGCTGAACATACGGGAAATACTTTCGGTCAATTCATACAATGAAAATACTTTTCGGTTGGGGGTGGTTACCGGAATTGTATCCATAATTCAGCACTGGTTATAACATGATTCCAGTACCAAATTTACGAATTATCCGCTTGTCTGCTTATGTAATTGTGAACCTTCTCAACTTGTATGAGTTATTAAGGTTAAGAAATCAATAATTTTTGTCTGAATATTTAAGAATGCTCCAAATTATTTAATTTTGAAGTCCTTAACCATAATGCATGAAAATAATTAGTCTGATGAGGCATGCCAAATCTTCTTGGAAAGATGGGTGGCTTCACGATCTGGAAAGGCCATTAATGCAAAAGGGACTTGATCGTACCCGTTTGATTGTAAATTATCTGAAAGAAAACAGTTTTAATCCTGAATATGTGCTTACCAGTCCAGCCGTAAGGGCAGTGGAAACAGCCAGAATTATGGCTCACGCTTTTGGTATTGAGGATAAGCATTTTGGGGAAGAAAAGTCTATTTATCCTGGCAGTGAACGCGAATATTATGATGTGTGTTTTGACTTGCCGGAAGAGATTTCGCACGTATTGATTGTGGGGCACAATCCTGCAATGACAGGTTTTGTCAATTTTTTCCTGAATCCAAAAATTGATTATTTGCCTACTTCAGGCATTGTAAGTATTGAGTTTGATGCAGAATGCTGGGAAGATTTGCCGGTTTCTTCATTTAAAGTCAGGTTCATGATTTATCCAAAAATGATTGGTTGACATAGCGATTCTTTTTGGTTGTATCAATCTTTGCATGTAACTTAGTAGAAATATTTTTTTTTATCCTATTTTTCAGGTCTTATGGCCAAAATATCGAAATATACTGTTAACAGAGAGACTAGTTGGCTTGAATTCAACGGCAGAGTACTGCAGGAAGCAGCTGATATTAATACACCCCTGCTTGAAAGATTAAAATTTCTGGGAATTTTTTCAAATAACCTTGATGAATTTTATAGGGTTAGAGTGGCAACTTTAAGCCGCATGAGCGATTACAGCCAGCGGGTTGGCGATGGCATTGGTTTCAATCCGCGTCGAACCCTGAAAGAAATCAGCAGGATAGACAAGGAGCAGCAAAAGGATTTTTCCCGGATTTTCAGAAGTATTGTAAGAGAATTGGCAAATGAAAGTATTCACATTATAAATGAGAAAGCGCTATCATTGAAACAGGGAGAATTTGTCAGACGATATTTCGGCGAGAATGTCAGATCATTGCTTTTCCCCATTATGCTTAACAATCTGAAGTCATCCTCTTTGGTTGATAAGTCCATCTATCTGGCCTTGAAGCTTGAGTCAACTGCTCAAATCGTTGAAAAGCAATATGCAGTAATCAGGGTTCCGGTAAAACCACTCTCCCGGTTCTTAATTCTTCCTGTTGAAGGCGATAAAACTTTTATTATCCTGCTTGATGATGTGATCAGATACTGTCTTGGCGAAGTTTTCTCCATGTTTGGTTATGACAGATTTGAGTCTTATACTTTCAAATTTACACGCGATGCTGAACTGGATATTGATAATGATGTATCGAAGAGTTTTCTTGAGATCATGACTGAGAGCTTGAAACAGAGAAAACTGGGTGCTGCTGTCAGGTTTATTTACGATAAAACAATGCCCGAAGATTTGCTTAAGTTGATCAAAAACAAACTTGACATTACTGAAACCGATACCCTGTCAAAGAGTGGGCGATATCATAATTTTAAAGATTTTATGGCATTTCCCGATATTGGCCGGTTCGATTTGCTTTTCCCGCAATGGAAGCCGCTTGAGCACCGTAAACTACCCCGAAATGAGAGTATTCTGAATATCCTCCGGGATCAGGATATTATGATTCATCTTCCTTATCAGTCATTTCAGTTTATCATTGATTTGTTGCGTGAAGCTTCCATCGATCCAAGGGTAAGAGCAATTAAGATGACACTTTACAGGGTAGCCAAAGACTCAAAAGTCATCAATGCATTGATAAATGCTGCACGTAACGGAAAAGCCGTAACGGTTTTTATGGAGTTGCAGGCCCGGTTTGATGAAGAGGCCAACATTTACTGGGCGGAGAAACTTCAGGAAGAAGGAGTTAAACTGATTCAGGGAATTCCTGGTTTTAAAGTTCACTGCAAGCTTTTATTGATTCGCAGGAAAGAGGGAGCAAAAAATGTATATTATGCCAATGTTGGAACCGGAAATTTTAATGAAGAAACAGCACGAATTTATGCCGATGACAGCCTGCTCACCGCCGATCCTAATATTACTGAAGATGTTAATTCTGTTTTTCACCTGATCGAAAGCAAATACAATCCACCTAAGTTTAAAAGTTTAATTGTTTCGCCCTTTCACATGCGAAATTTCTTTACAAGACTGATAAATAATGAAATAAAAAATGCCCGTCAGGGAAAAGAGGCTTGGTGCATCATAAAGTTAAATAATCTGGTTGACGAAAAACTTGTTAAGAAACTTTATGTAGCCGGGAAGGAAGGTGTTAAAGTCAGAATTATCTGCAGGGGCACCTGCACCCTGATTCCGGGTGTTAAAGGTTTGAGCGAGAATATTGAGGTAATCAGCATTGTTGATAAATTTCTGGAGCATTCCAGGGTTTTTGTTTTTCATAATGCCGGTGATGAAAAATACTATATTTCTTCAGCCGACTGGATGGTGAGAAACCTTGATAACCGGATTGAAGTTGCTACACCGGTAAACGATCCGAAACTTAAACAGGAATTAAAAACAATGCTATTGATTCAATTGAAGGACAATACCAAAGCCCGTCTTGTAAATCATTCTGGACCTAATTTATATAAAGACAAGGACAAACTCCCAAAAATAAGGTCGCAGGAGGAAATTTACACATATTTGAAGGGTGTCTGAAATTATTTTGCAGACTCTTTGTCATCAGGACTGGTTTGTATTCAACCCGGATTTGAGAAATGATATCTTCAATAAATCAAACAAACTTTTCAACCAGATCGGCAAGTCGGTGTGCATATCCACACTCGTTATCGTACCAGGCTACAATTTTTACCAATTTGTTTTTATCACCTAATACAGCAGTGAGTCCTGCATCAAATATGGCCGAATGAGGATTTCCGATTATGTCTATTGAAACAATCGGATCTTCGGTGTATTGCATAATCCCCTTCAGGTAGCCGTTTGAAGCTTCTTTGAATGCAGCATTAATTTCCTCAATACTGGTGGAGTGTTTCAATGTGCAGGTCAGGTCTGTCAGTGAACCATTGGGAACCGGAACACGGATTCCTGCACCCCCTAGGTTTTTTTTCAGGTGAGGAAAGATTTTGGTTGCAGCTTTGGCAGCTCCGGTTGTGGTTGGAATTATGCTGTAAGCTGCGGCTCTGGCTCTTCGCAGATCGGTATGAGGTGCATCTATCAGATTCTGATCACGGGTGTATGAGTGAACGGTGGTGATAAATCCCTTTTCCATACCCCATAAATCATCAAGCACCTTGATCATTGGGGCCACGCAATTGGTTGTACATGAGGCATTTGAAATAATTTTGTCGTCTTTGTCGATGAGGTGGTCATTGATACCCAGTACTATATATTTAACCGAATCATCATCAGTCTTTGCAGGTGCTGAAATGATCACTTTTTTTGCTCCGGCATCAATGTGTTTCTGCGCTGAGGGCTTGTCGGTAAAATTGCCAGTCGATTCAATGACAACATCAATTTTCAAATTTCCCCAATTGACACCACCTGGCTGTGAAACTGAAAAAATCTGTATTTTTTTTCGGTTAACCATCAGGAAATCCTCTCCATAGGTTACCTCTCCCGGAAAATTCCCATGAACGGAATCGTATTTCAGCAAATGGGAAAGTGTAGCCGGGTCTGTAAGATCGTTGATGGCCACAACCTGAATATTCTTCTTCTTGAGGAGTGCTCTGAGGGTAATGCGGCCTATGCGGCCAAATCCATTGATGGCCAGTCTTATTTTTGCCATGTTCTTTTAAAGTTAAAATTTGCTTCAAACCTACACGTTTTTGCCGGAATAATCAGTTCAAAATTTGGTTTTCCGTAAAGAATTTTCGTCTGATATTCATATTCCGGAATAGAGCAGCAAATAAAAACCCTGCCGGCATTTATCCTGACAGGGTTTTATTTACTTCTGATTTTTTTGAAATATTTATCCCTTCATAACGGCTTCAATTTCTTCAACCGTCTTTGGTATGGGTTTGCCCAGTACCCGGTTGCCGCTCTCAGTAACCAGAATGTCATCTTCAATTCGTATTCCGCCAAAGTCTTTATAGGATTCAACTTTATCGTAATTGATAAATTCAATGAATTTTCCTTCAGCTTTCCATTGTTTAATCAGGTCGGGAATAAAATAGATGCCCGGCTCAACTGTGATCACAAATCCCGGTTGCAGGCGACGTCCAAGACGCAGGAATGCCGTTCCGAATTGTTTTGAACGAATGGTTTCTTCATCATAGCCAACAAAATTTTCGCCAAGGTTTTCCATGTCATGAACATCCATTCCCATCATATGACCGAGTCCGTGGGGGAAAAACAAAGCGTGTGCTCCTGCAGCCACGGCCGCATCAGTATCTCCTTTCATCAGGCCAATGTGTTTCAGGCCTTCAGCAATGGTCTTTGCAGCCAGTAAATGAACTTCACGGTAAGGTATTCCCGGTTTGATTGCCGCAATGGCATTCAGATTTGCCTTCAATACAATATCGTAAATCTCCCTCTGTCGCTGACTGAATTTTCCTCCGACAGGAATAGTGCGCGTTATATCGCTGGAATAAAGTGTTTCTTGCGACTCGCAACCGGCATCCACAACCATCATTCTGCCTTCGGTTATTGTATTTCCGTGGTAGTGATTGTGCAGTGTTTGCCCATTGATACTTAATATTACCGGAAAAGATACAGGGCCGGCGTTGGCCAGAGCAATGCCTTCGATGGTACCTGCAATCTCCTGTTCAATTTTTCCGGGTTGGGCCATTTTCATGGCAGTAGTGTGCATTAGATAAGCCACATCAACCATTTTTTCTATTTCTGCAATCTCTTCGGTTGATTTTATGCTTCTCAGCTTTACAACCCCGCGTATCAAGTCTTCTGATGCCGAGGCTTTGAGTTGTGCCGGGGCTATACCAAGTAAATCAGAAAGCATGATTTTGGTTTCGCCACGGTATGGCGGAAGGAAGTGAATTTTCCGGCCTTTGGCCAATGCCTCTTTCACAAAGGCTTCGAAACCGGCAAATTGCGCTGTATTCGTTATTCCGACCAGTTTACCTCTTTCGGCAATTGAAGGTTGAGGCCCCATCCAGATGATGTCGTCCATATCCACATCGTTTCCGAAAAGATGATCGGTGTCATTATCAAAATCAATGATTGCTGCCAAATCGGGCTGGTTGACTCCGAAAAAGTAGCTAAAAGTACTGTCCTGCCTGAAATGGTAAGTGTTTGCCGGGTAATTGAACGCGACTTCTCCGTTTCCCGGAAAAATTGCAACACCGGTTTTGATTTCATTGTGAAGCGATTTACGCCTTTTGGCGTAGATTTCTGGATTAAACATATGAATGTGTTTTGATTTATATTGTAAAATGCATTGACAAAATTAATACTTTCGGTTCAATTCCGGTCAGTTCATACACAGGCTAGGCCATGAGGGCTTCAATTTCATCGGGTTCAATGGGTATGTGAGCCATCAGATCTACAGGTTCCTCGTCAACAAGTATGTCATTCTCCAGCCTTATGCCAAAGCCCTCTTCGGGAATATAAATGGCTGGCTCACAACTTAAAACCATTCCTTTTGTTAAGGGATGCTGTTTGCTTCCGACATCGTGTACGTCAAGTCCGATAAAATGTGAAGTGCCATGCATATAATATTTGAAATACAATGGATTGTCGGGATCCTGATTTTCAACATTCTCAGCGGTAAAAAGGCCTAATCCAATCAATTCGTTTTCCATTATTTTGCAGACTTCAGCGTGATATTTATCAATGGTTGTGCCTGGCACCAGCATTTTTGTTGCTTTTCTTAAAACCCTCAACACTGCTTCATAAACCTGTCTCTGCCGGGCAGTAAACTTTCCATTGACCGGAATGGTACGAGAACAATCACCCGCATAATTTGCATATTCAGCGCCAAAATCAAGTAAAAGTAAATCACCGTTTTTGCATTCCTGATCATTCTGATTGTAGTGCAGAATGCAGTTATTGACACCCGAAGCAATGATCGGTGGATAAGAATGGCCCGAAGCTCCGTTCCTGATAAATTCGTGTGTAATTTCTGCTTCAACTTCGTATTCCATCACGCCGGGCTTAACAAAATTGAGCACACGGCCAAAAGCATCTCCGGTAATTTCGCAAGCTCTGGTCAACAGCCTTATTTCTTCATCATCTTTAACCATCCTCAAATCAGTGAGCAGGGGTGAAAGCCGTTCAAAGGAATGCAAAGGATAATCATTTCTGAGTTGCTGCATAAATCTGAGGTCTCTTGAAGGTACTTCTGTAGTAAATCTTGGATTTTCATTCAGATTCAGATAAACATATTCAGCCCTCGACATGAAATCTCTTAATGTGCCCTCGAAATCATCAAGCCATTTTACGGTTGTTATGCCTGAAATTTCGGTTACTTGTTCCAGCGTATATTTATGTCCATACCAGGTTACCATGTGATCATTCGTTTTAACGGTGAAAATAATTTCACGCAAAGCTTCAACAGGATGATTTGGAAAAAGAGTCAGAATACATTTTTCCTGATCAAGGCCTGTAAGATAAAACATATCGCTGTTTTGCCTGAAGGGGTAACTTTGATCTCCATTCCGGGGCATCTCATCGTTTGAATGTATGATTGCCAGTGAGTTGGGTTTAAGTTTTTTCTCAAGATATATCCGGTTTTTTGCGAATAGACCGGAATTAATTTGATGATAACGCATGTGGTGATTATTTAGAATGGTTATAATTTGCAGGTTTGATTTGGGATAATCATGTAAATGCTTACATTTGTTTCTTGATACATCGAATATTATCGATATATCGTCAAAAAGCAAATGTAGTAACATATTTGTTGCCGGGTTTTAAAACATTTTAATTTTTCGTTAACAATAAACCATAAACCACATGGCATTGAAGTACTCATCCATTACCAAAAAGGTCATAATGGCGCTGGCAGGCCTGTTCCTGATCAGCTTCCTGATTGTCCATCTGAGCATCAACTTACTCATTCTTAAGAATGACAATAGGGAAGCATTCAATCTGGCCGCACATTTTATGGTCACCAACCCATTGATTCAGACCTTTCAATGGGTGCTATTCGGAGGATTTATTCTACATATTCTTATAGGAATACTTCTTCAAATCCAAAACTGGCTGGCACGGCCTAAACGTTACAAAGTTGAAGGCTATTCGCACACCTCATTTTTTTCCAAATTTATGATCCATACCGGAATCGTAATTCTTGCACTTCTGGCGCTGCATCTGGTAAACTTTTTCTTCAAGGCGAAATTCGGAGAAATACCTTCAGTTATGATCAATGGAGAACATTATGAAGATATGGGCATACTTGTTATTGAAAAATTCAGGTCTTTGCCCTTTGTTCTTATTTATGTTTTCTGGCTGATTTTTTTGGGTTTTCATCTTGATCATGCTTTTCATTCAGCGCTTCAGTCTCTGGGACTGAATCACAGCAAATACACACCGGTTGCCTTTGGTTTGAGCAGGGTCCTGGCAATACTCATTGCCGGAGGATTTATTCTGATTCCAGTTCTGGTTTATATAAGTTAATTATTCACTGAAAAAAGTTTTCCAATATGGCCGAATTAAATTCGAAAATACCCAAAGGGGAATTGGCTCAGAAGTGGACTGAATACAAGTCACACACAAATCTGGTGAATCCTTCCAATAAGCGACGGCTTGAGATAATTGTTGTGGGGACCGGACTGGCGGGAGCCTCTGCAGCAGCAAGCCTGGGTGAACTTGGTTTTAAAGTGAAGAATTTTTGTTACCAGGACAGCCCCCGGCGAGCGCACAGCATAGCGGCACAGGGAGGGATAAACGCAGCTAAAAACTATCAGAACGACGGTGATAGCGTTTACCGCTTGTTTTACGATACCATAAAGGGCGGAGATTACCGCTCGCGCGAAGCAAACGTTTATCGGCTGGCCGAAGTGAGTAATGCCATTATCGACCAATGTGTGGCTCAGGGTGTTCCTTTTGCCCGCGAATATGGTGGATTGCTTGATAATCGTTCTTTTGGCGGAGCTCAGGTTTCACGAACCTTCTATGCACGCGGGCAAACCGGGCAGCAACTTCTTTTAGGCGCATACAGTGCACTGAGCCGACAGGTCAAAAAAGGAAATGTTGAATTGTTTACCCGACACGAAATGCTTGATGTTGTGCTGGTCGATGGCCGTGCACGGGGCATTATTGTCAGAGACCTGGTTACCGGCGCCATTGAACGTCACGCAGCCCATGCAGTGGTTCTGGCAACCGGAGGTTACGGAAATGTTTTCTTTCTCTCAACCAATGCCATGGGATCGAATGCCACCGCCATCTGGAAAGCATATAAAAGAGGTGCAGTGTTTGGCAATCCGAGTTTTACACAAATTCACCCTACCTGTATTCCTGTTCATGGCGATTTTCAGTCAAAACTGACGCTTATGAGCGAAAGCCTCCGCAATGATGGAAGAATCTGGGTTCCCAAAAACAAGGAAGATGCCGAGAAAATAAGGCATGGACAGTTAAAACCCATTCAGATAGCAGAAGAAGACCGCGACTATTACCTTGAACGCAGGTATCCCGCCTTTGGAAATCTCGTGCCACGCGATGTGGCTTCAAGGGCAGCCAAGGAACGTTGCGATGCCGGATACGGTGTGGGTGAAACAGGACTGGCCGTTTATCTCGACTTCAGCGAATCCATCAACCGCCTTGGTAAAAATGTGATTGAAGAACGGTATGGAAACCTTTTCCAGATGTATGAAAAAATCGTTGACGAGAATCCATACAAAACGCCCATGATGATCTATCCCGCGGTGCATTACACTATGGGCGGCTTGTGGGTAGATTATGAGCTGATGACAACAATTCCAGGCCTTTTTGTTATTGGTGAAGCAAACTTTAGCGATCACGGTGCCAATCGGTTGGGCGCATCAGCCCTGATGCAGGGACTGGCCGACGGCTATTTTGTACTGCCTTATACCATTCAGAATTATCTTTCCGATCAGATAAGAATACCTAATTTCTCACCCGATCTGCCTGAATTCAGGAAAACCGAAACCGAAGCAACCGAAAGGCTGAAAAAACTTATGAATGTTAAGGGAACAAAAACGGTTGACAGTTTCCATAAACGGCTGGGTATGATTTTGTGGGAATATGTTGGAATGGGTAGGAATGCAGAAGGATTAAAGAAAGCCATTCCAAAAATAGCAGCACTGCGTGAGGAGTTCTGGAAAGATGTGAAAGTTACAGGCGATTTCAATGAAATTAATCCTGAACTTGAAAAGGCCGGACGTGTTGCCGATTTTCTCGAATTGGGAGAACTTATTGCTAGGGATGCACTTAGCCGGAATGAATCCTGCGGCGGGCATTTCCGCGAAGAGTATCAGACTCCTGAAGGAGAGGCCCTGCGCGATGATCAGAATCTGATGTTTGTATCTGCCTGGGAATTCACCGGAGAAAATTCAGAACCTGTAATGAACAAAGAGCCGCTCAATTACGAGTTTGTGGAAGTTAAACAGAGGAATTACAAGTAAAAACCGCTGAAAATGGATTTAACACTCAAAATATGGCGTCAGAAAAACGCCTCAAGCAAAGGGAAATTTGTCACTTATAAGGTAAATGACATTTCTCCGAACAGCTCTTTTCTCGAAATGATGGACATACTCAATGAGTCACTGGTAGTGAAAGGAGAGGATCCTGTTGCTTTTGACCACGACTGCCGTGAAGGCATCTGCGGCGCCTGCAGTTTATACATCAATGGCAGGCCACACGGACCCGACGCAGCAATCACTACCTGTCAGCTTCATATGAGGAGGTTTAAAGATGGCGATACCATAGTTATAGAACCATGGCGGGCCAGGCCTTTTCCTGTGCTCAGAGACCTTATTGTTGACCGGACATCTTTCGATAAAATTATTCAGGCCGGAGGATATATTTCAGTAAATACCGGAGGAATCCCCGATGCCAATGCAATTCCCATTCCTAAGATCAATGCCGATCTTTCGATGGATGCCGCTTCCTGTATTGGTTGTGGTGCATGTGTTGCTGCCTGTAAAAACGCTTCAGCCATGCTGTTTGTTTCTGCTAAAGTTTCACAGTTTGCCCTGCTTCCTCAGGGAAAAGTTGAAGCTGCAGAAAGGGTTCAGGCAATGGTTGCTGAAATGGACCGGCTTGGTTTTGGAAATTGCACCAATACCGGAGCCTGTGAGGCAGAATGCCCGAAAGAAATTTCAATCACCAACATTGCACGCATGAACCGAGAATTTTTGTGTTCAAAAATCGGTGCACCGAAAGTCAAAATTGGTGCCGGCGGATTTTAATCATTTACCTTATTACCGGCTCATACAGTTTTTTCTGAAATGAAATATCTGCTTACTTTACTGCTCATCACTGTAATGGTGGTGGGCAGTTTTGGTCAGAAGGCCAGACAAAAACAAACCTCAGGTCTTTCATTGAAAGGATTAGCACGTTCCTCTCAGCCCGGAGTGCAATTTCATGATTATCCTCAGCTTAAATCTTCTGATATAAACAGGTCTGTTTCTCTTCCTCCGGTGGTTGACAATTCCGGTCAGCCTTACCTTCGATCTGTATTTTCGCAGCGAGGGGCATCCTGCGGACAAGCCGCATCGGTGGCTTATAATTTTTGTTACGAAATCAACAGACTCAGGCAAATTTCCTCCGATACCATCACCAACACCTACCCTGATCATTTCACCTGGAATTTTATGAACGGCACATTGCCGTATTATGGCGAAGGGGTCAGCTATTTCCACACTTTTGATATCCTTTATGATGCCGGAAATCCCACCGAAGCGGTTTACGGGCCTATCACCATGGATGATTCTTATTACTGGATGAGTGGCTATGAAAAATACCATTCTGCTATGTTCAACCGTATTTCAGGGGTAAACTCTATTCCGGTTGGTACTCCCAAAGGCCTGGAAATTTTAAAGCACTGGTTGCACAACCACCTCGAAAATTCTGATGTCGGAGGCATTGCCAATTTTTATGCGGGAATTATCTCGCCGGTGCAATTGCCTTCCGGCTCTCCTGAAGCAGGGAAAGCAGTAATTACTCAATGGCAACCTACAGCATCGCATGCCATGACAATTGTAGGATATAATGACTCAATTCGATTCGACAGAAATGGTGACGGTGTATTTACCAACCATATTGATATTAACAATGATGGTGTAGTAGACATGAAAGACTGGGAAATAGGAGGTCTGAAATTTGTCAATTCCTATGGACCCGGATGGGGAAATGATGGTTTCTGTTATATGCTTTATTCAACACTGGCCATCAAATACGGACAAGGCGGTATCTGGAATAATTCTGTGCATGTAATCACTCCCGATATTGAATATCAACCATTTCTGACCATAAAAGCAAGTATTACCTATAACAAAAGAGGACGTATTAAAATATCTGCAGGCATTAGCAGTGATACCAGTCGGTTTGTTCCGGAACATTCTATGGATTTTTCAATATTTAATTTTCAGGGCCGTGACTTTAATATGACAGGAAGTTCACATCCTGATGGTAAAAACCTTGAATTTGGCCTTGACATTACACCGCTTTTATCTTTCATTGAATCAGATAATCAGGCCAGGATATTCCTGATCATTGATGAAACTGATCCCAATCATTCAGCCGAAGGGTTTATTTCAGATTTTCAGGTGATTTCTTATTCCGGGCAGGAGCCTGTTTTTTATTCAGGAAATGATGTCCCCTCAGTGATAACCGACAATGGGAGAACACTCTTGTCGGCAGTGATTACAAACAATACAGATATTCCATTACTAATTGCCACTGATGTTCATCTGGTTACTCCCGGTACCGGATATTCATTTTCAGCAAGCGTCTCGGGCGGAAATGCTCCGTTCGAATGGGAAACTCAATCAATTTACCATACTGCCGACAGTTTGTCTGTATATCCTGAACCGGACGGTCAGCAGTTGATCCCAGGCAACAATCAGAGTGGGTTTGCTGAAGTGCCACTGCCCTTTAGCTTTAATTTTTTCGGACAGCAGTATGATACCGTATTCATGCACGTGAATGGCTACCTAATGTTTGAGCGGGCAGATATGCCATACTATTACCTGCTTTTTGATGAATTGTATTTTAACCAGATTCGGGCAGTGGCACCCTTTATGAATAAGAATTTGGGGCTAAACGGATCATCAGATTTTCTTAAATGCAACATCAAAAATGATAAAGCAGTATTCTGGTGGAAAGTTTCGAATGCCTTCGAAACTCAATCTGTTGAATTTTCAGTTGAGTTAAATCGCAATGGATCCATTTCGTTTCAATATGGCGAGGTCTCTCTGAATTCACTTCTGCCTTTGGCGGGAATAAGCAGCGGAACTTCGAGGGCTTATATTCCTGCATCTGGCAACAGCTCTTTTCCGGCTGAGGGAGAAATAAAAAGATTTTTTCCTTCATTTCCGGTTGAAAATGCTTCAGTCGATGCAGAGGGAGAGGTAAACATACAGATTCCTGAAGGTTTTACTTTTGGTACATTCAGACTCTCAGTGACCGATAAAAACAGGCTAAAAGCGGATAAAATCATTACATTGACTACCGGACCTGAACTTGTCATAAGCCTCGCTGATTCGTCTCTTTTGCTCAGTCCGGGTTCAACAATTCCTTTATCCGTAAAAATCAGAAACCTTGGCAATCAGACAATCGAAAATGCTGGTTTAAGATTGTCGTCTGCCTCTTCAAATCATAATATTGTCGGACCGGAATTAACCGGAATTACTATTCCGGTTGGAGAAACACTTCTTTTCAATAACAAATTCAGTATAAAAATTCCTGATAGTATAAGTTCGGTTCAGCCGCTTAGGGTGCTGGCTGAATTGATCTTTGCAGAGACTAAAATCTTAACATTTGCAACATTTGAGTCTGCTTTACCACTTCTTCTTCTCGGTCCGCCAGGTGTAAGTGATTCAAATAATGGTATAGCTGATCCCGGCGAAAGTGTTGATTTGTTTTTTGATATTTACAATGTGGGAAACGCAACTGCAGGAAATGTTACCGTGACCTTGTCACTTGAAAGTCCTTATGCTGCGCTATGTGGGAATCACTCGATTTCATTTGGTGAACTTGGGCCATACTCAAAAAAAAGGATTGGCTTCCCTGTTCAGGTAAATGAAGGAACTCCTTCAGGAAAGATCATAAATTTATCATTAAGTGTAAATAGTGAATTGGCAGGTATCAGCGAAGAAACATACCGCCTTGCTTTGGGATCTCCCGAAATCGCTTTGATTGACAAAGACAGCAATCATAACTCAGCCGTTCATATTGCAGGGGCTATTGAAAGTAATTATCTTTCCTGTAACATCTTTGAAACAATTGATTCCCTGTTATTTGATTATAAGATCTTATTTTTATCTCTGGGCTTTTTTAATCAGAATTATAAACTTAATCCGGAGGAAGATGCTTTGTTGGTTGGCTTCCTCAATCGGGGCGGGAAGTTATATATTGAGGGAGGTGCCTTTTTCAAGCAGGATCAGGCAACTGTTTTGAGGAGTAAACTTGGTGTTACCGGATCAACCCAGGCCTGGCTGACGCCGCCCGATACTTTGCTGGGGTATGTAAATACAGAAGCACAGGAATTTAAAATCGATTACAGGGGTGAATATATCAGGGGCGAAAATCTGATTCCAAATGGCACAGCTGAACCCTGGCTATATGATAAAAATTCAGGGTTGAATTTTGTGGTTGTTCAGGATTCGGGCCATTATAAAACCATTTCCTCTTCTGTTGAATTTGGAGGCTTTTTTATGTTCGACAGTCCGGGAAGGCCAGAACTGGTTAGCAAATATCTGGAATTTCTGGACTATCCAACCGAATCTTTGTGTGCATCTTTCCAACCATCAACTACAGAGCTATGCCCCGGCAACAGCGTTTCATTTACATCCAACTATAGCAGACTACCGGCAACATGGATGTGGACATTCCCCGGGGGTACACCCAATACCTGGAACGGCCCTGATCCTCAGATTCAATACAATACGCCCGGCTTTTATTCGGTGAGTTTAACGGTAAGCGATGGATCTGAGAACAATACTTTTGTAATTGATGATATTATTCATGTAAATGAATGTCTGGGAATAAATGAACTAAATGCACACAGTTTGAAAATTTATCCAAATCCGGCCAACGACAAGGTGACTATTGAGTCAGAATTGATCAAAGGAAATACAGAGATCCGCCTTCTGGATTCGAAAGGAGTGGAAGTTTTTAAACAGCTTATCCAATCAGGCGATCAAAGTATTTATTTGTCGCTACCTCAGTTAAAAAAAGGATTTTACATCATCAGGATATACAGCAATAATAAAATCCTGTGGTCTAAACTCATTATTCAATGAAGGGCATTTGTTTAAAACCCTTAATTTAGCAACCCAATCTAACACCGTCAGATGAAGTTCAGTGATATTAAAGGGCGTGAAGAAATCAAAGACCGGTTGATCCGATCTGTCCGCGACAACAGGGTCAGTCATGCCCAGCTTTTTCTTGGGCCTGAAGGCTCGGGTAAACTGGCGCTGGCACTGGCTTATGCCCAGTATATCAATTGCACTCAACGAACCGAAACTGATTCATGCGGTGAGTGTCCTTCATGCATAAAGTACGGTAAACTTGTTCATCCAGACCTCCATTTTATTTATCCTGTTGCAAAAACAAAAGAAATAACAGACAAGCCATTAAGCAAACTTTTCATCGCATCATGGAGAGAAATCGTATTGAAGCGTAGGGCAGTATTTAATCTCAATGACTGGTATCAGAAAATTGGACTCGAAAACAAGCAGGGAATAATAAATGCCGAGGACTGCAACGAGATCATCAGGACACTCAGTTATAAATCCTATGAATCCGAGTATAAGGTGATGATTATATGGATGGTTGAAAAACTGTTTCACTCTGCAGCTCCAAAAATTCTGAAAATACTGGAAGAACCACCAGATAAAACCTTGTTTATTCTTATTGCTGAACAATCCGAACTTATACTTCCGACTATTTTGTCGAGAACTCAGCTGATTAAATTTACCCCCAGAAACAATCAGGAACTAGTGGAAGCGCTGGTTTCACACATTTCATGTTCTAACGAAGAAGCCAATAAGGTAAAAAATGTGGCCGAGGGAAACCTGAACAAAGCAATAAAGATTGTTGAATCAGGAGAATCCGATCAGTCTGATTTTGAATTGTTCAGAACCTGGATGAGGCTGTGTTTTAAAAAGGACATCAAAGTGATTCTGAAACTGAGCAATGATTTTCATGGACTTGGAAGGGAAAGGCAAAAGAGGTTTTTTATCTATTGCATGAAAGTAATCCGTTTTGGCATCCTGCATCATTATGAAAACAGTGAGCAGGTAAGGGCAGAAGGGGAGGAGCTTATATTTATACAGAATTTCTCACCTTTTCTCAGACCTTCAAACTCAGGCCTGATAGTCAAAGCATTTGATGAAGCACATTATCATATTGAAAGAAATGGGTCGGCCAACATTATTTTTTTTGATATTTCACTGAAAATGATTTCCTGGCTGCAGCTAAAATAATTTGCTATTTCTCTTTTACTATCAGAATCAGATCTTCATCATCTTTCTTCATCAGGTATTTCTCTCTCCCGAATTTTTCGAGCAAGGCGGTATCAGACATCAGTTCGTGCATTGAGATGCTGTCGTTCCTGATCTGATTCAGCTTAGCTAAATTTTATAACCTAACAATTGGTTTTATTTAAATATTTTTCCCAACTTTACAAAATAAAAATATTATTGTACTATAAAAAATAGCGGAAATAGTTATTTAACAAAAAAATATCGATACCATGAAAACCTTCACCCGATTTTTGATGTTAGCTGCACTCAGTGTCGCTTTCATGCAGTTTATCGGCTGTGAGCCCGATGAACCCGGACTACCTGTTATTACTCCTGTGGTGCCCGAAGTTAGCACCGTTAAAGTAATAAAAAACTCTCCCCAATTGGCCACCATCGTTTGCTTTATAAAAAGCGACGGCGGTGCCGAAATTTCTGAAGCCGGCATCTGCTGGCGAATGGATACAGCCACTCCCGTTTATTACGGACTACGCAAAGCGGTTTACGCTAAAAAAGATACCTTTCAGGTTGTGCTTAACTTAAGTCCAACTGGTTTTTATCATGTCAGAGCCTTTGCTAGAAATGCCGTCGGCTTAACTTACGGCGAAAGTCTGATGTTTTATGCTGATTCTGCTGTGCCTCCTCCGCCTCCTCCGCCTCCTCCGCCACCCGACCCGGAACTGGCCGAAATAACCAGCGGTGAAATTTTAAAACGAACCCATAACAGTGCCCATTTTACCGCCAGTGTGCTTGATACCGGCTACTGTGAACTTTTAGAAGTCGGCTTTTGTTGGGCTTTAAGCGGAATGCCCGACATTAATGACTATAAAGTAACGGTTACTCCCCAACCAGGTGAGTATAGTGCCTGGCTCGAAAATCTGAACAATTCAACCGATTATATCGTGCGGGCTTATGCCAGAAACAAAGTCGGAGTCGTTTACGGCGCGCCAATTAACTTTTTTACCTTTGAGGAACAAGTGCTTGATGCTGACGGAAACGTCTATTACGGGGTAAAAATCGGTAACCAGGTTTGGCTCACCGAAAGTCTGCAAACCACCCACTTTAATAACGGCGATCCTATCACTTATGCGCCGGAAGATGAGGTCTGGTCTTCACAGGCTGAGCCTTATTACTGCTGGTATAATAACGACATAACAAGAGCCGGGCGGGGCTTGGGCGCAATTTACAACCTCCAGGTTGTTTTAGATGCGAGGGGCATTGCTCCTATCGGTTACCGCCTGCCAACTAAAGATGATATTCATGCTTTTGGTGAACATTTTGGCCTGGATTATTGCTATTACGACCAACAAGGAAATCCTTTTGCCTGGTTTTACTTTGGCGGTAATAGCATCAGAACCGGTTCCGATGAATGGCCTTCATATCTGCGGGGCAATAATTCCACCGGCTTTTCGGCGCAACCAACCGGCTTTCGGCATCATACAGGCGAATATATGTCGGGGCATTATCACCCAAGTCTCGGGTTTAAAGCCTATTGGTGGACGATTAGCCCGGAAGAAACGGGCTCTTTTTGGACATTTTCGACTGGGGGTGGTATGGCTAATGACCATCTTGTTCTGGTCCCTAATCCGGCTAGTAATGGACGTGCTATTCGTTGTTTAAAAACAAACTAAAAATCGAGTAGGAGGAAAATAAAACAGTTTTCCTCCTGTTTTATTTTCCGACCTCTCACACCACCGTACGTACCGTTCGGTATACGGCGGTTTGTTAGAAAAGTGTTAACTGGTATTCTGTTTTCCA
>JAHYJC010000047.1 GCA_019429275.1 Lentimicrobium sp. | reverse complement strand
CTTTCTTCCGGTTCTCCAGGCGGGTATCATATTCCCGTTCCATTAACCGCAGAAGGAATGTTTCATAGTCTGCACTTTCTTTGGCCGCATCACGGGCCACCTGTTCAAACTCGTTGCGGAAAACAGGCAGCCTGAGTTCTTTGCTGTACCGGGTGATTTCTGTTTTTATTTCGTTTTGTAGTTTCATTTTTTCGGATGTTTTAATTCATTAATAATGCGGTAACCTGTTTGAGTTGTTCCTGTGCCATATAAGCCGTTTGGTTATTTACGGCCACCGGTTTGCCATCTTCCCCGGGTTTATTGCCCAGAAGGGCTGTTAGCTTCTCTGTGGTTATACTTTGGGGGCAAAGGCCAACCAACCGGGTTACGGTTGCTTCCAGCTTTTCTTCACTGATTTTATGCTCACGGCAATAATGGAGCAGGTCAATAAAGTCGCGCGGGGCACCGGTATAAAATTTCTGGTATAGTTCTTTCAGATATGGGCGGCAAGTAAGGGCAACACTCCCGTTCAATGCCCCGGGCTTTTGCCTGAGGGTATCCAGATAATGTTCAATGTTGATGGTCCACTGGTGCTTGCCGTAATCGCGCTGATGCGATGCTACTTGTTTGTTTTCGAAGTAAGCTTCAACAGTATTGCTAAATATCTTAACATCGACAAAGCACCCAACCAGCTTTTCTGATACCGAATAACGATTGGTGCAGTAACTGACCGTGGCGTATTTATCTACCCTCAATTGCTCTGAATCGGAACACGCCAACGGGCCGGTGTGTTGCCATAAAAGGTCTTTTTCATCAGCAAACATTTCCATGGCTGTGCGACCTGTTAATTGCTGTTTGGCTTGATTTACTTTGCTGATAATTGTTTCAAGGTATTGCCGGGCCTGTTCAAAACTGGCAAAGTCGTTTTTAAAACCAAACGCTTTTCTGCGGATGTATTCCACGCTGCGTTCAACATGCCCTTTCTCATTTCCGCTGTAGGCATTGCAAAACCGATGGCTAAACTGGTAGTGACCCCTGAGCTGGAGTAACGCCATGGTAGGCTCCTTTTCGTGTTTGCCTGCAAATTTGGCAACAGCAACACGCATATTGTCATAAACCATCTGGTGGTAAACCCCGCCTGTGTGTTCAAAAAAAGAAACATGGGATTCCATAAAAGCCAGGGTATCCTGACGTTTATAAATCATTGCATAGCGATAATTGCTGTAAGCCGATGTAAATACAGCAAGTTGAAAACGGGACAGATGTCCGGCTATGTTTAGTTTTATCTCGCCCCAGTCAAACTCACATACTGAACCGGGTTCATACTGCTGCCGGATAAAAGCCTCCCGGGGGGTGGCAGATTTTCCTAACTTTTCCCTGATATAATTACATACGGTGGTGTAGCCAATACTAAAACCTTGTTCATGAAGTAATTGCAATATGTCGATGTTTTTCAGTATTTGCTTGCGCATGCCCTGTTGTACTTTTCTGCCGTTTGCTTCAAGCTGGGAATCGATAAAGGACCGGACTTCCCGGGTCAAACAAATTTTGCTTCTTTTGCCAGTACGATAAACCGGAGGATTCGACAGAAAAGCCGAAAGTGCTGTTTCCGGATGGAGTGATTCTGTTTGAAGTTTCTCATAATCCTCAATATACTTTTTTATCGTCTTGCGGTTGATCTCTAATTCCCGTGAGATTTGTCGCTGACTTTTGCCTTCCCGGTGGCTTCGAATAATGATTTCTTGTTTTGTATACATACTTATCATGCTTTATAAACGAGTTTTTATACTCGTTCTGTTAATGACTAAGTGGTATACTTTTCGATTGAAAGGTGGGGTACTTCCTGGTTAAAATAAACATACATCGAGGTAAACCCAAAGACCTACCAAGTCTTCTTCCGACTTGTTAGGTCTAGAAATCAAATCCAGATTGTTGGCCTGTTTACTCAATGAAGGGAGATTAGAAATTAATTCAGCGTGAAGCGTAGAGTTTTAAAACAGGCAAGCCGGATTTCAGTATAATCTACAAGAATACCTAACAAGTTGGAAGCCTGTCCGCCTCGGGCGGAAAAAGGTCAGCATCATGACCTGACCAGTCAGAATCCTCGTAACAACAAGAAGACCTAACAAGTTGGAAGCCTGTCCGCCTCGGGCGGAAAAAGGTCAGCACCATGACCTGACCAGTCAGAATCCTCGTAACAACAAGAAGACCTAACAAGTTGGAAGCCTGTCCGCCTCGGGCGGAAAAAGGTCAGCACCATGACCTGACAAGCCAGAATCCTCGTAACAACAAGAATACCTAACAAGTTGAAAGCCTGTCCGCCTCGGGCGGAAAAAGGTCGCACCATAACCTGACCAGTCAGAATCCTCGTAACAACAAGAAGACCTAACAAGTTGAAAGCCTGTCCGCCTCGGGCGGAAAAAGGTCAGCACCATGACCTGACCAGTCAGAATCCTCGTAACAACAAGAAGACCTAACAAGTTGAAAGCCTGTCCGCCTCGGGCGGAAAAAGGTCGCACCATAACCTGACAAGCCAGAATCCTCGTAACAACAAGAATACCTAACAAGTTGGAAGCCTGTCCGCCTCGGGCGGAAAAAGGTCGCACCATAACCTGACCAGTCAGAATCCTCGTAACAACAAGAAGACCTAACAAGTTGAAAGCCTGTCCGCCTCAGGCGGAAAAAGGTCGCACCATAACCTGACCAGTCAGAATCCTCGTAACAACAAGAAGACCTAACAAGTTGGAAGCCTGTCCGCCTCGGGCGGAAAAAGGTCGCACCATGACCTGACAAGTCAGAATCCTCGTAACAACAAGAAGACCTAACAAGTTGGAAGAAAACTTGTTAGGTCAGTGATCCTTTCGTGAATTCAAACTCTAAATCTAATATGGTATTTTTCTGCGTATTAATCAGATATTCTGCTGTTTCAATGCCATCAAACAACTGAATGGGATATTCCATGTTCAGAAAGTTTGAATTTTTTGTCAAGTATTCATTCCATGAACTCCACTCGTAATCTTTTGCATCCTTGACAAATCCGTGATGTACCGGATTGTTTTGAATATAAATAAATACATTCCTGAAATATTCTTCGGTTTGTACTCTTTCACGATGGAAATGCTCCTGAAATAAGCTTCCTGTTCTTGAATAGAATTTATTATAACTTTTTGTATATGAGTTAAATAGATTAGATAATGCTTGTGTTGAAAATCGGGGTTTAGGGACTTTTAATTCGGTTGTTTCTTTAATTCTTAGTAAAAAGTGGAAATGGTTCGGCATAAGGCAATAAGCATAAATATCATAGTATGGCTTTAAAAAATAGGATGCTCTGTTTATAAAATATCGATAGTTATCTTCAACTCTGAAAATGTTTTCCCTGTTGTTTCCCCTGTTATAAATATGATATACTGCTCCTGCTTCAATTAAGTCTTGTTTCATTATTTAAATTTTTGTGTTTTGGTAAAACTTAACAAGTTTTAAAGAGAATTGTTAGGTATATAAATTAAATCCAAAATTTTTAGCCAGTTTTCCGTCAGGAAAATCTTACAATTCCACTCATCGAAATTTGAAGATTGTCCCTATGCAAGTAGACCTAACAAGTCAAAAGAAAAGAAGACTTGTTAGGTCATCGCTACTCCAATGAACTGACAGGTCGAAAGACGGAATTCTGGGAGGGAAACCTGACAATTCGGAAGAAGACTTGTTAGGTCACATCTTGATCTGGCAAACCAGAATTCAGTATAATCGACAAGAAGACCTGACAAGTCGGAAGAAGACTTGTTAGGTCACATCCTACAAGAAGACCTGACAAGTCGGAAGAAGACTTGTTAGGTCACATTCTACAAGAAGACCTGACAAGTCGGAAGAAGACTTGTTAGGTCACATCCTACAAGAAGACCTCACAAGTCGGAAGAAGACTTGTTAGGTCACATCCTACAAGAAGACCTCACAATTTTAAAGCCTGTTCGCCTCGAGTGGAAAGACTTGTTAGGTCACATTTACCTCACCACCAATTTCCCCGTTCTTACTTCATTACCATTAACCAATGTCAGCACATAAACTCCTTTGGAAAGGTTGGCTGCGGATATTGTCATAATCTGAATTCCTGTGACTGGGGAGGCTGTTGTTTTTTCCAAAACCACGCGACCCGTAAGATCACTTATGGTGAGTTTTCCATTTGCTGAAAGGGATTCAAACTCTACGGAAAAGCTTTCTCCGGCTGGATTAGGATAAACCTTCAATGAATATTTTGTTTCAGAAACTGGAAAATAAGAATTTGCAACGGGCAGCTTTTCACTTGTGCACAGCATTGCACCTTCATTTCCACCTATAATCCCAAGGGTATTATCGTAAAATGAAACAATGTTCAGGTCGTAGATTACATCGTTTTCGTAAACCGACCATGTGCCACCAATACATTGAAGAATAGTTCCGCTTCGGCCTACTGCCCAGCCAGTCATAAATTCATCCAAATGAACTGAAAGTAAGGCTTCAAAGGTTATCGGAGTAACTTCTGACCAGCTGCTGCCATCAAATATAGCAATCAAACCATTGGTGCCAACAGCAACTACCTGATTGTAGCCAAAAATGCACAGATCGTTGAAGCTGCCGTTGCTGGTTTCATAAACCTCCTGCCAGATGTTGTTAACAAAGTCCTTGAAATAAATTACTCCACTTACCCCTTCGTTGTTGCGTTTAACACTCATCCATGCTGCTTCCCAATTCTGACTGTTTCTCATATCAGGAGAAACAATGGGGTAAGGTTCCATATAAGCTAATTTTGTAATACTGTCACTAAATGGCAAATCAAACAATTCCCAATTTTCCCCGTTTAGCGTATATATGGAATTGTAAAATGAAATCTCTATTTCTGTTGATGTAATTTCAATTGAAGTAACCGGAGACCAGATATCAATAAATCCTGATATTAAAATTTCAGTCCATTCCCCATCAGTATATCTGAAAAGCTTCGTTTGGTAATTAAATGGTGGCGGCAATTCATACTCATTAAATGCTGCCGCCCATCCATAGTTCTCGTCTGTGAAAGCAACTTTGTTAAATAGGTATCCCGGTACTCTTAACATATTATTCCAGATTCCCTCGTTATAATTCCAGATTCCATCGATGCCACAAGCAAAGTAGCCGTTGTTGGCTTGTGTAAAAGAAATATCCATTATGCTATCTGTCGTGAAACCGTTTGAAACACCCCAATTACCAGAAAGACCATGATAAATAAACCCGGTTGTATCTATCGTGTATGCTTCATCTTCACCTATTGCTTCAATCGAGGTTAATACCCTTGAGTATTTGGTTGAAAATTCTTTAGTCCAACTGCCATCTGAATATTTGTAAACTGATGGATAAATATCAGTGTTAAATGCGATAAAGTTTTGAATGCCAAAACCATTTTGTACGTTAAGAAACGAAATACCGGAATTAACTCCCCCTGAATTTATTGGTTGCCATCCTGATCCGGTATTTTTGTATAATAAGCCTGTTCCATCAATTGAATGTCCATTTAGTATAACAGAGTTAGCACTGGTCATGGAGACTCCGGAATAAAAATTATATCCAAGGTCCGAATCAATAATCCATTCCCCATTGATAAAATGCTTAATAGTTCCAAAAGAGCCTGCTGCCCATCCTTCTCCAGGAGTGGCAAAGCTTACGGTTGTAAGTCCTGATGCTGTTGCCTGAACCTGCCATGAATTCCCATTATAGAAAAGAATTGTATTGCCGACGGCCCATCCATTAGATTCATCAACAATACAAATATCTTTTAAAGTTTGTGTAGTAGGACTGTTCTGTTGAATCCATTCTGAACCATCATATTTAAGAATAGTTCCATTATTGCCCACGGCCCATGCTAAGGAAGGAGAGATGTACTCAACTGCATTCAAATTAACCGAAACCGGATTATCAGCCTGTGTCCAGATGTTGTCGTTGTAATGGAAGATAACCCCGTTATCAGCCACTGCGATTCCACTACCGGGAGAAATGAAACTGATATCGTTCAGGTGGTGATACCCAGTGGTAGGATTAATCAAGTGCCAGGATTGAGCCATAAGGTTTGAGCACAGGATAAGCATCGAAATAAGCAGTGTAATTTTTTTCATAAAGGGATTGTTTTTAGTTAGCGAATTATTAAGAGTTTCCGACTGCCAAGAATGCAGTTGCAATCAATCAGTTGAACGAAATATATGCCTTGTTTAAGGGTATGGGTATTACGAATGTATGAAAATCCCTGATAATCAGGAATTGATTCCTGAACAAGTTTACCATTTAAGTCGCAAAATCTTATTATGGGGTTTGATATATTGCCGGATATATACTCTTCCGGAATTGTAATTTCAATAAACTGGTTGGCAGGGTTTGGAAATATACGGATGTTTCCTTCTTTCAGGATTCCCGGTTTCTTAACACCTACAAAAGGGTTACACTCCGGGGTGTCGCAGCCAAGACTGTCTAAGCGCATGATCCACATCGATTGTTCTGCTGTTGGACTTAAAAAGTTTTGGTTACACCCTATCAACAGTATGCTATTATCAGATCCTGTATTTGCATGGCTAAAAAGGTTCATTTGGGTGCCAAATTCGTCTTCATCGAGGTAAACCGAATCTGAACAAATAAGTAATTCAGGGGTTTTTGTATCTTTGTGACCATTCACAACCCAAAGCCTGTATAAGCCTTTTCTCATTAAAGCTGGCCACCTATGACGACCAACTCCAAAGCTCCATTGCTTACCCGTATCCTGAATTTTGTTGAAAAGGGAGGCAACGCGCTTCCACATCCGGCAACCTTATTTGCGCTATTTGCCGTATCTGTACTCTTATTTTCACTCCTGGGCCAATGGCTGGGGTGGCAGGCGGTTCATCCGGCCACAGGTGAAGTCATCAAAGTACATAATTTATTGTCGAATGAAGGTTTCAGGCGTATTGTTCTCGAAATGGTTGAGAATTATACCGGTTTTGCGCCCCTGGGCATTGTCATGGTTGCACTACTGGGGATCGGCATTGCCGAAAGCAGTGGGCTGATTGGTGCGGTTATTCGTTTGCTGGTGCTGAAATCACCAAAAAGATGGCTGACTTTTGTGCTGGTTTTTTCGGGAATCCTTTCCAATGCAGCCAGCGACCTTGGCTATGTGCTGCTGATACCCATGGCCGGTGTAATTTTTCATTCAGTTGGGCGGCATCCCGTGGCAGGCATGGCTGCGGCATTTGCAGGTGTCTCAGGTGGATTCAGTGCTAATCTTATCATTGGAACCATTGACCCATTGCTGGCCGGACTTTCCACCGAGGCAGCCCGAATACTCGATCTGGAATATTATGTTCTTCCAACAGCCAATTATTATTTTATGGTGGTTTCAACAGTTCTGATTTCGGTGCTTGGTACATGGGTAACCGAACGCCTGGTTGAACCGCGGCTTGGAAAGTATACCGGTGATGTTCCCCAGGAATCCATGGGAAAACTTACGTTGCGCGAAAGCAAGGCGCTTCGCTGGGTTCTGATAACGGGTACTGCATGGATGTTGCTGTTTGCTGTTGGTCTTTTGCCCGATCAGGGTTTTTTGCGCGGAACTGATAACACCATTCTGCATTCACCACTCATTAAGGGTTTTATCGCTTTTCTGTTTTTTATGGCGGCCAGTCTGGGTATCGTTTACGGAGCCATTACCGGCAAGTTTAAAAACGATACAGATGTGGTGAAGGGTATGAGCGATAGTTTCAAAACCCTGGCATCTTTCCTGGTGCTGGTGTTTTTTGCCGCTCAGTTTGTGGCCTATTTTAAATGGAGTAATCTGGGCCTGGTAATTGCCGTACAGGGAGCATCTTTTCTTCAGCAGGCCGAACTTGGAGTTGTGCCTCTCGTTATTCTTTTTGTATTCTTGTCAGGATTTATAAACATGTTCATGGGCAGTGCATCTGCAAAATGGGCCATTATGGGTCCGGTTTTTATACCCATGTTTATGCTTTTGGGATATTCTCCTGAACTTTCCCAGGCTATTTTCAGGGTAGGAGATTCGGTTACAAACATCATTTCACCCATGATGAGCTTTTTTGCATTGATTATCATCTACTTTGAGAAGTATCAGAAAAATTCAGGGCTGGGAACCATCATTTCAACCATGCTTCCCTACACCATTGTTTTTACTATTTTCTGGACAGCTTTGCTAATCGTTTGGGTTTTGGCCGGACTGCCATTGGGCCCTGAAGCACCTATCTTTTATCCGTAAAATTTAAAATCTACTGGGGAAGCCCTATGGGTTGATTCAAGCGAATTACCATTTAAACTGCTTTAAAAGAATTATATTTGCTTTGAATATTTGTTTCGGAATTTTCTATTGATCCGTTCCATCATCTAATACATCTAAAATCAATCATAATGAATACAAAAAATAAAAAGATTATCTGCTTCGTTCACAGCGATTTCGAAGACCTCGAACTCTGGTATCCCATCCTCAGGCTGAGGGGCGAAGGCTTTACAGTGCATATTGCCGGAGATTTAGGCAACCACATTTATGTGGGTAAATATGGTGTTCCTGCCAAAAGTGATTTTGGTTTTGATGAAATAGATGCAGCCAATTATGATGGTTTGCTGATTCCGGGTGGCTGGGCTCCCGACAAACTGAGGCGTTCCCCGGATGTATTGAAGATTACCCGTGAAATGATGAGTGCAAACAAACCGGTTGCCCAGATCTGCCATGCCGGCTGGGTGTTGGTTTCAGCCGGTGTGTTGAAAGGCAGAAAAGTAACCAGTACTCCGGGCATTAAAGACGATATGATCAATGCCGGAGCAACCTGGGTTGACGAAGCTGTGGTAGTAGACGGAAACCTTGTTTCCTCGCAAAAGCCTGCGGATTTGCCTTTCTACATGAATGAATATCTGAAACTGCTGTAATCAGGAATAAGCCATTTCTTGCTGAAGCCTGAAAGGTTTATCTGCCTTTCCAGTCTTCTTCACCTGCATTTAACTCTGAGATTATTCTGGTATCGGAAGGGAAAAGCGTGATAAAGTAGAAAAGAATCATACCCACAAATCCGAGAAAAAGCCGCTCACCGGTTAGCAGAAATGCCACAATGGCAAAAAACGAAGGAGTTTCGAGCAATCCCAGGCGGATGATCAATGCTGTTTTATAGTGATCGTATTTTTCTTCCATATCTTCTGAAATGCGTGCTTTTTCTAAAAGTCTGGCTGAAAGAAAACGGCTGGCAATAAAACCTGAAAACACAAGTATTGGAATAATGATAAAACCCCAGGTACGTATTTCAGGATGCACCAGATCAAATCCTGAACTTCTCAATGCCAGTGAAACCAATGCAAACAGCACCTGTCCGGAGAGCAGGGCGAAGAATATGACTGACAGGGATTTCTGGAAAGATTTAAATTGCGGTTGGTTGAGCATAATTTTCCGGATTTATTTATGCAAAGTTAAAAAAGTGATGATGGTAATTTCATAATTGCCCGAACCGAGATTGAATAAAATAAACAATTAATCATCTGCCTTATATTTCAGCCCTATCATTTCCCTGATTTTATCCAAAGTTAAGATCAAATCAAGACTCATGGAATGTGGCATTTTCTCACTTTCGGTTTTCCCCTGCTTCAGGCAGTCCATAACTTCCTTTATTTCATGATAATAGCCATTGCCGATGTAGGGGCAATGAAAAGTCTCAGTCGTATTATTGTTTAGTTGAAGCGTTAACTTCTCGGTGTGATGGAATCGGGAGTGCATTTTTATGGAGCCTTTATCTCCATATATAAATGCTTCAATGGGTGTATTTGATAGTATGCTTGATTCCGAAAATGCTTTTTCGCCCGATAAATAGTCAAATAATATCGCGCAAAAGCTATCCACACCGGTATCGGTAAAAGATACGACTGCTTTTATCTGATCGGGGATTCCCAGAAGAAGAAGGCTGAGATAAACGGGATAAATACCAATATCGAGAAGCGATCCAGCACCAAGATCGGGATTATAAACCCGGCTTTCTTTATTCCCGTCTCCAAGAAATCCAAAATCGGCTTTTACATATTGTATTTTTCCAATGGTATCTTTCTGTATGAGTTCGAGAAGTTTTTCAGTTCCGGGAATAAACCGAGTCCAGAGGGCTTCCATCAGAAACAGATTTCTTGCTCTGGCTTCCCCGGTCATGATTTTTACCTCCCGTGCATTCATCCCAAAAGGTTTTTCACAAAGGACTGCTTTGCCTGATCTGAGGCAAAGCATGGTTTGCTCAAAATGGAAAACATGGGGCGTTGCCACATAAATGATATCCACTTCCGGATCAGTGACCATGGCCTTGTACGAATCAAATGCCCTGGCAACTCTGTACTTTTTTGCAAAGTCAGCTGATCTGTTTGCATCGCGCGAAGCAACGCCATACAAAACAGCATCATCGACCAGCAGCAGGTCTTGCGCAAACTTTTCTGCAATTTTTCCAGGTCCGATGATTCCCCATTTGATCTTTTCCGGCATAAATAGGTATTTTTTATTTTCTGAAATTTCTGACCCAAAGCATATCACCAACGATTGTACTTCAAATCTACAATTTTTTTATCATATGAAGCCTTGCAACAAGGAAATTCAGCACCTGAGAAACGGAACATTCTGATCGTTTACGTTTTCCTGAAAACAGATTGTAACAACAACTGAAAGCCGGCTATCCAATTTATTCATGATCTGTTGGCTATTTTATTAATTTTGCACCGTTAAAAATCTTTATCAGATTAACCGTAATTATGTTTGAAAATTTAAGTGATAAGCTCGAAAGGGCTTTCAAAACCCTGAAAGGCCAGGGTCATATTACCGAGATCAATGTTGCCGAAACGCTGAAAGACGTCAGAAAGGCTTTGCTTGATGCCGACGTAAGCTATAAGGTTGCAAAAACATTTACCGATACGGTAAAGGAAAAAGCGTTGGGCCAGCAGGTGCTTACCGCTGTTTCTCCCGGACAGTTGATGGTGAAAATTGTTCATGATGAACTCGCCACACTGATGGGAGGGGAGCAGATCGAGATCAATCTTAAAGGAACTCCCGCTGTCATTCTGATTGCCGGGTTACAGGGTTCCGGTAAAACCACTTTTTCGGCAAAGCTTGCCAACTATCTGAAAACCAAGAAGAACCGTAAAGTACTTTTGGTGGCCGGTGACGTTTACCGGCCTGCAGCCATTGAGCAGTTGAAAGTATTGGGTGAGCAGATCGGAGTTAAAGTTTTTACCATTGATGAGGATAAAAATCCGGTTAACATTGCCCGTAAAGCCGTTGCGCATGCCAGGGAATTTGATATAAACACGGTAATTATAGATACAGCAGGACGTTTGGCCATTGACGAGCAGATGATGAATGAAATTGCTGCTGTTAAAGATGCTGTTCAACCTCAGGAAACCCTTTTCGTTGTAGATGCAATGACAGGTCAGGATGCTGTAAATACCGCCAAAGCCTTTAACGATAGGCTGGATTATGATGGTGTTGTGCTCACCAAACTTGATGGAGATACCCGTGGTGGTGCTGCCCTTACCATTCGCTCGGTGGTTGATAAACCGGTAAAATTTGTCGGTCTCGGAGAGAAGATGGATGCCTTGGATATTTTCTATCCATCACGCATGGCCGACCGTATTCTTGGCATGGGTGATATTGTTTCGCTGGTTGAGCGCGCCCAGGAGCAGTTTGATGAGGAAGATGCAAGAAAACTTCAGCAAAAACTAGCCAAAGATCAGTTCAACTTCAACGATTTTATTTCCCAGATCAAGCAGATCAAAAAAATGGGAAATGTGAAAGATTTGTTAGGCATGATTCCCGGAATGGGCAAAGCCCTGAAAGATGTTGATATTGATGATGATGCCTTTAAGGGGATTGAAGCCATCATTTCTTCGATGACACCTCTGGAAAGGGAAAATCCATCCGTTTTGAACGGAAACCGCCGCAAACGCATTGCCCTGGGCAGTGGCACCGATATTGCCGAAGTAAACCGGCTCATCAAACAGTTTGAAGATACCCGCAAGATGATGAAGATGGTTTCGGGAGGAGGTGGCAAAAATGCACTCAATGCCATGAGGAATATGAAGAAAATGTCATCGGGAAGAAAACGTTAACAATCAGATTATGAATTTGATAGATGGGAAAAAGATTGCTGCTGAAATCAAGAAGGAGATCGCAATAAAAACAGCGGCTATCATTGATGCCGGAAATGAACCTCCACACCTTGCAGCCATTCTTGTTGGCGAAGATGCAGCAAGCCAGACCTATGTGGCCAGTAAGGAAAGGTCGTGCAAAGAGGTTGGCATTACTTCAAGTATTTACAGATACCCGGCCAATATTTCGGAAGAGCATCTGCTCGAAGCAGTAGATTTTCTAAACAATGATGATGATGTAAACGGATTTATTGTTCAGCTTCCACTGCCCAAACATATAAATTCCGATAAAGTGCTGCAGCGGATCGCTCCTGCTAAGGATGTTGATGGATTTCATCCGGTGAATATGGGGCGGTTGGCACTGGGTTTGCCTTCCTACCTTCCGGCAACTCCTGCAGGAATAATGCTTTTACTCAAAAAATCGGGCATAGAAACCGAAGGTAAGCACTGCGTGATACTTGGCCGCAGCAACATTGTTGGAACTCCGCTGAGCCTGCTGATGTCACGTAAATCAAATCCCGGCAACTGCACGGTTACCCTCTGCCACAGCAAAACCAAAAATCTGGGCGAAATCGCCAGGCAGGCTGATATTCTTGTAGCAGCAATTGGCGTTCCAGGTTTTGTGAAAGCTGATATGGTAAAAGACGGTGCGGTTGTTATAGATGTTGGCATTCACCGTATTGAGGACTCCAGTGAAAAAGGGTATTACATTACCGGTGATGTTGATTTTGAAGCAGTTGCGCCAAAGTGTAGCTTTATCACTCCTGTTCCGGGTGGTGTAGGACCAATGACCATAGTAAGTCTGCTCCTGAATACTTTTAAATCATTAAACAGGGAAATCTATTTCTGAATTGCTGCAATCTGTTGTGAAATCTTATAACTCTTTGGCAATTCAGTCGGCCAACTGCTTATGAAAAACAGTCTAAAATTTTTAATTTTTTTTGGTCTGATTGTAAATTTTGTGCCATTGCAACTAAATGCACAGATTTCCGGTTGCACCGATCCTCAGGCAAATAATTATAATTCAGAAGCAACACTTAACGATGGTAGTTGTGTATATCTTCAGACTTCAATTAATCTCGAAACTGTTGTAAATATTTTGCCTTCGATTATAAATGAAACCTCCGGGCTGATTTACTGGAACGGAGGTTTATGGACACACAACGACAGTGGTAATCTTCCTGAGATTTATAAAATTGACACCATAACAGGACAGGTCTTACAGACAGTGACCCTTGCAGGAGTGACTAATATTGATTGGGAGGACATTGCGCAGGACGATACCCGAATTTATATTGGGGATTTTGGTAATAATCTGGGAAATCGCACGGACCTTAAGGTCTATTCAATCCCTAAATCTAAAATTCCCGATGAAGGAGACACTGAAATTCAGTCTGAAATTATAAACTTTGGTTACGGAGATCAGCAAACTTTTGAACGCTTGAACCGGAATAATGACTTTGACAGTGAGTCGCTTTTTGTATTGGGGGACAGCCTTTACCTTTTAACAAAAAACTGGGTGAATCTGAAAACGAGGCTTTATTCTTTGCCCAAAAGTCCCGGAACTTATGTCGTTTATCCCAAAGATTCTTTGATGGCAGATGGACTCATAACCGGAGCTGATGTTTTAGAAGATGGAGAAATTATTTTGATTGGGTATAAAAATTATAAACCTTTTATCTGGTTATTGTTTGATTTTGAAGGGGATAATTTCTTTGGTGGCAACAAAAGAAGGATTGATTTTAAAGGGGATCTGGGCAAACAGACAGAAGGGATTGCCTACACTTTTGGTAATAATGTGTTTATTTCATCTGAAAGAAGCTCAGTTAATGCTGCTAAGTTATTTAAAATCAATACCAGGCAATGGACATTTAAGGCTTTGCCTGGAATAGAAGATATGGTTGAGCCAGCAGCAAATACTGAATAAGTCAAAATTTTCAGCAAACAAAAATGCTGAAATTTATTTCCTCAAGCCGGCCTTAGTTTCAATTTACCAAATCAGTGTTTTAACACTCATCTGTTTGCGTCCGCATTCATCAATTTGGTATATTTGTGTTTCAAACCTCAGATTAATTAACCCCCCTGATACCATAAACATTAGGGATGCGTTTTTATTAAAAAATATGATGCATTTTAACAGGCTTTTCTATTTATCATTCATATTTATATTTGTTCCTACTTTGATTTTGGCTCAAACGCGTGGCGAAGGCAGAGAGGTGAAGCATCATAAAAAAGCCCTTCAATACTACAATGCATCAGCATTTGATGAAGCCCTTGCAGAACTTGAAAAAGCTCATCGCATAAATCCAAAGTACGTTGAATCGTGGTTGCTTTCGGGCGACATACACAGCTTTAAGGGGAATAGCTTTGCTGCCATGCAAAGTTATCAGAAAGCAATTGACCTGGATGAGACTTTCTTTCCTCCGGCACTCTATATTCTCGCCAATCTTCAGTTTAAAAGCCATTTGTACCGGGAATGCCTTTCGAATTATAATAAATATCTCAGGTATCCCGATTTAAAGCCAGCCGAAAAAGAGCGTGCAGATAAAAATAGTAAACTTGCAGCATTCAGGATTAATGCAATGGAGAATCCTGTTTTGTTTGATCCGGTAAACCTTGGCCCTGATGTTAACGGTGAAGGTTACGAATTTGTAAATTATGTGAGCGCCGACGGGGAGCAATTGTTTTTTACCCGGCGCACACCCAAAGGCCATAGAAAAGATGAAGATTTTTACATTGCAAAAAAAGTCAGTGACAGTACATGGGGCGAATCCATTGAGTTGGGATATCCGGTAAATACGCCCGGAGATGAAGGTGCCATGTGCCTCTCACCCGATGGGCAGTTCTTGTTTTTTGCTGCCTGTAACCGGCCCGATTCGTATGGAAGTTGCGACCTTTATGCCTCACGGCGACAGGGTGACAGGTGGAGTGAACCTTACAATCTGGGACCGGTTGTCAATTCATCCTACTGGGAATCTCAACCTACTTTTTCAACAGATGGAAAAACCCTGTACTTTGTCAGTAACCGGCCGGGAGGTTGGGGGGGCAGCGACATCTGGATAACAAAGCTGAATATTGACGGCTCCTGGACCCAACCTTTAAATGCAGGGCCTGTAATCAACACTTCAGAAGCTGAGCGCGGACCATTCATTCATCTTGATGGTCAAAGCTTTTATTTCTCGTCAAAAGGACATTTGGGCATGGGAGAGGGCGATATTTTTTTGAGCCGGCTGAATGCTTCCGGAGAGTGGTCTGAGCCAATCAATCTGGGATATCCGGTTAATACCCATGCCGATGAAGTAACCATGGTGGTCGATAATGAAGGAAAGTTTGCCTACATCTCTTCTGATCTGGAAACGGGCTTTGGCCTGACCGATATCTACAGATTCAGATTGCCGGAACAAGCTAAACCACAGGCCGTTACTTATATGAAAGGAATCGTAATGGACAGCATTACAGGAAAGAAACTATCGTCAGACTTTGTACTTACTGATTTGCTGACCGGCAATGAAGTTGTCCGAAGTCAGTCAGATGCCATCACAGGAGATTTCCTGGTTTGTATTCCTACCAATCGCAGTTATGCGCTTACCGTTGAAAAATCAGGCTACCTGTTTTATTCTGTGCATTTTGCCATTCAGGGCGATGGAGGTATTGAAAAACCGCATCAGCGAAATATACTTCTTAAACCGGTTATGAAGGATGAAATAACCATACTGAGAAATGTATTTTTTGAAACCGATAGTTCAGCCTTGCTGCCTGTATCCATGGTGGAGCTCGATAAACTTGCCGGTTTTCTTATTCGCAATCCGCTCATAAACATTGAGATAAGTGGTCATACCGACAATACAGGATCTGAAATTTATAACTTTGAGCTCAGCAGAAAACGAGCAGCATCGGTTTATACCTATCTCACCCAAAAGGACATCAAAAAAGAAAGGCTCACCTACAAAGGCTTTGGCGCATCGCGACCTGTTTCGGGGAATGAAACACCGGAAGGTAAGGCGGCCAACCGTCGCACAGAGTTCAGGATTGTAAGCATGGAATAATGTTTAAAACTTACTGTTCCTGATTGTCGAATTTCTCTGTTACTTTAAATAATTCAGTATAATTTTGCTGCAAATGCTGTTTTGACTTTTCTATGCTCAGGATACTCTTTTCCGTTTCGATCATACTTCTACTTCTCAATAATCTATCCGCACAGGAAGTCTATTCTGTTAAAAAAGAAGGGGCGTGGGAATTTGGATATTCGCCTCTGGCCAATTCCAATCGCATTAATAATCAGATTGTCAATCAACTGGCACTGGTACACAAAAAGATAATCGAAAAAACCTCATTTACTTTTCACTATAATTTTCAACTGGCACTTGAGTATATCCATGATGGCCAACTTGACGTTAACATGGTTCTCAATCCTGATATCTGTAAAGGTGATGTTCACATCAGGGATTTTAACCTTTCAGAGCTGCTGGTCCCCGGAAAATGTCAATTCAGAACCATCATGTACAATGTTTTTGGCGAACCGGTTTTTGAAACCCCTTTTTTGGAAATGCAGATTGCGAATTTGAAATCCGGAGCAGTTATTGCGTCTTTTCCTGATAGTTTATGGAATGATGGTAACCGTTTACATGTTGACTTTATTTCATTCAATTTCACCGAAGTTGATTACCGGCTTTTTGAGTTTGAATTGAACAGCATCATGAATTATTATGCCGCAGTTTCGCTTTCCGATACACTTGAACGCAGGGTTCGAAAAGCCAGGGTAAGTGCAATGTCGCCTTCAGAAGCTTTTGGCGCAGTGGTATTTAACAGTAAATCCATGAGGTTGCTCGATGATGCCCTGCAAACAAAAACACTACTTACGCCAGGCAGAGATCCCGGACAGCTTTTTAATACTGTTTCGGTGAATAGGTTTATGACCAGCGAATTAAAAGGTCATTTGTTGAGTCAGGATATACTGAAGGCCAATTTGGGTAATGTTTATCTGTCATTGGCTGATGCATACATTGCAACCTTACAGGATGTGCTTAAAATTACTCAAAATATTGATCATCAGAGCATTCCATTCTATTACCGCTTGTTTTCAAATTGTCTGAGTCTGTCACAGATCAATGCAATGGGCAAACTGTTGAATGGTTATGCTACCAAATATAATCATGGACGAGTTGACCTACGCCTGATTTCTCTCAGAATTTTGCAGGCATTGGAAGATTACGCCACTGAGTTGATGGCTGATGGCAGGTTTGCTGAGGCAGTTGACGTTTTGTCATCGGGCGAGAAGTTTGCCCTGGCAAATCCTGCGGTGTTTGTGCCTGAATCGCTCACCGAAATGCTCCGACAGGCAAGAAGTGGTCTCACTTTTTCTTATACAAGTGTGGTTCAGAAAGCCCTGGCCAAGAAACTGCCCGATCTGGCACATAAGTATATGGATGAAGCCGAACAATATGCTGAAAAATATAAAATTGCCGAACTGCAGTCCACCGGACTTTCTGCACTTTACCAGCAAATGGCCGACCAGCATATTGCCAAAGCAAATGCAAGCCTCATGAAAAAAGATTATAGGGATGCCATTGCTGAATTTGAAAAGGCATATCAATTGCACAAAAACAAAACCGGAGTTACACTCAATTCAACTTTTAACTCAGGACTCCGAAAAGCTGTTGATGGTGCAATGGCTGAAATTTTGACAAATGCCGGCAAATCAATCAGGTCAGGTGACGATAAAGCTGCCACTGATTTCATTACTGAAGCAATATCGTTTTCAGAATTTTATTCCAATTATTATCCTGATCATCAATCGATTGACAGTCTTAAAGCTGAATTAGCAGAGCTACAGTATTCCAGACTTCTTAACGCTGCTTTTTCTGCAAAAAGAGATTTCCATGCTGAAGAAGCCATGCATTACATGAAACAGGCCGCCGGCCTCAGGAGCAATTTTGCATTGAGGCCTTCGGAGATTTATGATACTTTGCTGGTAAAGGTGGTTATTCCTCAACTGAATGCACTCTACTCCAAAGGCCGGCTCAGGTTGTGGGCAGGAAAGCCCGAAGAGGCTTTAACAATAGCAGGAGAGGTTGATTATCTGGCAGGAATATTTGAATTATCCTCCGAACCATCCATTTCAGATCAGCAAAAAGAACTTATTAAACAGGCTGAGGCATCGCTTTGCAGCCGTTTGAAAGGAGAGTTTGAATCGCTGGTGAATGAAGTGGATGATTTGTTATCGAAAAATCGATTTGAAGCTGCAGAACCGGTAATTGCCGAAGCCCGAGAACTGATTTTCCACCGCCCGTTTTGTGGCCTGAGTGCCGGTAGATTGAATGAGGTGATTGGCAAGCACCGGCATGCCATCAGTTGGAACAAGATGCAGAAGGAGTCGCTGCTTTTGATTGAATTGGGAAATTATACTGAAGGAATTTCAGGCCTGCAAAAAGCCGAAGCTGTATTCAACCATTACCGGCTCGATACCCTTGGACTAATGAATACAGGTTTTTTGGATCTGGCCATGAAAACCGATCAACTCCCTTTGATTCAGTATTCCACAGATTATTATATTGGCCATAATCTGCCCGATAAAGCCCTTGTATTGCTCGATAGGATGAGGCTAGCAGGAGTTTCTGCCGAACAGGCAAAAGCACAGCAGGAAAGCCTGGGCCGTGTTATGGCCATGTCTGATCTGGTTAAAACAGATGATCCTGATACCAAAATCCTGCTCAGGAACTATACAGGAGGAAATAAATGGTACCGGCTTTTTACTGAAGTTTACCTCTATCACATTCAAAACCGATGATAAAAAGTTTAAATTTGGCAGTGATGCGGTTTTTTTATATGTTTGAAAATTGAAACCGGAACAAAAGTGAGAATGTCTTTTGCTTAGTACACTGAAACTTACTATTTATTAAATAATAACTTGATTATGAAACTATTACTGATCAGCAATTCAACAAATTCAGGTGAAGAATACCTTGGTTGGCCAAGGCAGGACATCAGCAGCTTTCTGAAAAATACCAGTGTAAAACGTATTTTATTCATCCCTTTTGCCGGAGTTACCGTGAAATGGGATGATTATGAAGCTAAGGTGAAATCGGTTTTTGATAAGCTGGGTTACGAGATCTATTCCATACATCATGCATCTGATCCTTTAAAGGCTGTGGTTGAAGCCGAAGCCATTGCAGTAGGAGGGGGCAATACCTTCAACCTGGTAAAGGAATTACAGCGCACCGGAATAATGCACGCAATGAAAGAACGTGCACTTGCCGGAGTGCCCTATATGGGCTGGAGTGCCGGATCGAATGTGGCCTGCCCTTCGCTCAGGACAACCAATGACATGCCCATTGTGCAGCCCGATAGTTTCGACTGCATGGGATTGGTTCCTTTTCAAATCAATCCTCACTACCTTGATGCGCACCCCGATGGCCATGGCGGGGAAACCCGTGAGCAGCGCATTGAAGAATTTCTGGAAGCCAATCCGGGTGTTTATGTAGCCGGCCTGCGCGAAGCCACTTCGCTGCAATACGACAATGGCAACCTTAAACTGATTGGCCGTCATCGCATGAGGGTTTTCAGGTATGGCCTTGCACCCCGCGAAATTGAACCTGGTTCGGATGTTGATTTTCTGATGATTGAATAAGAAATTGCCTGTTTTTGAACTTTTTGTTGTGCTTAGGATTTCTTAATAAAAACCGGATGGCGATTCTGCTGTCCGGTTTTTTTTATTACTTTTGTTTAAAGATTCCATCTGCAATAATAAACAACTAACCATAAAACCAAAAAGTTATGAAATTCGAATTGCCCGCGCTTCCCTATGCAACTGAGGCCCTTGAGCCGGTAATCAGTGAAAAAACCATCAGTTTTCACTATGGCAAACACCATCAGGCTTATGTCAATAACCTCAACAATTTGGTTCCCGGAACCCGATTTGAAAATGCCACCCTTGAGCAGATTATCAGGGAGGCTGAAGGAGGAATTTTTAACAATGCAGCCCAGGTGTGGAACCATACTTTCTATTGGGAAGGCCTTGGAGGAGACGGTGTGCTGAAAGCCGGAAAACTTCAGGAAAAGATCAATACCCACTTTGGTTCCTTTGAGAACTTTAAGGAGGTTTTTGCCGATTCGGCTGCTAAATTATTTGGCTCGGGATGGGCCTGGCTTGTTGAAGATAAAGAAGGTGTGCTGAAAATTGTGCAGACCTCAAATGCCGGAAACCCCATGTGCGATGGCCTGAAACCCCTGTTTACCTGCGACGTTTGGGAACATGCCTATTACATTGATTATAAGAACAGGAGGCCCGATTACATAAAAGCTTTCTGGGGAATTGTAAACTGGAAGAAAGTAGAGGAGAGGTTAGGCTGATAGTTATTTCCAATAAAAAAACTATTCGCCGGAAATATTTGCATAAAGGTAAATTATTATTTACCTTTGTATTGGAATTTACTTAAAATTTTGCATGAAATGCTCTGAAATGTACCGGTTATTGATGCGTGATGGCTGGTATCTGGTTTCACAAAAAGGATCTCATGTAAAATTGAAACATGATACGAAAGCTGGGATGATAATATTTCCAAATCATGGCAGTCAGGAGCTTGGTAAAGGACTTGAAATGAAAATTTTAAAAGATGCAAATATTAAACTTTAAGGTCATTACAATGAAGGCACTTAAGAAAACAATTAAAATAATAGTTGAAAAAACAGCAACTGGTTTTTCAGCTTATTCAGAAGAGTATCCAATTTATACGTCTGGCAGAACTGTCCCTGAATTATTGAATAATGCTTATGAAGCAGTGCAACTTTATTATGAAGATCAGTACGTTGTTTCTCATGAAAATATAAAATTTGAAATCGATTTTGCTCAATTCTTCCAATATTACAAAGTTTTGAATTCGAAATTTCTTGCCGAGAAAATTGGAATGAACCCAACTTTATTGTCTCAATATGTGCAAGGTCATAAAAAGCCTTCAGAAAATCAAACGGAGAAAATATTGACAGGGATTCATCAAATCGGACAAGAACTATCAGAGATGAATTTAATTTACAGGAGATAAAGTTCAGGCTGTAACCCGGGATAGTTCAAATACTAAATCCA
The DNA here is from genome assembly GCA_019429275.1 of Lentimicrobium sp. Classification (GTDB taxonomy): domain Bacteria; phylum Bacteroidota; class Bacteroidia; order Bacteroidales; family Lentimicrobiaceae; genus Lentimicrobium. The sequence goes on along the minus strand of JAHYJC010000047.1, from coordinate 8,849 downwards.
TTAACTTTTTGCGGGGTGTTGCTCAAAACGACAACTCGTTTTTAATTGTTTCTTTTTACTCCAAAACCTTATGGCCGGCGTTTTCCAATGCCCGGATTATTTTTTCTTTCATTTCATCTGATTCCACTTCAGCTTTCAGGGTGCGATCGGGTGAAGTTAAATCAACTTCCCATTTTCCGGTTCCTAAAAGTGCATCAAGACCGGGTTTTACAGATGATACGCAACCGTTGCATTTTAAGGTTGTCTTAAATTTCAGGGTTTTCATTTGTTTTTCTTTTATATAATAACGTTTTCAAGTTCACAGTGTTCATCGCTGCCATCAATTTCAATGGTAACAAATTCAAATCCGGAAGCCTGTAACCTTTTGCGAATCTCCTGTTTTAAACGTGGGTAATCTTCGGGCAATATCTCTTTTCGGGCCACAACATGCAAGGTGTAGACATGCGAAACTCCGTCGATGCTCCAGCTTCTGATGTCATGCAGGCTGTCTACACCTGAAATTTTGAGCAGGTCAGTTTTAATATCCTTTTTTTCAGTATTTTCAGGTATGGCCTGAAGAAAAATAACCAGGGCATCTTTCAGGTTTCTTATGGCGTTGTAGATGATAAAAACAGCAATCATTACCCCAAGCAGGGGATCGATCCACATGAGTCCTGTATATTTGATGATCACCGCCCCAACGAGCACTGCCATCCAGCCCAGGGTGTCCTCAAGCAGATGCAGCCTGACTACTTTTTGGTTGATGGAATTCCCCTTGGATAGCCTCAGCACCGCAGCACCGTTAAAGATGATTCCGGCGACGGCGAGCCATATCATGCCTGTTGCTTTTACGGGTTCAGGGTTCAGGATGAGGGGAATGGCAATGCTAAGGACAAAAACTGATGCTCCCAGTAAAAACACTGCATTTACCATGGCGGCCATCACAGGATACCGCTTGTAACCGTAGGTATATCTGCTGTCGGGTTTGCGCTTTGCCAGCCGCTCGGCATACCAAGAAAGACCCAGCGAAAAGGTGTCACCCAAATCATGCATCGCATCAGAAAGAATGGCCACGGAGTTGGTGAGAATGCCCCCGATAATTTCAATGACGGTAAATGAAGCATTCAGAAAAAATGCTATGGAAATGTTCTTTTGAACATTGCTGGCTTCGCTCATTTGCCTTATTTTTTTTAAAGTTACACCTTATCCAAACACAAAAAAATAATGATTACCTGAGCCTCAGGCTGTTGAGCACCACAGAAACCGAACTGAATGCCATGGCAGCGCTGGCGATCATGGGATTGAGAAGCACACCTGCCAGTGGAAAAAGCAATCCGGCAGCCACCGGAATGGCAATTACGTTGTAACCAAAAGCCCATATGAGGTTTTCTTTAATGATTCGGTTGGTTTTGCGCGAAAGCTTGATGGCATCTGCCACCTGCATCAGGTTGTGGCCGGTGAGGGTTATGGCAGCAACTTCACGACTTGCATCCGACCCGCTGCCCATAGCCATACCTACATCCGCCCTTGCCAGGGCAATGGTATCGTTGATTCCATCGCCGGCCATGCACACTTTTTTTCCTTTTTTTCTTATTTCATCGACATAATCAGCTTTATCCAGCGGACTCATACCTGCCCTGAAATGTTTAATGCCTGTCAATCGGGCAACCCGTTCAGCGCTTTTTGCATTGTCGCCGGTGAGCATATGGACCTCAATTCCCATCTTCCTGAGGGTACCAACAGCTACTGCCGCATCCTGGCGAAGGGCATCCTGCAAAACGGCTATGGCCAAAATTCCGGTATCCGAGGTCAGTATCACTATTGATGATCCTTCGGATGTCATTTGCTCAATCAGTGAACGACTTTCTGCATCAGCCTTAATACCAGCCTCATCCAACAAGGAAGGGCTACCGGCATAGTATCTGACATCGTCAATGGTTCCGGTAATTCCCTTTCCGGGAAGGTCAGAAAATTCTTCAATATTGAGTTTAATATCTTCATTATCATATAATTTCCTGGATACAGCCAGAGACAGGGGATGGGCTGACAGTGAAGTAAGTCCGGCAAAAATCTGCTTTGTCCGTTTTTCATCCTTTTTATCAGTAAAATGAACTTTGCTTAGTGCAGGTTTACCCAGGGTCAGGGTTCCGGTTTTATCAATAAGCAGGGTATTCGTTTTACCGGCCGATTCAATGCCCGTTGCATCCCTAAAAAGAATCCCTTTTTTTGCGCCATGTCCTATGGCAGCAATCAGGGCGGTTGGTGTGGCAAGTCCAAGGGCACATGGGCAGGCAATGATAAGCACGCTAATGGAAGTAACAATGGCATATGCAGCCGGTTGTTCCGGAAATACGAAAAACCATCCGGCAAAGGTTATGAGGCTTATAAGGATAACTACCGGAACAAATACTGCAGAAATTTTATCGACCAGTAACTGTACCGGTGGTTTGGAATTCTGCGCCTCCTGGACCATGGCTATGATGCGCGATAAGGTGGTTGAAGCACCTGTTTTCAGCGTCTTTACTTCCAAAGCTCCCTTACTGTTCAGGGTGCCGGCAAGTACCTGATCATCGAGCTGCCTGTAAACGGGTTCAGGTTCGCCACTCATCATACTTTCGTCGATCCAGGAATTGCCTTTGGTGATGATTCCGTCCACAGGAATGGTGTTTCCGGGTTTTATCAAAACCGTATCTCCCGGCATAAGTTCGTTTATAGAAATGGTTTCCTGTTGTTCATCGTTTATTCTGATCACAATATCGGGTTGAAGGCTCATCAGGCTTTTTATGGCTGCAGAGGCTTTGTTTCGGCTTCTTTCCTCAAGAAATCTGCCAAGCAATATCAAGGTAATGATAACGACAGCCGATTCATAATAGACATATCCAGTAATGCCACTCGCACCAAGCAAACGGGGGGCGATGGTATTTATAAGGCTGAGTATAAAGGCTGCTGAGGTTCCCAGAGCCACCAGCGTATCCATATTGGTTTTTCCAATGCGTGCCAGCCTGAATGCGGTAAGGTAAAAATCGCGGCCCGAATAAAAAATGACCGGCAGGCTCAAAGCCAGTAGCATATATTGCATCAATTGGCTGGTATGATGCCAGATCATGGAAATGAAAAATACGGGCAAGGAAAAAATAATGGCAACTATGAGTTTGTTTTTCAGGAGTTTGTATCGAATTTCTTCGAGGTCTCCGAAAACTTCACTGCTGTTTTGGGTGGTCGTTACCAGATCGTAACCTATGGGTTTCAGTGCCTGCTGAAGCTGAAAAAGATCGGCTGCCATGGGGTCAAACTTTATTCTGACAGAGGATGTGGCATAATTGACTTCTGCTGAAATCACTCCGCTCTGCGATTTTAGCACACTTTCAACACTGGAAGCACAGGCGGTGCAGCTCATGCCGCTTACTGGAAGTGTAAGTTCTGTATAATAGGTTTTCATGCTTTTATTTTGAATCTGCTAATTTAGAACATTTCTAAATACCTTCGATTTTTGTAAGCCTGATTTATGTTGATAAAAAAAATTAAAAACTTTCAAAAAAATATGCTTTACTAATCGTTTTAGTTTATTTTTGTAAAAGACATGTTAAAATTTTTTTTAATATAAGTCAGTTGCCAGTCAAAGGCTTATAAATTTTTTTTTGCAACTGAAGCGTTAATAAATCCATCAATCCATTACAAACCTTAACAAAAACCAAAACCTATGAAAAAAACCTTAATCATTGTTTTAGCATTGATGCTGAGCTTTGGCGCATTTGCTCAGGTAGTATTGAATGAAGATTTTTCGGGAGGCGTAATGCCACCTGCAGGCTGGAGTATTGATGGCCAACCCGGAAACTGGTCGGTAACCCAAACCACCAATGCCGGAGGTCAGGTACCCGAAGCGCGAATGAATTGGTCTCCTCAATTTAACACCACAACCCGCCTGATTTCACCAACACTCAATCTTACAGGCAAAACTACTGCACTGTTTCAGTTCAAACAAACCATTGATCATTACAGCGGTTCTTACCAGATTGGAGTTGACATCCGTTCGGGCGGCAGTGCCTGGACCAATGTGTGGGCCCGCACAGTTACTTCAGGTGTTACAGCCGAGGAGCTTTCGATTGTTATCACAGATCCGCTGCTAAACAGCGCTGATTTCCAACTATGTATCTTCTTTAGCGGGAGCAGCTATAACATCAATTACTGGTATCTTGATGATTTTGTATTGCTGATACCTGCCGAAAATGATTTGGCCATGAGCTCGATTGATGTTCCAAAATACTTTACGGGACAGCAGCCGGTTTCAGTAAGAGTCGTGAATTTTGGACTTACACCTGTTACTTCTGCCAGATTTAACTGGCAGATCGATGATACTGAGATTCACTCACAAACCCTGAGCGGCCAAAATCTGACATTAGGCAACAGTCTTGCCTTTACTTTTACCGATCAGATTGACCTTCCGGCTGGGGTTTACAACCTTATGACATGGATCGATCAGGTAAACGGATCAGCTATTCCCGACGATGTTCCGGCCAATGACTCACTCAGCATGAGTGTTCACATTCCTACACAAACCCTTGGCAGGCTGCCATTGTTCGAGGAATTTACCAGCAGCACCTGTGCTCCCTGTGCTTCATTTAACAACGGTGTTTTCAACCCATTTATTGCTCAGCATGGCGATGAACTGGTTCTGGTAAAATACCAGATGAGCTGGCCCGCTCCGGGAGATCCCTACTATACTGCTGAAGGTGGAACCCGTCGTACTTTTTACGGTGTAAATGCAGTTCCTATGTTATTTGTCGATGGAAAAAATGTTGCAACAAGTGCTGCTGCTGTCAATGCTGCTTTTAACAGCCAAATTGCCAAACCTGCCTTTGTAAAAATCGAAGGATATTATACCATTGAAGGTAATGTTGTAGAAATTGCAGGTGATGTGACTGCTTATACCGATATTGATAATGTCACCCTGCATGTGGTGGTCTTTGAAAATATGACCACAGGAAATGTCGGCAACAATGGTGAAACACAGTTCCACCATGTAATGATGAGGATATTGCCCAATGGCAACGGAACTCCTGCCATTCTGGAAAGCAATGTTCCCCTGCCGGTTAACTTTGAAGTTGATATGACCGGAACCCATGTTGAAGAGATGGATGATCTGGCAGTTGCTATTTTCCTGCAGGAAAATACAACCCAGGAAATTTTTCAGGCGGCCTATGCTACCCTCACAGGTGCCCTCATAAACTCTGATCCACCTAACAACGCTACCAATGTTTATACCGAAGAGCCACTGCTTATTGAATTCAGTCAGCCGGTAAGACATATCGGAGGCGAAGAGCTCACCCCGGGAAATGTAAATACCGTAGTTAGCCTTGAAAAAGTGGATGCTGAACTTACCCCGGTTGAATTTACCGCCGAAGTGAACGCCGAAAAAACCATGATTACCATTACCCCGGTTGAAGAGTTGGAAGAAGCCACAGCATACAGACTTACAGTGCTCCCTCTCGAAAATTACAGCGGAACGCCAACCCTCATTTATGTTTCAAATTTTGTTACCCGTTCGACGGTTGGAACTGAACTTATACTTACCAAAAACCTTAGTGTTTATCCAAACCCGGCCCGTACTTTTGCCACCCTGACCGGCCTCAGCAAAATTGAAGGAGCTTCGTTGATAACCATTGCTGATGTCTCAGGAAAACAGATCAGAACACTTCAGCTGGCTGACAGGAATTCAGATTCGCTTAATCTGGATGTAAGCACACTAAACAATGGCATTTACCTGGTGACGGTGACAGGTGCAAAAAGTGCTGAAACCTACAGGCTTGCCATCATAAAGTAAAGACTGAATTTCAATTATTTAAAGGTTTTAAAAAGGCCGGACTGGTTAGCCAGATCCGGCTTTTTTTTTATAAATATTTGAATATGAGTTTTTGTTTTTCTGCATGCTTTTATCAAAATTAATTTTAACCGGAATCCTTGTAAATACAGACAGTGAAACTGAATTTTGCAGTATCAGTGTTGTATTTGAATTTATATTTAGTTCTTGTCATTTTTTTGACTAACATTGAATCTTCTTATAAAGCGATTTTGTTACGATGGGTTCGCAATTGGTAATTACTTTAAAGGCAGTTGAATACAAGGGAGAGAAGCGCATCTGTGCTGAATCGGAATACAATCCGGAAATTACCGGTATTTTGAAAACTGTACCCGGTGCCACCTGGAGCCGCAGTATGAAATGCTGGCATTATCCCGATAACCGGGAGACGATCAACTCGCTGTTTGAAGCTTTCAGGGGAAAAGCCTGGCTGGATATGGATGCTTTAAAAAAGAGCCGACTGACGGTTAGCGGGACAAAAGAAGATAAGCCAGCTGCGCCAAAATCAGTTTTGCCTGAACTTACTGCTGTTGCTTCGGAGAAAGTGAAAAAGTTCACTATCTGGCTTCGCAGCAAACGCTATAGCGAAAGCACCATTAAAACATATACTGACAGTATTCGTACTTTTCTGAGGTATTTCAGTACAAAAGATATCAGCACCATAAGTAACGATGATGTTATTGAATTCAACAACCGCTATATTCTGGCCAACCAATACAGCAGTAGTTTTCAGAACCAGATTGTCAATGCAATCAAGCTTTTTTTCAAAACTGTCGAAAACCGTCAACTTGACCCAGAGCTGATTCACCGGCCCAGGCGAGAGCATAAATTGCCCAATGTGCTGAGCAAGGAGGAGGTGAAAGCTATTCTTGAGGCATTACCGAATGTAAAGCACCGGACCATGCTCAGTGTGATTTATGCCTGCGGGTTGCGAAGGAGCGAATTGATTAACCTGAAGCCTGCAGATATTGACAGAAATCGCGGGTTGTTGATCATCCGTCAGGCCAAAGGGAAAAGAGACAGGGTTGTACCCATTTCGGAAAAACTGATTTTGATGCTGCGTGACTATTATACCACATTTAAACCTTTAGTATGGCTATTTGAAGGGCAAAAAAAGGAGGAGCAATATTCAGAAGAAAGTTTAGCGAGTGTTTTAAAAGCGGCCTGTAAAAAAGCCGGGATAACTAAGCCGGTAACCTTGCATTGGCTCAGGCACAGTTATGCCACCCATTTACTTGAATCGGGTACCGATTTAAGGTTTATTCAGGAACTGCTTGGACACAAGAGCAGCAAGACAACTGAAATTTATACGCATGTAAGCACCAAAAGTATTCAAAAAATAAAATCGCCTTTTGATGATTTATTTTAAATTTATCTCTTAAATTTACAAACGGATAACCATAACCTTAACTTGGGTTAGCCAGCCAAAATCGTAGGGCTTACCTTGAATTTTTCCGGGTTATAACAGAGTTACCAGCAAGCGTAGAGAACGACACGACAACAACAAAACGACTGACTTAAACGAGAAAAAAGTAAACCATTTTGACAATTGAACACAGACATAAAAACGATACAACAAACGGACAACGAGTAAGCCGACACTCATTGCCTACCCTTCTGTGTTTTAATTTTTTTCCCATCGCACAAAATATTTTGAAATTCTATGCCAGCCTGCAAATGGCACATTTGGTTTTGCCCGACACACATGCCGACCCTTCGCAAAACCAAAAGAGCCATTTTTTGCCACCGCACCAAAGACGGTTATGCGACTTAAAATTGTAATTTAGAAACCTGATAATAAACGAAAAGATAAATACGAAATGAGCTTAAATACACAATCACTGCAACCCGTTATTAACTTCCTTTGGACAGTTGCGGATGATGTTTTGGTAAATACCTACCAAAAAGGAAAATACAAAGATGTTATCCTTCCAATGGTAGTTATCCGCAGACTGGACTTGCTATTAGAACCAACCAAAGAACAGGTTTTAAAGACCTTCAACGAATACAAATCCAAACTCCAAAACTTAGACAGCTTGCTGACCAACAGCAAACACGGTTCGGGTTTGGCATTTTACAATACTTCAAAGTTTACCTTAAAAAAACTGCTTGACGACCCGAAAAACCTAAGAAGTAATTTTGAAAACTATTTGAACGGCTTTTCTGAAAATGTGCAGGACATTATCAAGCAATTCAAATTCAGAAATGAAATTGAAACGTTGGACGAAGCAGATATTCTGTTTTCATTGATTGAAAAATTCTGTTCTCCAAAAGTGGAATTACACCCCGACAAGTTGCCACCATTGGCAATGGGTTATGTGTATGAAGATTTGGTAAGACGATTTAACGAAGAAAACAACGAAGAAGCAGGAGAACACTTTACGCCAAGGGAAATCATTGATTTAATGACACACCTTGTTTTCTTGCCGGTGAAAGACAAAATCAAGCAAGGCACTTATTTGATTTACGACCCTTGTGTGGGTAGCGGTGGAATGCTCACCATTGCCAAAAACTTTTTGCTCAATCCTGATGGACTGATTAAAAGCAATGCCACCGTTCATTTATACGGACAGGAAAGCACGCCTTTCATTTATGCGACTTGCAAAAGCGATATGCTGATAAAAGGCGAAGACCCCGACAAAATTGCTTATGGCAGCACCTTGAGTGCTTATGGTTTTGACAAAGATTTGAAGTTTGACTTCATGCTCACCAATCCGCCTTATGGTAAAACCTGGGCACCTGATAAAAAAGCATTAGGCGTTGGACCTAAAGGAGCTATCACCGACAAACGCTTTATGTTGAAGGGCAGCTACAAAGAAGAAGCCGTTACCAGCCGAGTAAATGACGGACAGTTGATGTTTGTTTTGCACATGCTGAGTAAAATGAAAGACACCGAACTCGGCAGCCGTATTGCTTCTGTTCACAATGGTTCGGCTTTGTTTACAGGTGATGCAGGACAAGGCGAAAGCGAAATTCGCAAATACATTATTGAAAATGATTTGTTGGAGGCCAT
>JAHYJC010000097.1 GCA_019429275.1 Lentimicrobium sp. | reverse complement strand
GTTTCACCCGGCTGGATATAGCAGATGAGGGAAATTTCCACATCAAAATTCCCGAACAGGTAGGAGTGTCCCATGCCCTTCCAGATGCGGGTGCATCCCTCGTTTTTTGCAATGGCATCGTATTCCATCACAGGGGAAAAATCCCGAACCTCAAATTCGGCATAGAAGGCTTTTGCCGGGTTTGGGTCATAATTTCCAGCAACATGCGGGTCTTTTTCACAATTTGCAAGCAAGGCAACACAGGCCAGGCTTAGCAGGAGTTTTGCCAGTGTTTTCATTTCTTTTGGTTTTTGGTTCGACAAATAAGCAAGTAACGATTAACAATTGTAAAGTTCGGGCAGAACCTACCGGAGTGCATATCAAACCTTTTCCAAAAGATTTTAATTATTAAGCAGGCGTTTAAGCCAATTAGCAATTAATATAAATTATTTTTCACGTTTTGGAAGTTTTTTTAATGCTATAAATATTTGACCAAAACCTTTCAATTATTGTTCATGGCAGGAGGCCTTAATCGCTTAAAAGTATTGATTTTACTTATGTTTCAAGGGGTGAAAATTTATTTCCGGATGTTTCTCCATGAAAATGACAGGTTTTGCCCTGCCAGATGGTAATTTTGAAAAAAGTTGGTTTTTTTTGGGTAGAGACGCAAGGCATTGCGTATCTGCGGGGTGCCGATTTTGGATATGTAGAGACGTAGCATGCTACGTCTCTACGATCCCCCTAATGCTACGTCTCTACAAGGCACCGGTTTTTCGAGTGGATTCTTCGGAAACGCTCTCCCTGTGGCAGGAAAAATTAAATGGAGCTCAAGCTTCAATATTGAAAAGAATCATGCAATTTTTTTCTAAATCTCTTTGTGATTAAAATATAAAAGACTTACTTTTGGATATCATAATGACTTTTAGTTATAACCTTTGGTTATTATAAATTTAAATTTCGAAAAAAACTATGTTTGCCAGGACCATTGAAAAAAGGATAAAAGAAAAGATCAATAGCGGAAAAGCTATTGTAATAGTTGGAGCAAGGCAGGTAGGAAAAACCACGCTGATAAAAAAGATCCTTGATGGGTTAAATTATTTATTTCTGGATGCTGATGATCCGACCATCAGGAGCCTTTTATCAAATCCGAACACTGAACAAATCAGGACAATAATTGCTGACAACAAAATTGTTTTCCTTGATGAAGCCCAACGAATTCCTGGCATTGGGCTTACATTGAAAATTATTACCGACCAGTTTAAAGATGTTCAGCTGTTTGTCAGCGGTTCATCTTCATTCGATTTGGGAAATGAATTGAACGAACCGTTGACTGGCAGAAAGTGGGAATACGAAATGTTTCCAATTACCTGGCAAGAATACGAAGCGGGTATTGGCTTTTTAAAATCAGAACAGCAACTTGAGAACCGCTTGCTGTTTGGGTTTTACCCTGAAGTAATAAATAATCAGGGAAATGAAAAGGAAACGCTGAAGAACCTGGTAAACAGTTATTTATACCGGGATATTCTGGCTTTCTCCGATATTCGAAAACCGGAAGTTCTGGAGAAACTGCTTCAGGCCCTGGCCCTGCAAATGGGAAATGAAGTTAATTACAATGAATTATCGCAGATTGTTGGAATAAATAAAACCACGGTTCAGAAGTATATTGAAGTTTTAGAGAAGGGATATATTGTTTTCAGGCTTCATAGTTTCAGTCGCAACCTGCGCGATGAGATCAAACAAAACCGCAAAATATTTTTCTATGACAATGGCATTAGGAATATGATCATTGGGAATTTCAACCCGCTTGATTTAAGAGTCGATAAAGGTGCATTATGGGAAAACTTTCTGGTTTCAGAAAGGCTTAAGCAAAACATTTATAAAGACACTTTTTCTAAAATGTTTTTTTGGCGCACCAAGCAACAGCAAGAAATTGACTTTGTGGAGGAAAGAGATGGGGGTGTTTTTGGGTTTGAATTCAAGTGGGGCGTGAAAATTGCAAAACTGCCCAAAACTTTTACTGAAACTTACAAGGCTGAGACTTCTATTGTTAACAGAAGTAATTTCCGGGACTTTGTTGTAATTTAAATTTCTGATGGTCGTCTTTTTTCTCTAAAAGTTCATGGCCAAATCAAAAACTCCATTTGCCAGATTTTGCTAGGCCTCTAATTTTGGTCCTTATAATAATAAGGCGCCATCCCCGTTTTTTCAACAATGGCCTTGAAGCGGGGATCGGAACTGTAAGGCTTAAAATAAGGCATGACAATATTTAAAGGAAGATTTACTTCCCGATTTTCATAAGATTTTTCCAACCAATAAAGGACACTATCCTTCTTATCTATATAAGCATAAAATTCGGCCATATTTTCAGCAGATAAAGCAATAAAGTTATTTTCTATAAGTAAAGCACCAACCCAACGCAAAATTCCATGGATACCGGATTTTTGATAAATGGTATCAATCTTTTCAATATGATCTATAAGTTCCGGGAAGGATTCAAAAAATTTCTCAAGGTATTCAAGGGCTTCTTTTTCCCTATTAAGCCAGATACAGGTCGCATATAAATTCCAGTACTGGTCCCAAGGTGCTTCGCTCCCGGCCAACTCCAGGCTTTTCAGTTGTATTTCATAAGCCTTCTGGTAATTTCCTTCTTGAGCGTGCAAAAACGTGCTTGCCTGGAGGAAAATGGGTTGAAAGGGCTCAAGATTAATAGCAATATCTAAATATTTATGGGCTTCTTCTGTTTCATTGCATTGTGCCAGGATTGCGCCATAAGCATTGATGGTAAGGGCGTCATTGGGGTTTAAATTTAAAGCACGAGCCAACAAGCTGCGGGATTCTTCCCACTTCCATTCCCATCGTTTTATTTCTCCCAAAACCAGGTATGCATCAGGAAGATCCGGATTAATGTCAAGCGCTTTCTGAGCAAAACTTTCAGATAGAGTCAACCCTTCTTCTAAAGAAATGCCCTGGTAATTAACCATAATTAAATAAGAATATGCAAGATAAGCATATGCCAATGCGAATTCATGGTCTAATGCAATGGCCCTTTCAAAATATTCAATGCTTTTTTCAATATTTTCAGGCCCCATTTTATACCAATAAAACCGGCCCATTAAATAATGATCGTAGGCTTCAGGATTCTTGGTATAAGGTGCTTCAATGGTTTCAATCTCTTTTGGTGACAACACCGCCCTGAGCTCCCTGGCCACCTTTTGGGCAATGTCGCTTTGGATTAAGAAGATGTCGGCCAGTTGCCGGTCATAGTTTTCTGACCAGAGGTGGCGGTCACTCTTTCCATCAATCAGCTGCACGGTGATTCGCACCTGCTCACCCTGCTTTCTTACACTGCCTTCCAGCAGGTAGTTCACGCCCATGCTTTTGGCGATCTCTGGGGAGGGCAGTTCGCTGTCGCGGAAGCGCTCGGCCGTGGTGCGCGAGATGACCCGCAGCTCGCTGATGCGGAACAGGTGGTTGAGGATGTCCTCGGTAATGCCATCGGCAAAGTACTGGTTGTCGGCTTCCCCGCTCAGGTTTTTGAAAGGCAGCACTGCGATAGATTTTTCATGATCCTGAAGTAGGAAACTGGAATCACCCTTTTTTGCGAGAAAAACCATGCCCAGGGCTATGATCAGCAGGGCCAGTCCGGCAAAGGCAGCGATCAAGTAAGGTTTTGGAAACCTGTCAAGGATTGAGTTAGAAGTAGTTTCAGAAAAGCTTACATCTGCGGGTTGGTTTTCATCTGCCAGGGGCAGGGTGCCGTCCTCCATCCTTTTCTTTACCTCCCCGGGTGGAAAGCCAAAATAGGCGTTAAAGCATTTGTTGAAATAAGCCGGACCGCCAAAGCCAACCTTGTAGGCCACCTCGGATGCCGTGGCATTTTTTTCCTGCAACAGTTCCAGTGCTTTTTGCAGGCGGATCTCGCGAATAAACTGGCTGATATGCTGGCCGGTAAGGGCTTGCAACTTTCGATTGAGGGTAGACCAGCTCATGCCCATGGCAACAGCAAGCTCCTTGCCCCCGAAACGCTCGTCTGCCAAATGATCGAGGGTAAGTTGTTTGAGTTTGCCGATAAACTCCTGATCGTTTCCCGCCCCGAAGGTCATGATGCTGGTTTTCAGTGACCTT